>CALXLI010000081.1 GCA_944389155.1 uncultured Spirochaetaceae bacterium | reverse complement strand
GAGAAGATAGAAAGCTTGAATACCTTTTCTTCAGGAATGACGAAGGAAAAGCCTGCACATTTACGCTGACAGTTGAATAGTGGGACAACAGCTTGCAGATAATATCTGACAGACAGCACAAAATATGCTTTATGCCAACTCAAGGTCATCGTCCTTTGCCTTGCACATAGGGCAGATGGGCTCTTCTCCTTCCTCTACCTTAAATTCAGTGAAGCAAACCTTGCATCTGTACTTCACTTTGTCTTTTTCCTTTTTGGTCCATTCTCCGTCATTGCATGGGATATCCCTGAGTATTCTCTGTGCTGCATCCATCGGGAACTGAGCATTTGGAGGATTGTCAACAAGCGCTTCAACCAGGGCATGCGTATTGCCGCTTAGGGGGAGCATGTAGCCGCTTTCTCTTAGGATATCCTCTGCAGATAGCCTGGAAGATCGTGCAATGGCTTTCATGAGCCGTTTCAGTCCAGGCTTATCTGTTCCAGCAGCTATCGCTTTTGCCATGCTTTCTTCCTTTGCCTTTCCTTCAGCGATTCTCTGCATTGCGCTGACTGTCTTCTCATCTTTCTTCTGCTGAGGGGGCAGGGCGATTGGCATCATGCTTATTGCACCGCTTGGACATGCTGCTGCACAATCACCGCATCCGATGCATTTATCTGTATCGATTATGCTGTCCTCTGTATCTGTTGCTCCTGTTGGGCATACATACAGGCAGAGACAATCCTTTGTGCATAGTCTTAGGTTTCTTACAGCTATCTTCTTCATGCAGCCACCTCTCACTCTATCATCTCGAACTTCCAATCCGGTACCTTGCATACAGGGCAGATTGCTGGAGGATCATTGCCTATGTATATGAAGCCACAGACTGAGCATACCCATATTCTCTCACTCTCAAGAAAGGATTCTCCTTCCTTTTCATAACGTTCCAGAAGGGCATGGACAATCCTTTCGACTTTCTCTCCCCATGTGCAGGCTCTAAGAGCACCTCTGTCTTTTGCGCGTGATGCAGTATCCTTTCCTCTTGGATAACCCTTGCTCACAGCATCATCGACAAGCTTGCTCAGGACAGAAAGATCTGCTTCGGATGGTGCTGGTGCTGATTCTGCAAAGTAATCTGATAGCTTCCGGAATAGTCTTTCTTCCTCTGCTTTGTATTGTTTTTCCGCGCCTCTGGCAAGATTGGAGAAAATGGCAGCAAGGACTCCTGGAGAAAGCTCTTCAAGGCTCTCATCCATCTCAATCGGTTCGTGCTGTATATCCTCCTTCTCATCTTCTTCCTTTTCGAACATGCTCTTAGGTGCTTTGCACATAGGACATGTCCAGCTATCTGGAAGATCCTCAAAAGGAATGCCTTCTATCTCATCATCATAAATGTATCCGCAGATCTGACAGATGTACCGCATCATCCCTCCTTTTTGGTGATTGTACCATGGAGAGATTGATGTTGAAAAAGAAATAATAGCCTTTTCAGAATAATACCAACGCCCCAGGTTCTGATGAGCATTTCATGAGCTATGTTGATGAACCCTCAGATTATCGTCTGAAATAGACAAAATCGATGAAAACTTCAAGAAAGTCAGTTTCAGAACGTTTTTCCGTCTCTGATGAACTCTGCGAGATTGGCATGTATGATGCCATTTCTCTTTTGGATCAGGGAATCCAATGTAAGAAGGTACTTTGGATAGTTATCCTTGATAGCCTCTAAGCTGCGATATTCCCTTTCCTCGGTAGATATATCGGTAAGTATGTACATTGCAACTTGTACATAGGAGTAGTCCAAGGAGGGAGTACGCATTACGAAGTCAACCTCAAGCTTGCCGACTTTCCCAACACTGACTTCGTATCCAATGCTTCTTGCGTATTGATATACGATGTTCTCAAGTACAGGGCCATATGGTATGCGGTTGTCTGTGTTGTGGAGGAAATAGAAACTCAGATCCGATAGATAATACTTCTCCCCACCTTTCAGCGATTTCTTGCTCTTTAGGTCGAATCTGTCGCATTTGGAGATAATCCTAAGATTTTCCAATTGCGTAATATAGTTATATACGGTCTCTTTGCTTACATTCTCGTGCATGACTTCCTTGAGATGGTTCACGATATTGTCCACTGAAATCGTACAGCCGAAGTTGTTTACGACAAACTGCATTACAAGATCGAAGAGTCGTTTCTTTCTGATCTTCTTATTGCCCTTCACATCCTTATTGAAGATTTCATCTACGACGCTCTGGACATAGAAGCGCTTCTCAGACAAGCCATCATAGTTCAGTGCATATGGGAATCCACCTTCCAATATGTAAGAGCGTAGTTCTTCCGTAATGCTGGGATTTACCGCTTTGCCTAGGAAACGTTTCATATCTATGTACTCATCGAAGGTGAGGGTAGACATCTTTACTTCGAGATATCTCCCTGTCAGCTTGGTGACAAGTTCTCCCGATAGCAGATATGAATTGCTGCCTGTTATGAATATGGAGTAATCACCATCCTCCCTGTAGGCATTCAGGCTCGTTTCAAAGTCCTTTACGTTCTGTACCTCGTCGATGAAGAGGTATTTGACTCCATCCGCATCTGCAAAACCTTCATCGATAATACGCTCTAGGGCGTCAGATGTCTTTATGCCAATATAAGGTCGTTTATCAAGGTTGACATATAGTATGTTTGTATCAGCAACACCTTTTTCTTTAAGCTCCTTTTGTATCAGGAGCAGCAATGATGACTTTCCGCAGCGACGAACGCCGGTGAAGACTTTGATCATCTCCGTGTCTTGGTAGAATGGCCTGATTGCTGATAAATATTTCTCGCGGGGATACAGTTTCTTTTCCTTAGACATGGCCTGATTATAGCACAAAACAGACTAAATCGATAAAAACTTCAAGAAAGTCTATTTCAGGCGGGATTTTCAGTTGTTTTAGGCTAAATAAGGTCTCAGTCTCTGCGTAATTCAGTCCGGTGTTCTTCACTCGTCGTGCTCAGCTGAGACTCAGCTCAATGGGATCTGATATCAGCTCTATATCTGGAATCATCTAGCTCATAAAGCAAAAAGCCCACCCCGTGTAGAGGTGGACTTCGTCTGTCTTATAGGCTCTCAATGTACTCTTGATGACATTGGGCCTTACCCTGATATCTGATGCACTCCAATCAGATTACAGTACCATCAGGGATTGCTGCGTTCTTGTTTATCACGATGATTCCATCGTGGATTGAATAGAGGTCGAAATCCCCATCTGGGCGAGGGATGTTGTCTATTCCGATCCTGCAGTTCGAGCCTATCCTGGCATTCGTATCGATGATTGCTCTCTTTATGATGGTTGCTCTTCCGATTCCGATGTTAGGAATGCCAAGCCTTGCATTCTCAGCTTTCTCTTCCTCTGTCTCATAGCGTGTTGCACCCATGCAGTATACGCCGTCAAGAGATGCTCCAGCCTCGATGAATGTCCTGACACCGATGATTGAGTTCACGATATATGCGTTCGTGATAATTGAACCTTCGGATGTGAGAGAGTAGGAGATATTGCAGAAGTTAGCCTTTGTCGCAGGGAGGTGACGGCGATGCGTATAGATTGGCATCTCCTCATCATAGAAGTTGAATGCTGGCTTTTCCGAGGCAAGGTTGAGGTTTGTCTCATAGAATGCCTTTATTGTACCGATATCTTCCCAGAAGCCATCGAAGAGGAATGCGGATACCTTCCTTGTCTTTATGATCTCAGGGATTATTTCCTTTCCGAAGTCAGTCTTGTCATTGTTGAGGGCTTCTTCCATCGTCTTAGCGTTGAAGATGTACATACCCATTGATGCAAGATACTCGTTGCTTTCGTCCCTTTTCTGTCCAAGCTGGTCTTTGAGGCATTCCTCAGGTACTTTGTATTCGGATATGTCCATGTCAGGAGCTGGCTTCTCATAGAACTTCTTTATAAGTCCATCCTTGTCTGCCCCGATGATTCCAAGTCCTGTTGCCTGGGCGCGAGAGATAGGCTTTGCTGCGATCGTGAGCTCTGCACCTGACTTTATATGCCTGTCAAGCATCGTCCTGAAATCCATGCGATACAGCTGGTCGCCTGAGAGTATCACGTAATAATCAGCGTTCTGGTCATGGAAGTGCTTGAGGTTCTTCCTTACAGCATCAGCTGTTCCCTGATACCAGCTTTCGCTTGCATATGTCTGCTCAGCAGCAAGGATCTCTACAAAGCCGCCGGAGAACTGGTCGAACTGATATGTATTTGCGATATGGTTATGGAGCGATGCGCTATTGAACTGCGTAAGGACGTAAATCTGCCTGAGACCGCTGTTGATGCAGTTGGATATAGGGATATCCACCAAGCGGTACTTTCCAGCAAATGGAACTGCAGGTTTTGACCTGTCCATGGTAAGAGGATAAAGCCTAGTGCCTCTACCTCCCCCCAAAACGATTGCAAGAGCTTTTGTCTTTCTACTCATAGCTACCTCCTCTCTTTACCTTATGAGCGTACTGTATAGATCAATATATTCCAAGGCTGATCTGTCCCAAGAGAAATCAGTCCTCATTGCATTTCTGATTGCCTTCTTCATTCCTTCCTTGTTCTTGAAGAAGCTGAGTGCACGGTCAACCCCGTCAAGTATTGAATCGAGGGCAAGATCCTGCATCAGGAAACCTGTTCCCTTTTCAGGATTCTCCGTTATGTCTATTATCGTATCGGCAAGGCCTCCTGTCCGATGCGCAACCGGAAGCGTGCCATATACCAGCGAATACATCTGGTTCAGGCCGCATGGCTCATAGCGTGATGGCATCAGGAAGAAGTCCGCAGCCCCCTCTGTCTCATGGGCGACCTTGTTGCTGAATGCGATGTTCACCGCCAGGTTCGGATGTGTGGAGGCAAGCGAGATAAGCTTATCCTCATAGTGCTTGTCTCCTGTTCCTACGACTATGAGCTGCAGGTTCCTTTTCAGTATTTCCTCAAGAGCAGGTTCCCTGCCTCCAAGGAGCTCTGCGTATCCTTTCTGATCCGCTATGCGTGAGATCATGGCGAATAGCGGGATATCTGGATTGACCTCAAGCCCATTCTCCTTCTGTATCCTGGCCTTGAGCGCAGACTTTCCTGAAAGATCCCTGTAGGTATAGTGCTCATCGAAGAACTTGTCCTTTGAAGCATCCCATTCCCTTGTATCAAGGCCGTTGATGATGCCGAAAAGCACAGAGCTGCGTTTCCTGAGTATCTCATCCATTCCGCAGCCAAGCTCGCTTGTCGTGATCTCCTTTGCATAGGTGGGGGATACCGTGGTTATCGCATCAGCATCTATGAGCGCTGAATGCATCATGTTGAGCCTTTCATGTCCCGCTGTGCCTATGAATGCCTCTTCTGGAAGCCTGTCCCCTGAGAGCACCGCATCATAGCGGGAGAAATCACCTTGATAAGCCAGGTTGTGTATCGTGAATATGGTCTTTGCCTTCAAGCCTTCTTTCTTCACATAGAAGGGGACAAGGCCAGCAGTCCAGTCATGGCAATGGATGATATCGACAGGCCATCCTGTCGCTTTGATATAAGCCGGTACGCACTTCGCCATAAGCGTGAAGCGCTCAGCATTGTCAGGATAGGGCTCAAAGGAAGTATCGCCATAGATGCCGAGGCGCTTTGTGAAGTATGGATGCTCGATGCCTACATACTCAACGCCATTTGTCTTCTTCGATACCGTTGATACCTCAGTGCTTCCTCCGAGCATCTCCACTGTGAAATCAGAGCTTTTCCTGAAACCTTTCCTGTCTATGAACGAATACATAGGCATAAGAATCCTGACATCAATGCCTTTTCGCTTGAGAGCTGGGGATAGCGACCCTATTACATCAGCAAGTCCCCCCGATTTGGAATATGGGACTGTTTCACTTGTTACCATCAGGATGTTCATACAGAAAAATTATGAGTCAGGCTAAAGCAGAAAGCAAGGGAAAAACCTCGATTATAGGCGGAAAAGCTGAATATTCAGCGTTGTATGCTGCATGAACAGCTGAATCTGGAGTGCCTTGCGGCGAAGGATGGTATATGGCTATGCATCAAGCGATACATAGCCCGGAAGTCTTAAAGATTCTGTATCCACTCATCAGCGCTGTGGGCGGCTATAGCCCCATCGGACGCTGCTGTGACAACCTGGCGGAATGGGGTAGTGCGTACATCGCCTGCTGCAAAGAATCCGCCGATTGATGTCCTCATCGAGGAATCTGTCTTTATGAATCCGTTCTCCATCTCCGCAAAATCCCTGATTGCTTCGGTATTCGGGATTATCCCGACGAAGATGAATGCGGCTGAGGCCTTTATCTCAGTGCCATCTGTAAGCGTGACAGATTCAACATTCTTCCCATTGCCGTTTATGCTCTGCACGTTCTTTCCGAGCTCAAGCTTTATGTTGTCCTTTGCCCTGACCCTGTCCTGCAGGACCTTCTGGGCCCTGAACTCTGTCCGCCTGTGCACGAGTGTGACAGATGAGCATAGCTTTGAAAGATACAGTGCGTCTGTAAGCGCTGTGTCCCCTCCGCCTACCACGACGACATCCCGCCCCTTGAAGAACGGACCATCGCATGTAGCGCAGTAGCTGACGCCTTTTCCCTGATACTCCTTCTCGCCATTGCAGCCAAGCTCCCTGTGCCGTGCTCCAGCTGCCCAGATCACGCTTTTTGCCTTTATATCATCATCTGATGTATGTGCGATGAACAGCTTTCCATCTTTCTCGATTGATGTTACTTCAGAGTAGGCAATATCAACACCGAACGAAACAGCCTGCTTCTCCATTTTCTCTGAGAGCGCGTATCCGGATGTCTTCTCTTCTCCAGGATAGTTCTCGATCTCATCGATATAGAGCATCTGCCCTCCCGGAGCCAGTGCATCTGTTGCTATGACAGAGTAGCCAGCACGGGAAGCGTACTGGGCTGCAGAAAGACCTGCCGGACCGCAGCCGACAACCAGGATATCACACTCACGCATTCTTGTTTTCCTCCATCTTCCTCAGCAGGGCTTCCTCGGCGTCTGACCGCCTTATATATACAGGCCCTTCTCCGATATCATCAGCGCCCGATTCTTCCAGTTTCCTCATTCCGAGGACAATCAGAGAGCGCGATATATTCCTTGGGCTTTCGCTGTCGATGATATACCTCAGGCCTTCAGGAAGCTTTGATGCGAAAAGGGCAGCGTCCGGGCCTGTTATCATAGGAGGGATCTCCTCGCTTTCTATGATCGGTATCACATCTTCTGCATTGCCGTCTCTGTCCTGAATGATAGTCTCGCCATTCTTCTTTGCAGAAAGATAGAACTTCCTCTTCTTTGCGTCTATCACGGATATGACAGCTCCGGGGTAGAATGAGACTGCATGGTATATCGCATCGAGCGTCGGAATGGAGACCACAGGTATTGAAAGCGCGCTTGCGATTCCCTTTGCGCTTGCCATGCCGATTCTCAGCCCCGTAAATGATCCCGGGCCTTTAGCTGTCACTATGAGCGACAGCTCTGAGATATCGAGAGAGGCACGTGCAAGAAGCTTCTCTATCTCAGGAAGCAGATCCTCCGAGTGAGAGAAATTGCCATCTATGAGCCGCTCTTCATAGCTTGTTTCTGTCTTCAGAGCGATGGAAAGGACAGCTGTTGATGTATCTATTGCAAGAATGTTCATGATTCCAGCCCCTTTATCTCGATATCCCTGCTTTGGTCGCTGTTGATCGTTATGTTTATATATACTGTATCGCAGGGAAGCATATCCTGTATCTTCTCTGACCATTCGATGAGGGTTATGCCATCTGAGTACAGGAACTCTTCACCCCCCATGGATTCAAATTCATCTTCACCTGAGAGCCTGTAGAGATCCAGATGGTACATCCTGCCTCTCTCTCCATCATACTCCTGCACAATCGTGAAAGTGGGGGAGACGATGGCCTCCTGTATGCCAAGCGACTTTGCAATGCCTTTCGCAAGCACTGTCTTTCCAGCTCCTAGGGAACCTCTGAGCGAGACAACAGCGCCTTTCCTGAGCTTGCTTCCGATTTCCTCTCCGATTCTAAGCGTATCGCTTTCTGATCTTGAAATCATTCTTCCTCTCCGTGATGGTGGTGATGATGGCATCCTTCATGATCGCCTGTGTTCATGATCTCTGCAATCTCCTCCTGATACGCATCGTCATCCTCTTCTTCGTTATGCACGATCTCCTCGTGTATCATCTCGCCGATCTTCTCTCCTGTTGCCTTCTCGTATTCGGCAATCAGCTCCTTCACTATCTTATCATCTCCGGAAAGGAACCTTGCCTTCTCAAGATACTCCCTTGCCTCATCGAACTGATTGTCACCAAGATAGAGGTATGAGAGGTTCGATGCGACGGTGAGATTGTCGGGATCGAGATCTGCTGCTGTCTCGAGATATGTCTTCGCAAGCTCCCTGCTGCCGCACTCAAGCTCGCATATCGATAGCTCGTTGTAGATATCAGAGGAAGCCTCTCCGAGCTCAAGGCATTTCATAAGATCATTCTTTGCTTCCTCGTATCTACCTTCTTTCCTCAGTGCCCAGGCTCTCAGGAAATAGCCATTCCAGACCTTCGGATTCTTCTTCACGAAGCCATTTGTTATCTCGATTGTCTTCTCAGGCTCTCCAAGCATCATGAAGTCATATGCAGCCTTTATATCCTCGTCGTTCTCAAGCTGGAAGGTGATGCGGGAGAGAAGCTTCTTCATCTCCTGCTTCTTCTCTCCTTCCACAGCAACTGACATATACCTCTCAAGGTAATCCTTTGCGTCCTCGAGATTGCCCATGTATGCCTCGAATGATGAAAGCTCGGCAAGGATCCTCTCATCTTCTCCGAATCGCCTCAGACCATCCAGCAGGGTGTGCCTTGCCTTTGCAAGGTATTCATCCTCTTCCTCATCTTTCCTCTTGTCCCTGGCATCTACTGCCATGTATGAATAGAGCGTTGCAAGGTTTATGCATGAGGCTGATTGCGGAAGCAGATGGTATACAGCAAGAAACAGCTCCTCTGCAAAGTCGTAGTTCTTCTGCTTTTCTTTCGCTATTGCCGCTTCGTTCAGGCGCTCTGCGATAGTCGGATCGATTGCTTTCACCAGCTCTCTGTAGTACTGGAAGTTCTCCGAGGCTTCATCATATGCAATGACGAAGAGCATGCCTGCCATTATCGATTCAATCGTTATGTCCTCTTTCCTCAGCCTTGTGGAGCCTGGCATGAGCTGGACCGGAAGCATGATGGAAGGATCGAGGGTGAAGCTATCTGTCCTTACGTTCATTCCCTCTGGCACTTTTACGTATCTGATGTTCCTGAGTTTGTCTTTTTCCATAATCAAATTATACCTATAGTGACGGTTGATGTGTGCTCTTGAACTAGGTTCAAGGGGGGATCTCTGTTGTCCGCTTTCTGTTCCTAGCAAAAGGATCAATGCCGCTAAGACTATGCCGGATCCCAATTATATGGTTTGCTCCAAGAGGCTTCAGATGAACCGTCCTATAGGCAATAGGATGATAACACGGATACGGGAAAGATGGAACTATGTTGTTTGCGTTCTCTTGTCTGCGCAGCTCTTGCATATTATTCTTTTCTCATGCAGGAATTCTTCATAGGCTTAGGTATCGGTATCGTTGCAGCTGCCATGATCGCACTGTATTCCTCTACCCGCATTGGACGTATCAGGAAGGAGAACAAGGAAGAGGTCGCAAAGCTCAAGGACATGCTTTCCATGAGGATGGAGCTTGAGTCAGAGGGCCTTAGGAAGGTGAAGGAAGAGAACGAGGAACTGAAGAAGATAAACGAGAACCTCCGCGTATCCCTGATGGCTATGAGGGAAAAGCCAGGGCGGAAGGAGGTGCAGAAGCTTCAGATCATGCAGAAGGCTGTGGATAGGCTTATGCTGAACAGCCCTGGATTCGCTACAGCCTGGCAGGTTGCGATGCATGATAGCGAGGAGGAGTTCCAGAAGATGTATTCAGGGATAATCCCATTCATAAAAAGGCATATCCCTGGAAAGAGCGAGGCCCAGCTTGTTGATGCAGGGGAAAGCAGCGAAGAGATTACTGAATGACCTCTATGGATTTATCGGAGACTCTGTACCTGTAGCGTGCTTCATTGCTTTTTGACCTATATGTGTGTCCAAGGCTTATATATCCCTCCGTCTCGAAACCCTCTCGCTTGCCTCGAGACAGAAACACGTTCGGTATGATCTCAGCCTGTGTAGTGTAGCTGCTCCCTCCATCCTGATGCTCAAATCGCATTGTCTCGAACTGGAGGATGAAGAGAGGCGCTATTGAGTGTACTCCTATCCTGAGTGTCGTATGCTTTGCGATGTTTATGCGGAAGCCTATGTCTAGATCGAATCCAATGTCAGCTTCCATGCTCGTTGAGGTGCTGCTTCCTTTCTCTTCTATGCTGATATAGTCAATGCTTGCAAGGAAGCCCGTGCCCATGTACCAGAGGATGTCATCGCTTATCGCATGGCGGAATGCCGGTCCGATCGAGACAGAGAACAGAAACGATGTCTCAAGCATCGCCTTTACTGAATCAGAGGATTGCTCGCCCCCTGTGCTTTCTTCCTCTTCATCGTCAAACAGCGATGATAGTGAGGAATAAGGAGCTTGGAGCCCAAGTCGGAGGTATATTCCAGTTTCCATATCATTGCCGATGAAACCATATCCTGTATAGTCAATCCCGAAGCGCTCATCATCGTTTACCATCAATGAGTCTGTGATTGTCTTGAAGAATGTTATGTCAAAACCTGGGAATATCGGATCAGCTGCCAATGCTGAGGCAATCATCATCAATGAAAATGCAGCAGTTATCCGTCTCACCATACAGAAAAGATAGCACAGTAAAGGGAAAAAGAGAAAATCCCCATTCCAGATCTGGAATGAGGATCAAAAGTCGGGACGAATGGACTCGAACCATCGATATCCTGCTCCCAAAGCAGGCGCCATAGCCGCTAGGCGACGTCCCGTTCAGCAACAGGAGAGAGAATAGGGGAAAGAAAAGAACTTGTCAATACCATTTTTGAAGATTTGGCTCTGTCGCCAATAATGCGGCTTTTGGTATATCATGAGGCCATGAGAGATGATGAAGAGATAATAAGGCTGCTGGATGAGCATTATCCACGTGATATCTCATTCCTTCCGGTAATCTCGCCGTTCAGGTTCCTTGTCACAGTCATGCTTTCTGCGTCCACGACAGATAAGCAGGCTGAAGCGGCTGCCGAGAGGCTTTTCAGCGTTTTCCCCGATGCAGCTGCAATAGCAGGGGCCTCTGAGGGTGATATCGAGGCTCTTATACATCAGGCTGGGCTTTCACGCACCAAGGCCCGCAATATAAAGGGAACGGCCGCTGCCGTAATGCGCTCAGGCATGCCGGAAAGCGAGGATGAGCTTGTACGTCTTCCGGGAGTAGGTGAGAAAACAGCTGCGTGCTATCTTGTTTCTGTCCTTGGCAAGCCCGGTGTCATAGCAGACACGCATTTTGTACGCGTTGCCCATCGTCTTGGACTTACCGATACTGAAGACAGGATAAAGAGCGCGCGTGAGATAAGGATGAAATATGACAAAGCCCTTTGGAGCAGGATCAGCATGACCGTGAATCTTCATGGACGGAAGGTATGCTCCCCACGCCCGAAATGCTCGGAATGCTTCCTTTCACATCTCTGTCCATCAGGAAAAACCTAGGGGCCGCTTCTTTATTATCCTTGTTTCGTATCCATCGATTTCGAAGAGCGCAACCTGTGCAACCTTCACGCTGCCTTCTCCAAATTCATGATGCGGCATCTCCATCCTTGATACGAAAATGCCTGCGTCCGGGGAGATGCACGACAGTCGTTCATCGCATAGTCCGATGGTCCACCAATTCCCACAGTGCCTGATGCTTCCGCTGTAATGGAACACACCGTCCCCGATATCGAAGAATGTGTCTATGCTGTCAACACCGGGAAGGATTACGGATGGAGTGAGCGCGTAGACGCTCCAGTCACCGCTTGCCCTGAAGTATTCCGTCAGCTTTGCCCTCCAGTGCAATCTGTCATTCTCGGCCATGATGAATGCTGCGATTCTTTCCATGGATCCAGTATGACATGAAAGAACCATCGCTGAAAGCTATTTACAAAAACAAAAGCTTTGATTATAGTCTCTTAGTTGTGACTGGCATTTGCCATGCTCCTGGCAGGATGCCTCTCCTTTTTGATAATACAGTATAAGGTGGATGATAACATGGCAAGAAGATGTGAAATCTGCGGAAAGGGAACAATTTCAGGTTCGATAGTACCGCGCAAAGGACAGGCTAAGAAGAAAGGCGGTGTCGGTCAGCATATCGGAGTGACTAAGAAGCGCACATTCAAGCCTAATATCGTGTCAGTGAAGGCTCTTATCAACGGCACGCCAAGAACAATCAAGATCTGCACACGCTGTCTGAGAAGCGGCAAGGTCGTAAAGGTAGTATAACGATTGTTCTCTCTTGCAGAGCTCCCGTCCTGGGAGCTTTTTTGTTTACCTTTTTTTTAGTATCATCTCCGAAAGAACAAATATAGGAGTCACAATGTCTGGAATTCGTGTCCACGCGCTTGAGGGTTCAATGCTCTCTTCCAAAACGGGTATAAACAAGCTTCTGACGATAGCCAGGAAAGGAGAGGAGAGCACAAAGGTCTTTGTCCTTTCTTCTGTCGAGTCTCCTGATCTTTCGATGACGGCCCTGCTTGCGGCTGCTGCTGATAACGATGAAAGGCTCTGGGGACGTCTTGAACGCAGCCAGAATGCATGGATTGAAGCTGCGGACAGTACGCTCTTCTCAGAGGATTCCGGGAAGATCGAGAATATGATCAATGCATCGTTTTCAGAGATTGAGGAGATTCTCCACGCTGTATGGCTGATGAAGGATGCACCGGCTTCCGCTGGCAAGTATCTTGCTAAGCTCACCAGCTCCTATATTTCAATGATACTTGACGCGAAGTTCAGGGAAGAAGGGATTGCGAGCACGGTAATGACACCGGAGGAGGCTGTCAAGTCAGACAGGCTTCCCGAAGGTGTTGTGTTTGTCTCTGGCAATCTCTACTCAGTCAAGAATGCGGCAGATGCCTCTGGCAGGGTAAGATCTGAAGGGGAGAGTGAGTATACCGCATCACTCATCGCATCAAACCATAAAGCACCGCTTACGTTCTGGAACAGCCGCTCCCTTCTCTGCTCTGCATCGCGCCGGGATGTGCCATCAGCACATGTGATAAAGAACCTTACATATGATGAAGCTACCGAGCTGTCATTTTTCGGAGCTCCTATAATCCATCCACATGCATTCCAGCCAGCTGCTGCACAGAACCTTCCTATCTCACTCAGATATTGGGGGGATATCGAGGATGAGGGTACGCTCATAACGGCAAAAAGCCTCAATGAGGATTCCCGTACAGCGGTCAAGGCCTTCTCTGTCGTGCGCCGTGTGGCCCTGATCAATATGGAAGGATCTGGAATGTCTGGCGTGCCTGGAGTTTCATCACGCCTCTTCTCTGCTCTTCGCAGGGAGGGGATTTCGGTGATACTCATCTCGCAGGCCTCATCTGAGTATTCGATATGTCTTGCTGTTCCGCAGCGCGAGGTGAGCGCTGCAGTACGGACTGTAAGGAAGGAGTTCCAGAGCGAGCTTGCCTCTGGGGATATCTCAAGCGTTGAGTCTGAGAATGAGCTTGCGATCCTTGCCGCAGTCGGTGAGAATATGCCAGGACGCATAGGCGTTGCAGGAAAGTTCTTCTCATCCCTTGCAAAGGCAGGAGTGAACATCAGGGCAATAGCCCAGGGGTCAAGCGAGAGGAACATAAGCGCTGTGATCAGGAGCGATGAGAGCGGAAGGGCGCTCAGGGCGCTTCATTCATCGTTCTTCCTTTCCGCACAGACTTTGTCTGTCGGTCTTTTCGGGCCTGGGAATATCGGGGGAACGCTTCTGGATCAGATTGCCGCGGAAAGCGACAGGCTTCGCAGGGAGTTCGATCTTGATATCCGGATAAGAGGAATAGCAACTTCAAGGAAGATGCTTCTCTCTGAGGAAGGAATAGATCTTTCCAGATGGAGGGAGGAGCTTGCTGAGCATGGTGTTGTCTACCGTGATGATGTCTTCCTGTCACATATAAGCGCATCATATTATCCCCATGCAGTCATCGTTGACTGCACATCAAGCGAGGAGAGGGCAAAGCAGTATGCATCGTTCATAAGACAGGGCTTTCATATAGTCACGCCAAACAAGAAAGCAGGTTCTGGTCCTTATGAGGAATATGAGAGCCTGATGGAAGAATCAGGCAGGACAGGCCGCAAGTTCCTCTATGAGACGACAGTCGGAGCTGGCCTTCCCGTTATCTGCACACTCAAGGACCTTAGGGAGACAGGTGACTCTGTCGAGAAGGTCGAGGGAATGGTCTCCGGCACTCTCTGCTGGCTTCTTTCTGAGTATGATGGGACAGTGCCGTTCTCATCCCTTGTCCTCAAGGCAAAGGAGCTTGGATACACAGAGCCGGATCCACGTGATGACCTGTCTGGGATGGATGTCGCAAGAAAGACAGTCATCCTTGCCCGTGAGCTTGGGTACAGGACCGAAGTTTCGGACATAGCTGTGCAGTCGCTTGTTCCGGATAGCCTCAAAAACGCATCGAAAGAGGAGTTCCTGGAGCGCCTATGCGAAATGGACGATGATATGAAGAGGCTGTACGATGAAGCTGAGAGCAGGAACATGAAGCTGAGGTACGTTGGAAAGGTCGAGAATGGCATATGCTCTGTATCGCTTGCTGAGTATCCGCTCGATCATCCATTCTCGCAGGCAAAGGGCACTGACAATGTCATATCGTTCACGACGCAGCGCTATCATAAGCAGCCTCTGGTGATAAAAGGGCCTGGGGCAGGACCTGAGGTAACAGCAGCCGGTGTTTTCTCGGATATACTTCGTCTGAGCGCTTATCTTGGTTCAAGGATCTAAGGAGGAGTAATTCATGAAATTCGTTTCAACCAGATCGAAGGATGGCATGAAGCTGTCCGCATCAGAGGCCATACTGAAAGGACTTGCAGAGGACGGTGGGCTGTTCATTCCTGAGTCTATGCCATCCTCGCTTCCTGATTTCACGCTCGAAAAAGGCGCATGGTATGCAATGTATAGTGCAATCAAGCCGTTCTTTGAGGGGGATGAGCTTGAGGATGAGCTTGAGAGGATCTGCCGCTCTGCCTTTGATTTTCCGATCGCATTCCACACAGATGATGGCGAAGATACATTGGAGCTGTTCTACGGCCCTACTGCCGCATTCAAGGATTTCGGCGCAAGATTCCTTGCTTATTCAATGGAAACGCTTCTTTCAAGGCGTGGGGAGGATCTTACCATCCTTGTCGCTACATCCGGTGATACAGGAGGAGCTGTAGCCTCTGCGTTCCATAACAGGGAACATCTTTCCGTGAAGGTTCTCTTCCCGAAGGGCAGGGTAGCAGAGAGGCAGAGAAGGCAGCTTACAGGATGGGATGGCAATGTGTCCAGCTATGAGGTTGAAGGCAGCTTTGACGATTGCCAGAGAATGGTGAAGGAAGCCTTCATGGATACATCCCTTACAGGGCTTTCAAGCGCCAATTCAATCAATCTTGGGCGTCTTCTTCCTCAGTACGCCTATTATGTATGGGCATCTTCCATGTACTATGAGCTGTACGGAAGGAAGCCTATCATCATCATACCGTCAGGCAATGTCGGAAACTCAACAGGTGCTTATTGGGCAAAGGCTGCCGGCGCTCCGATTGAGCGTATAGTCCTTGCCTGCAACGCGAACAGGACAATCCCTGATTATCTTGAAAGCGGTGAGTATAAGCCTCGCACATCGATCGAGACTCTTGCAAATGCCATGGACGTTGGGAATCCATCGAATATGGAAAGGCTCTTCGCCCTTTTCCCGACGTATGATGAATTCAGGCGGAATGTCTCATCATGGTCTGTCTCCGATGATGAGATACGAAAGACGATAAAGGAAGAGTGGGAGGAGCATGGGCACATCATCTGTCCTCATACAGCATGCGGAGAGAGGGTAAGGCGCGATCATTTCCCATCACAGCCTACAATAGTCGTTGCAACAGCGCATCCTGCTAAGTTCGAGAGCATCGTTGAGCCTATCATCGGCAAGACAATAGCGATTCCCCGTTCGCTGTTCGATATAATGCACAAAGAATCAAAGTCCAGGGAGATCGCTGCGGATTATCATCTGCTCTTCGAGTGATGGAAGCACTTGCAAGGATACATGGTGTTGTAATACATGGCAGAGGGCTTGGACACACAGTCGGAATGCCCACTGCCAATATTCTTTTCCCTTCATCCCTTGAGATAGAGGAGGGGGTATATGCTTCGTATGTCCATATCGATGGAAAGAGATATATAGGCGTGACGAATATAGGACGGAGGCCAACCGTTGATGATAGCGCCCAAGTCACGGTAGAGACCAATATCGTGGCATTTGATGAGATGATATACGGGAAGGAAATCGAGATAGATGTAATGTGCCGCCTTCGTCCCATCCGCAAGATGGAAAGCCTTGATAAGGTAAAGGCGCAGGTTGATTTAGATAAGGAAAAGGCTGTATCTCTGCTTGGATGAAAAAGCGGCAGAGCCGAAGCCTGCCGCCTATATGCTCAGTCCAGAGCGTGTCCAGCTGATCCAAGCACATCGATGTTCTTATGCTTGTACATCTCCCTGAGTGCATCACGGGCTGGTCCGAGATACTTTCTTGGATCGAACTCAGCAGGCTTCTCATCGAAGATCCTTCTGATCGTAGCTGTCATCGCAAGTCTTCCATCCGAATCGATATTGATCTTGCAGACTGCGGACTTTGCTGCCTTCCTCAGCTGCTCTTCAGGAATGCCTACGCTGTCATCAAGCTTTCCGCCATGCTCGTTGATCATCTTGACATATTCCTGTGGGACAGATGATGAGCCGTGCAGGACGATTGGGAATCCTGGGATCTTCTTCTCGATCTCCTCGAGGATATCAAAGCGTAGCGGAGGTGGAACAAGGATGCCATCTGCATTTCTTGTGCACTGCTCCGGCGTGAACTTATATGCTCCATGGCTTGTGCCGATTGAGATTGCAAGTGAGTCAACTCCAGTCCTCTTTGAGAAATCCTCAACCTCTTCAGGCCTTGTGTAATGTGATACAGCGGATGATACCTCGTCCTCGATTCCTGCAAGCACTCCAAGCTCGCCCTCGACAGTCACGTCAAACTGATGAGCGTAATCAACAACCTTCTTTGTAAGCTCTATGTTCTCTTCATATGGGAAATGAGAACCATCGATCATGACAGAGGAGAAGCCATTGTCGATACACTGCTTGCATGTCTCGAAAGAGTCACCATGGTCAAGGTGAAGGACTATAGGGATCTCACATCCAAGTTCCTTTGCATACTCTGTTGCTCCACGTGCCATGTTGCGAAGTATGTTTATGTTCGCATAGTCCCTTGCTCCCTTCGATACCTGAAGGATTACAGGGCTCTTTGTCTCTACGCAAGCCTGTATGATTGCCTGCATCTGCTCCATATTGTTGAAATTGTAAGCAGGGATTGCATATCCGCCCTTCATAGCCTTGGCGAACATATCCCTGGTGTTGACAAGTCCGAGTTCCTTGTAGCTGTTCATCTACATCCTCCTTAACTGATTCGATATCACTTTAATGAAAGCTGGGTATACGGTCAACCATGGCATTTGCCATTCTGTCCCTCTTATGCTATAAAACAAGGCATATGCAGGGGAGCCGTATGGCTGAGAAGGTAGAACCTGACCCTTGGAACCTGTTGGTTAATACCAGCGTAGGGAGCATTGCCTTGACCTCCTGCATATATTCAGGAGGTGTTATGAAATGCGCACTTACGATAGCTGGCTCTGATTCATCAGGTGGAGCTGGCATCCAGGCCGATATCAAGACAATGTCCGCACTCGGCGTATTCGCGATGTCTGTAATCGTATCGGTTGTTGCTGAGAATACAAGCCGCGTGATTTCGATTGAGGATATCTCATCGAAGGTGATTTCTGATCAGATTGATGCTGTCTTTGAGGATATCTGGCCAGATGCTGTGAAGATCGGGATGCTTTCAAGTCCGGAGTGCATGCGGACAGTTGCCGGGAAGATAGGCCAATACAGGCCAGAACATGTTGTCATCGATCCTGTGATGTATGCAAAGAATGGCTCTCCTTTGATGCAGGAATCCTCTATAGATACCCTTATCTCGACAGTCATACCTATCGCAACGGTTCTCACGCCGAATATCCCGGAGGCTGAGAAGATATCAGGCATTGAGATACATGACGCAGACGGAATGAAGAGAAGCGCTGAGCTGATCTCGAAGATGGGGGCGAAGGCTGTTCTCGTCAAGGGCGGACATAGGGTAGGCAATGCCGATGATATCCTCTTTGACGGTGAGTCCTTCACAGTCTTTCCAGGGCAGCGTATCAACACGAAGAACACGCATGGCACAGGCTGTACGCTCTCAAGCGCTATAGCATCGTATCTTGCGCTCGGCTGCGATCTGGTCACAGCTGTCAGAAAGGCAAAGGAATATGTGACAGGAGCAATCGCGCACGCATTGGAGCTTGGAAAGGGAAATGGCCCGACTGACCATTTCTTCATGTATAGGGAGGTATGATATGTCGCTGATGGAAGATATCACCAGGGAGAGCATGGATCTATATGATGCTGCAGCGGATGCTGTCTTTCTCTCAGAGCTTGGGGAAGGAACGCTCGATAGGGCAAAGTTCCTGGATTACATCGTGCAGGACAGCATTTATCTCAGGGACTATATGAAGGCCTTTGCAGCTGGGATGTTCAAGTCCCGGACGCTTCGTGACATGCAGTTCTTCTATTCTGTGCTTGGCTTTGTCAATGACAGCGAGAACGAGACAAGGCTGAAGTATCTCAGGGATGGCGGTCTTACCGACGATGATGTTGAGAGAATAGAGAAGAAGGATGCATGCAGGGCTTATACGTCATTCCTGATAGACACAGCTGAGAATGGCACGCTTGAGGAGATACTCATGGCTGTGATGCCCTGCATGACTGGATATGAATATGTATTTAGGAAGACCCTTGAACGACATCCTGGTGTGCTGGATACATATTACGGTCCGCTTGTGCGTGATTACACATCTCCGATTTATTCCGAGTGCTGCAGAGCGTGGGAAGCGTACTGCGACAAGATAGCTGCAGATTATCCTGATAAGGAAAAGCTCTCCAGGATATTCAGGGAGGCAGCAAATCATGAACTTATGTTCTGGAAGATGGCTGGAGGTGAGATATGATAAGCAAAGTAAGGGAGAAGTGCCCCCTTGTGCACTGCATAACCAACTACGTGACAGTCAACGATGTCGCGAATTCCATCCTTGCGATAGGGGCTTCCCCTATAATGTCCG
>CALXLI010000080.1 GCA_944389155.1 uncultured Spirochaetaceae bacterium | reverse complement strand
GCAACACGCTTTGATATGCAGTTTGATGGCTGGAATACTGAGAATGGTATTGAAAGCGATCATTATAATGGGAATGAGGGCTCTTTTTCACGGCGCGAATTCACAGGAGACCAACAATTCAGGATAGTCCATAGCTTTGATATAGATATCTTTGACAGGCTTAGGTTCCAGGTTGATTTTGGTACGATGATTGTCTCTTCATCGCTTTTCGATATGCGTTTCTTCTCCCCATTCCTGATACTTCATGACTTCTATAACTATACAAATGAGCTTTCGCTGGAATACTTTGATGAAGCAAACAACATAATGGCATTTTCATTGGAAGCTGCTCTTGGCGGTGGATTCTCCGCCTATGCTTCATTCCTTCTCGACCAGTTCCAGATACCGGGGCTGGAGACGGCAACCGTTCCGCTCTCATATGGCGTTCTGGGGAATATCAAGCACACGATGACACTTGGGAAGGGGAGCCTTGATTCATATTTCGAGGTTGTATATACAAACCCATATCTTTATCTTAACGGCAAGTACCGAACCGGTGATAACGGAGAGAGATACTACGCCCATAATCTTGATTTCATCGTTGGCTATCATAATGAATCGATAGATGATTATGCTTTCTCCGGGTATATATACGGGCCTGATTCAATAGTCTTCTCCATTGGAACGACATATACGGCAGATCGCTGGCTGGCAGGTGGTTCATTCCTGTACAGGATCCAGGGTGACAATGTCGTAAAGCATAAATGGAGAGGAGCGGACCAGACTGAGATCGATGAACCTTTCTTCGGCGAGGACTCAGGGGAGAATACAGAGGCAACCCCTTCGTGCGGCTGGGAGCGTGCCGAGCATATGTTCTCGCTCTCGCTTTACGGGGCATATAGTTTCTTTGAAGGCTTCAGGCTGTATGGAGGAATACAGGTGAACACATATCTTAATTATGGGAATATCCAAGGAAACGATGGTATTGTCCATCCTATGGCCACAATAGGTGTTTCCTATACGGCAGGTCGGTGAACGCTCAGCTTCATCGATATTTGCCTGGCCATATATGGGCGGATGGTTGCCGCCTTCTGCCTCGCCCCCAGCAGGACTATGGCAACGGCAGCAATCGGGCCGCTGTCATGATAAGGTCGTGGATAGCAAAGCAGTGGCTTGTCAGGAGTACTTCCGATATAGCTGGCTTATCAGGCGGATACCTTCATCAGTAAGGTCATCTGGACCTGAATAGTTCAGCCTTAGGCATTTATCGTAATGCTCGTGAGGATATGGCTTTGATTCAGAGCCGAAGAAGAAATATTCACCCGGAACCGTAACAACTCCCTTATCCATAAGCAACGAATAGAATTCAAGTGTAGGTATCTTAAGGGATGGCAGATATAGCCATAGGAATATGGAGCCTTCTATTTTATGGATATAGTACTCTGTCCCTTCGAAATATTTCCTTATGCAGCTTTCAGCTTTCTCTGCCTTGGCTTTGTAAAAGGGCCTTACATATTCCTTTGCTGCTTTTACAAGTTCCCCTGAAGCTATAAGACGCTCGGAAAGCACCTGTCCCATTGTACATGATGCAAGTGCTGCTATCGCATTGAGATTGGAAAGAGCCGTTGCAATCTCCTTCCGCGCTATTATTATGCCTGTCCTTATTGCAGGGAGCCCTATCTTAGACAGGCTCATTGAGAGCACTATGTCCTCATTCCATATCGGTGCGGCATTGTCCGTGAATATGATATCCGGGAAAGGCAGTCCGTATGCATTGTCTATGATCAGCGGGATTGAATGCATGTGCGCAAGCGATGAGAGCATGTTTATCTCATCATCCGTGAGTACATTTCCCGATGGGTTTGTAGGCCTTGACAGTGCTATCGCACCAACCTCATCATGCTCACAAAGGTATTTTTCGACAGCTTCCTTATCAAGGGAGTACTTCATTGTCCTGTCGGGGTAATAGGTGCATTTTGCTGCAACGCTTCTGAATGTATCTTCTTCGATTCCCTGATCTGCATAGCCTATATATTCCGGCATCAGAGGAAAGAGTATCGTCTTCTTCCTGCCTTCGGCTGTCCCTGAAAAGAGATTCAGCAGATAGAACATAGCGCTCTGGCTTCCATTTGTCACGGCAATGTTCTCTTCTGTTATGTTCCAGCCATATTCCTTCCTGAAGAAAGAGGCAACAGCTTCAATGAACTTCGTCCGTCCCTGCGGAGCATCATAGTGCGATATTATATTCTCGAACTCATCATCTGTTGAGAGTATTCTTTCCATCTCCCTTCTGTAGAGAGCTTCTGTTTCCTTGACACGTGCTGGGTTTCCTCCTCCTAGAGGATATGTCTTCAAAGATGCAGGAAGAGGCCTTCCGATATCATCCATGAGCTGGAGTATTCCTGAGCGTGATGTAAGTTTCTTTCCAAAGTCACTTAATTGCATGCCCTAATGATAGGAGGAATTGCAGATGTGGTGAAGATTGCTTTCCCTTATTCTGCCATTTTCCATCCTGCAGATCCTCTTTGATATGCTCTCAGCTGCTTTCAGGTCATGTTCCACGATGATAAGGGATATCCCGAATCTTTCATTGATATCAAGAAAGAGATTGAGCATGCTTGCCTTCAAGGATGCGTCCAGTGCTGATAGTGGCTCATCAAGGAGCATTATCTCAGGCTTTGCCGCAAGAGCCCTTGCAATAGCCAGCCGTTGTTTCTCTCCTCCGGACAGTTCAGATGGATACTTCCGCAGGTGTTCCCTTCCAAGCCTTGCCGCATCTGCCCATTCCTCTGCGTTCCCTCCCGATGCTTCGTTTATTATCGCTGCGGCTCTCATGTGCGGATCAAGCGATTGGGTGGCTGCCTGGAATACAAGCTGTACGGAACGCATTATGCCTTTCTTCTCCTTGCCGCGGAATATTACATTGCCTGTGTCTGGGGAAAGATACCCTGCGATTATCTTCAGAAGCGTTGTCTTGCCACATCCGGACGGTCCGATGATTGACAATATCTCTCCCTCCTGAAGCGATAGGGAAAGATCTGAAAGGACAGCTGTACCATTGAATTTCCTTGATATATTTTCCACAGAGAGAATGACTGCCATGCTCAACATTTTATAGACAGCGCGAAAAGCTTGCTATATCTTTTTTATATGCGCATTCTTCCATTGCTTATCTTGCCTATCCTTCTTTTTCCCTCATGCAGCAGGACAGAACAGCCATCTGATGGCCTTGCCGGTGCTTCATATAGCTTGGCAGCGCCAAAATCGCTCGAGGAGAGGCTTAGCTACTCCTTTGGCTATATCCTTGCAGCCTCTGCCGAACGGGAATATGGGGAAAGCATAAAGCTTGATTATGTTGTGCGCGGTGCTATGGACTATGCAGAAGGCATACAGCAGATGTCCCACAGTGAGATGAATCAGTCGCTCATTGAATTCCAGCAGATGCAGGCTGCATCCCAGGCTGCAATGGATGAAGAGAGTGCTGCAAGAAATGCAGAGGAGGCAGCTGCCTTTCTTGAAGCCAACAGCAAACGCAGTACTGTCCATGAAACAGAGACAGGGCTTCAGTATGAAGTCGTGGAAAGCGGAAATGGCACTCTTGCAAAGTATGCAGAAAACGTTGAGGTTGATTACCAGCTGACGCTTCTGAATGGAAGCATTGCGGATTCATCATATGAAAGAGGACGAAGTTCCACATTCTCCTTATCATCAGTGATTCCAGGCTTTGAGGAAGGTATAAGGCTGATGAGAGAAGGGGATACATATCGTTTCTGGATTCCTCCGGAACTTGGATACGGTGAGTATGGGGCAGGTTCAATCGAGCCGAATTCCCTGCTTATTTTCGATGTGCATCTAATCAGGGTTCTAAATTGATAAATATTCTGATATAAGAATAAATAAAGGAGTTGATAATGGATAACAATAAAAGGCCTGAAAACATGAAACGGATTGAGACAGAAGCACAGGCAATATCTTTTATCGAAAGCGAAATAGCTGCAGTGAAGACTCAGGTAGGAAATGGCAAGGTCCTTCTTGCTCTTTCTGGAGGCGTTGACTCTTCTGTAGTTGCAGCATTGCTTATAAAGGCTATCGGGAAGAATCTTGTATGCGTACATGTCAATCATGGCCTTCTGAGGAAAGGCGAACCGGAGCAGGTTGTAAAGGTGTTCCGTCATGAGATGGATGCAAACCTCATCTATGTCGATGCTGTAGATCGTTTTCTTGATAAGCTTGCAGGCATTTCAGATCCAGAGCAGAAGAGAAAGATAATAGGAGCTGAATTCATAAGGGTGTTCGAAGAAGAAGCCAGGAAGCTTGAAGGTATTGATTTCCTTGCCCAGGGAACTATCTATCCGGATATCCTTGAGAGCGATGGCGTGAAGGCTCATCACAATGTCGGAGGTCTTCCTGATGATCTGAAGTTTGAGCTTGTTGAACCTCTGAAGTTCCTCTACAAGGATGAGGTCCGTATTGTTGGAAAGGCTCTTGGCCTTCCTGACAGCATGGTTTACCGTCAGCCATTCCCAGGCCCCGGACTTGGTGTCAGATGCCTTGGGGCTATTACCAGAGATCGTCTTGAATGTGTCCGTGAATCAGATGCCATCCTTCGCGAGGAGTTTGCAAAGAATGGCTTGGAAGGAAAGGTCTGGCAGTATTTCACGGTTGTCCCGGATTTCAGGTCTGTTGGGGTCAGGGATGGAAAGAGAAGCTTTGAGTATCCTGTGATCATAAGGGCTGTCAATACAAAAGATGCGATGACAGCAACGGTTGAGGATATCCCATTCGCGCTTCTTTCGCACATTACAGACAGGATCCTATCTGAGGTAAAAGGTGTAAACAGAGTCTGCTATGATATGACACCGAAGCCTGTGGGAACGATAGAATGGGAATAGTGAGGGGGGGGGTAATATACTCCCGTAAGAACCATTTAATAATTTATTTTATTATAACGAATTAGCCTTGTCAAAACGACAAGGTTTTAATTTTAAATAATAGGTATTTGACGAGGATTTGACGAGGAATCGCTAAAAAAGTACGATTATGCTATATAAATTTTATTGGTAGAGCTTTTTTCAAAACTCAGGTCTACAATGAAAAGCTGCATGAATATGCAGAATGCGGGTCTTTGAGGCCTCGGTATTGACCCGCAGTCATAATCTTTCATGGCCTTTTCCTCTTTTTTTATCCA
>CALXLI010000079.1 GCA_944389155.1 uncultured Spirochaetaceae bacterium | reverse complement strand
CTCATATTGGCTTATGGGAAGCATGTCATCTGCAACATACAGCACGCTTAGGCTTGGTTTGCCGTTTATCTTCGTTGGCTGCATCATCATATTCCTCCTCAGATGGAGGCTTAATATCATAAGCCTTGGAGATGATGAGGCAAGAAGCCTCGGAGGGCGCATCATGCTTGTACGCCTTCTCATCATGATATCATCAACGATGGTAACAGCCTCTGCTGTATCGATGTGCGGGCAGGTCGGATGGGTCGGACTGCTCGTACCGCACATATCAAGATTCCTGGTTGGAAACGACAACAGGAAAATCGTACCGGCATCAATCGGTTTCGGTGCAGCATTCATGGTGATTGTCGATACGATAGCAAGAAGCCTTATAGCATCCGAACTTCCGCTATCTGTGCTCACAGCTATAATAGGAGCACCATTCTTCATAGTGCTTCTTCGCAGGATGGGAGGTATAAGATGAAACTGGAAGTCCAGCATGGATCATTCGGTTATGGCCGTAGGGCCGTACTGAACGATGTATCATTCTCCGTATCAGGCGGCGAGGTCCTTGCCATACTCGGATCAAATGGCATAGGGAAAACCACTCTTCTACGCTGTACGATGGGACTGCTTAAGTGGAATGCAGGAAAAACTCTTCTTGATGGAAAGGACATAAATAGCTACAAGGATACGGAGCTATGGAAGAGGATATCCTATGTACCGCAGGCAAAGAATACAGTCTCATTGTGTACCGCGAAAGAGATGGTACTCTTAGGAAGATCGTCACATCTGGGACTTTTCAGACAGCCAGGCGCTGAGGATATAAGGAAAGCAGAAGAAGCCCTTGAATTTGTCGGAATGTCAAAGCTTGCAGAAAAAAGCTGCATGAGGATAAGCGGAGGTGAACTGCAGATGGTGCTGATTGCACGTGCACTCTGCACAGAACCAGAACTTCTTATCCTTGATGAACCTGAGTCCAACCTTGATTTCCGCAATCAGCTTCTTGTGCTTGAAACAATAGCAAAGCTAGCGCAAGAAAACGGAATCGCCGCAATCATGAATACCCACTATCCAGTACATGCGCTGAAGATATCTGACAAAGCGCTCATACTCAATGATGACCTTACAAACATCCATGGTCCATCATCTGAACTGATATCAGAAGAAAACCTCACCAATGCTTTTCATGTTGATGTGAGAATAGGCAAAAACGAATATGAAGGACGCTCATACAGAAGCGTCATACCAATCAGGATCAGGAAATGAATACAATGCCTGCGGATACACCGCAGGCACAGGCATCACTCCGGCATATCATATGTAGAAGGGAAAACAGCTCCGTTGACTACCCATACATCGCTAAGATCTGGCTGGCCATCTACGTTGCGGCATACAAGATAATCCCCTTCTCCGTGAGGTGCTTCAGAGGCATTCGTATAAAGGATATCACCCCAGGCGGTATGCACTTCGAGGACTGTGTCAGCAGGAACCAGAAGAGCAAAGTTCGTATCAGGCTCTGCAATTGTCCTTATATCAATGAAGGTATCCTTGTTACCGGTCAGATCTTCAGCAGCAAGAGGCGTACCATCAACATGGGTGTAGGTTGAAAGCACACGTGAGATATCCGTTACCCACTCCTCACCTATGGTTCCCTTCAGTATGACAGACTTTCCATCGTCTTCAACGTGATACGAAACAAGCTCAAGCTCATTGTAGATATCAACAGGCTCAGATACCATCATTGCCTGTATAGTGTAATCAGCCTTTCCTGTGACGAAAGCTCTATCCGCATTTTCTGCAATGTAATCAAGAGCATTCATCGGAGCAGCTGACACAGAAGCTACAGCCATCAATGCAATCAGCAAAACAGCAAACAGTTTTTTCATATATTGTCTCCTCTTCACAATAAAGCTATAAGAATCGGCATAAGAACAAGCGATATTATAATGGAAATGGTCGATGCAAAGCCAACAAGCTCAACATCTCCTTTCAACGATGCGACAAATGCAGGAGATGCAGATGAGATCGGAGCGAAAGCTGTTATTGCCACGGCTTTCCTCACTTCATATGAGAATGGTGCAGCTATGAAGAAAACAATGGCGATTGCAGCTGCAAGCAGAAGCCTTATGAGATTTACGGACAAGGCTGCCTTGAGCTTTGACCTGTCCATCTTTATCTCAAGCATAAGCCCTATCATCACCATTGCCATCGGCGCATTTGCAGGGCTTATAAGACCAGCGAAATCAAACACTATATCAGGAAGCGAAAGCGAGCACATCGCTAGAATCAGCATTGCCACATAGACTGTGAATGATGGCTTCCTGAATACAGAGAGAACCGCTCTCAGCGTGCTTCTGCCTGTCTTCTCTCCTATCATCAGCGCCGTCACGGTGAAATTGAGTCCAAGGCACATCGGGGCATTGCCCATATCGAAAAGGCAGGTCGCTACAACACCGGCAGAACCAAGGAAGCCTGACACGAAGGGAAGAGTGAAGTTCCCTATGTTGTATGCAGGAAGCTCAAGCATATAGAAGATGCGGTCTCCCCTTTCTCTTTTCCGTGTTATCAGCCATCCAGCAAGCAGCATAAGCCAGTTCGCAGCAAATGAGATCAACGGAATTGCCATGTATCTCCAGTCAAATACAAATGTACGGAAGCTGACGAGGATTGCGGCAGGCAGCGTAATATTCAGCACAACCCTTGATAGCGCCACTCCATCCTCTTCTGATAATATACCGGCTTTCTTCACTGCATAGCCAAGAACAACCATCAACAGAAAGAAACATGCCCTGATAAGGATATCTGCCATAGCTGCATTCTACTCAAAACAAGGTACTTGCACTATTGGCTGAGACAAAAGCCGCGCAAAAATCAAAAAAGATTGCATATTCTTTCCGTTATTGATTATCTCTGCTGAATTTATTAAATATAATACGTTGAGTTCCGATAAAGGAGAAAATTAAAAATGGCTGAGAACAAGGAAAATACCCGCTTTGGCAGTTCTGCAAAGGAGATTGCACAGGATTTTGCGGAGCAGCTTAAATACGCACTTGATGCAGATGTATACCATGCAACAGCAGAAGGAAGATACCAGGCGCTTGCACTTGCCCTTCGTGACAGGATAATCCATCAGTGGGATCTTTCAAGGAAGACCCAGAGGGCGAACCATTCAAAAAGAGTCTACTATCTTTCACTTGAATTCCTGATGGGAAGAGCTATGACAAACAATGTCATAAACATGGGGCTTGAAAAGAACGTAAGGGCAGCTCTCTCATCCCTAGGCTACTCATTTGAAGAGCTGGCAGAGGTCGAGCCGGATGCAGGTCTTGGAAATGGAGGACTTGGACGCCTTGCTGCATGTTTCCTCGATTCCCTCGCAACACTTGAGATTCCAGCATATGGCTATGGCATAAGATACAACTATGGAATATTCCGCCAGCAGATAAAGAACGGCTGGCAGGTTGAGACACCGGACAACTGGCTCAAGGATGGCAACCCTTGGGAAATCAAGCGTTCAGACCTTGTCTATCCTATCGGATTCGGCGGAGAAGTCGTGGAAGTCCATGAAGGCGGCAAGGATGTGTTCAGATGGGTTCCAGCTGAGACAATCAACGGAATTGCATACGATACACCTATCGTTGGATATGGCGGAAAGACAATAAACACACTAAGGCTGTGGGCAGCTGAATCTCCGGATGCTTTCTCATTCGAGGAGTTCAATTCAGGAGATTACACAGAGGCTGTAAGGAACAAGATAAACGCAGAAACGCTTTCACAGGTCCTCTACCCCAATGACACGCTTTATATGGGCAAGGAACTCAGGCTGAAGCAGCAGTACTTCTTCGTTTCATGCTCTCTTCAGGATATCCTGAGAAGATTCAAGAGATACCCTGAAAAGAAGTGGAGCGATTTCCCGAACGAGGCAGCTATCCAGCTCAATGATACGCATCCTTCGCTTGCGATTCCTGAGCTTATGAGGCTTCTCATAGACAAGGAAGGGCTTGGCTGGGACGAGGCCTGGGACATCACTGTGAAGACAATGGGATACACAAACCACACGCTCATGCCTGAGGCACTTGAGAAATGGGCACTTCCTATGCTTCAGAGCCTGCTTCCACGCCACATGCAGATAATATTCGAGATCAACCAGCGCTTCCTCGATCATGCTGTATCATTCTTCCCGATGCAGAACGACAAGATCGCAAAGATCTCGATAATCGAAGAGTCAAATCCAAAGATGGTCAGGATGGCAAACCTCTCAATCATAGGCTCTCATTCGACAAATGGAGTAGCTGAGCTGCATTCTGAGCTTCTCAAGAGAGAGATGTTCCCGGAGTTCAACACGATCTTCCCTGACAGATTCAACAACAAGACAAACGGAATCACGCAGAGAAGATGGCTTCTGGCCGCAAACCCCGCCCTTGCATCCCTCATCTCAAGCGCAATCGGAGACAAGTGGATAACGGACTTTGACAGGATTGCAGATCTGAAGCCATTTGCTGATGACAAGGCATTCGTGGAAGAGTTCGGAAAGGTTAAGCAGAAGGCAAAGGAGAATGCAGCAGCTTTCCTCAAAAGGGATTCTGGCTTCATCCTTGATACAGACAGCCTCATCGATGTTCAGGTAAAGAGAATACATGAATATAAAAGGCAGCTTCTCAATGCCCTGAATGTGCTTATGATCTATGACAGGATGAAAAGAGATCCTGAATACGCAGCTTCCTTCCAGCCGACTACATTCCTCTTCGGCGGAAAGGCTGCTCCTGGATATGTGAATGCGAAGCTCATCATCAAGTTCATAAACAACATCGCGAAGGTCATCGCATCTGACAGCAGCGTGAACAAGAAGCTCTTTGTGCACTTCATGCCTAACTACAGGGTCACAATGGCTGAATCAATCATACCAGCAGCAAATATATCTGAGCAGATATCAACAGCTGGAACAGAGGCTTCCGGTACCGGCAATATGAAGTTCATGGTCAATGGCGCGCTTACTGTCGGAACCCTGGATGGAGCCAATGTTGAGATTGCGGAAGAAGTCGGAAAGGAGAACATCTTCATCTTCGGTCATACAGAAGAGGAAATCGGCGCTCTTGCTTCTTCATACAAGGCAATTGACTGGGTCAATAAGGATGAAGAGATAAAGAGCATGATTGACCTTGTCGATTCAGGATTCTTCTCAATCAATGAACCACATATCTTCAGTCCTCTCAAGGAGTCTCTCTTCGGAAGCGGCAATGATAGGTACTTCCTGTTTGCAGATCTGAGGATGTACCATGACGTACACGAAAAAGCAATGGAGATGTACAGAGACAACAGATATGAGTGGAACAGGAAAGCCGTGATCAATATCGCATCATCAGGCAAGTTCTCTTCGGACAGGACAATAAAAGAATATGCCCAGGATATCTGGCATGTAAAGCCCTGCAAGGTCAAGAAGTCGAAGACAGATACTGTCCTTGAGGATGCAAAGAAAGCTAACTGATGAAAGGGCTGCTTCGGCGGCCCTATTGTTTTCTATGGATATAAGAATTGCGGAAGACAATGAAAAAGAAGCTATCAAAGCATTCTATGATGCTGTGATAGATGGCATGGCCGACTCCCCTTTCAATCCCCGCTGAGAAAAGGGGGTTTATCCATCTGATGCGATGATTGGGGATGCAATACAGAACAGGGAGCTGTATATAGGGAAGATAGAATCCCGCATTGTCTCTGCGATGATCATCAACAAAAGGCCAAACGATGGATACAGAACAATCAGATGGCCGACTGATGCTGAAAACGATGAAGCATACATCATACATGCACTCGGCGTACTCCCCTCATTCTCTGGCAGAGGAATAGCCAAGAAGATGACAGCATACGCTATCAATTGCGCAAGAAGAAGAGGAGCAAAAGCAATGCGGCTTGATGTGCTTGAGGGGAACATACCGGCGGAGAAAGCGTATACCGCACT
>CALXLI010000078.1 GCA_944389155.1 uncultured Spirochaetaceae bacterium | reverse complement strand
CTCAAAAAGCGCACCTGTCATTCATGATATGCTGCTCTCCTTCGGGGATGATATCCTTGCAAGTGATGTGAGCAGTGCCGTTTCAATGAGATACGTCTTCGGTGATTTTACCGCCCTTGATGTTGCATTCCGGCTCCAGGGATGGAGTATGTAGATTATATACGCATTCTCAAGAAGCGCCATCCATTCCTTTATGATTGCGGAGCTTGCACCGACATCGTTCGAAATCGATGTGTAGTTTATTATCTGCCCCGCTCTCCCTGCCAGGATATCAAGAAGGGTATGGAATAGATTAGGATCTGCAAAGTTCTTCTCCTCCCTTATGTCCTTGTCAAGATGGACAGCACGGTAATACATATAATACTCAGAAGGGGCAATGCCTTTCGTGCTGTATATCCCCGGCATGAAACCTGTGAAGATCTGATCATTGCGCGGAAGCGTGATTCCCTCTTTTTCAAGCTCATCAAAGGAAAGAGGCAACAGATGCGCTACTGCTGTCCTTGTAGCAAGTGACTCGGCAATGGCTTTCCTTACTTCCTTCTGGAAGCTTCCAGTGATGATATACCTTCCGTATCCATCCATCTCATCTACATTTGCCTGTATCTGGCTGACAAGTGAAGGACAGCGCTGGATTTCATCGATTATGAGAGGGGAAGGGTGGTTGATCAGGAAGCCTCTTGGGTCAGCCTCAGCTTCCCTTCTGATTGCAGAATCCTCCAGATTGACAAATCCGTAGTCCTTGAAGAGGGCTTTTGCCACAGTGGATTTCCCAGCTTGTTTAAAATCCGATTTCAAATATGTATAAATCAGCTGTTGTTCTGCATTGCCTCTGCATGATGCTGTATTGCCCTGAATGACTCATCTGATATCACATGCTCAATGCGGCAGGCATCCTCCTCAGCGGTCTTCGGATCTACACCGAGCTTCATGAGATAGGAAGATAGTGCCTTGTGACGCTCATATATTGTACGGGCAATCTTCTCGCCGGGCTCCAGTAGCTCTATCGATCCCGTATCAGAATCAAGGGTTATATATCCATTTTCCTTGAGGTTCTTTATCGCACGGCTCACGCTTGGCTTGGAGAATCCCATATCATGCGCTATATCGATAGAGCGCACTATGTTCCTTTTCTCCGAGAGCTTCAATATCGTTTCGAGATACATCTCTGCTGATTCCTGTATGGTCATATCTTCTCCTTGTCTTCAAGTATAATCTGAAAATACGATAAAAGTGAAATGCATACAGAATATTCCAAAAGTGAAACAATGTTTCATTTTTATTCAGCAATTTCAGCTATCATAAAGATTAAGTGAAAATAAAAATCGCAACTTGATTGACGCTCGCTTCTCTTACGTATAACATCTAGGCGATTAAATTAAGAGGAAAGAAACAATGGCAGACAAAAAGAAGTACGTTTATTTCTTCGGCGATGGCAAGGCCGAAGGCTCTGCAGACATGAAAGGCCTCTTGGGTGGAAAGGGTGCAAACCTTGCAGATATGACATCCATCGGTCTCCCGGTACCTCCTGGGTTCACGATTACGACAGAGGCATGTGCATTCTGGGATCAGCACAAGGCTTATCCAGAAGGCATGAGGGAAGAGGTGCTCGAAAACCTCCATAAGCTCGAGAAGATGATGGGCGCAAAGCTTGGAGACAAGGAGAATCCGCTTCTTGTTTCTGTCCGTTCAGGCGCCGCACAGTCAATGCCTGGAATGATGGATACGGTTCTCAACCTTGGCCTCAATCCAGATTCGCTCGAGGCTCTCATAAAGAAGACAAAGAACGAGCGCTTTGCTTGGGATAGCTATCGCCGCTTCATCCAGATGTTCGGTGATGTTGTCATGGGCGTTCCTCACGCACAGTTTGAGTACGCTCTGCAGTCTGTCAAGGATGAGAACGGAAAGCACTTTGATACAGAGCTTGATGTAGAGAACCTCAAGGAAGTCATCAAGCGCTATAAGATCATATACAAGAAAGCAACAGGTGAGGATTTCCCTACAGATCCTGAGTATCAGCTCTTCAAGACAATCGATGCTGTATTCAGGTCATGGAACAATGACAGGGCTATCAAATACAGGCTCATGAATGATATCCGCGGCCTTCTCGGCACTGCCGTGAATGTCCAGTCGATGGTGTTCGGCAACATGGGCGATACATCAGGAACAGGCGTAGCATTCACACGTGACCCATCATCTGGCGAGAACAAGTTCTATGGTGAGTATCTGATGAACGCACAGGGTGAGGATGTCGTTGCAGGTATCAGGACACCTCAGAAGCTTGATACGCTCCTCAGCGTCAACCCTGGTGTCTACGATCAGCTTTGCAATATCCGCACGATCCTTGAGTCACATTACCATGATATGCAGGATATCGAATTCACGATCCAGGAAGGAAAGCTCTATATGCTTCAGACAAGAAGCGGAAAGAGGACTATCTTCGCATGGCTGAGAAGCCAGGTTGAAATGGTCGATGAAGGCCTTATCGACAAGAAGACAGCTGTCTCCCGTGTTCCTGCATCTGAGTTCAACAAGCTCTTTGCACCTATCCTTGACAATATCTATATCAAGGAGAGGAACGTGAAGGAGGATACACATGGCCTCAATGCATCCCCTGGTGGTGCATGCGGACAGATCTTCTTTACGGCAAAGGATGCTGAAGAGGCAGCAGCAATGGGCAAGGATGTACTTCTCGTAAGGACAGAGACCAGCCCTGAGGACATCGGTGGAATGGCTGTTTCCAAAGGTATCCTCACATGCCGTGGCGGTATGACAAGCCATGCAGCTGTTGTTGCACGTGGCATGGGATGCCCTTGCGTATCAGGCTGCGGAGAGATCGTGATCGATGAGATCAAGAAGACTCTTGAGGTTGCAGGAAAGATCCTTGTCGAGGGAGACTATATGTCAATCGACGGATTCACAGGTGCAGTATATGCACAGAAGATCCCTGTAAAGCCATCTGAGATCATGCAGGTTCTTGAGGGAACGATGAATGAAAAGGATTCAGTTCTCTATCAGAACTACAAGAAGTTCATGGACTATGTGAACGAGATCAAGACAATGGCTGTACGCACCAATGCCGATACTCCTCAGGACGCTCATCATGCAGTCCAGCTTGGAGCTGAAGGCGTAGGACTCTGCCGCACAGAGCATATGTTCTTCGGTGGCAAGAGGATCATCTCGATGCGCAAGATGATCCTTGCAGATACATACGGTGAGAGACAGATAGCCCTTTCAGAGCTTCTGCCAATGCAGAGAGAGGATTTCATCGGCATCTTCCGCGAGCTCAAGGGACTGCCTGTGACTATCCGTCTTCTTGACCCACCTCTGCATGAGTTCCTTCCAAATGACCATACATCACGTCATGAGATGGCTCTTCAGCTCGGAACTACAGTTGAGGCAATATCAAAGAAGATAAACGCCCTTCAGGAATTCAACCCGATGCTTGGCTTCCGTGGCTGCCGTCTTGCTATAGTCTATCCAGAGATCCTTGAGATGCAGGTAAGGGCTATCATCGAAGCTGCCATAACTGTCAAGAGACAGGGTGTTGATGTTCATCCTGAGATCATGATCCCGCTTGTTGGAATATGGAAGGAGTTCGACTTCTGCAAGAAGAAGGCTGAAGCTGTCATCGAAAAGGTATTCGAGGAGCAGGGCCTGAAGGTTGAGTATAAGATCGGTACGATGGTTGAGGTTCCGCGTGCTGCCATAACAGCTGATGAGATTGCGAAGGAAGCTGAGTTCTTCTCATTCGGCACAAACGATCTGACACAGATGACATGTGGCTTCTCCCGCGATGACGCAGCATCATTCCTGACGCATTACGTCAACGATCCTGACAAGCAGTTCTATGCTTACGATCCATTCGCAACGATTGATTTCGATGGTGTCGGCAAGATGATAAAGATTGCTGTAAAGCTTGGTCGTGAGACAAGACCTGGAATGAAGATGGGTATCTGCGGAGAGCATGGCGGTGATCCTAAGTCAATCGCGTTCTGCCAGTCAGTGGGGCTTGATTATGTATCATGCTCACCATTCAGGGTGCCTATCGCACGCCTTGCTGCGGCACAGGCTGCAATCAGCTCTGAAAAGAACTGACAATAAGCAAAAGCATAGGCAGGGCAGGAGAGATCCTGCCCTGTTTTCACTTTCCATCAAGACCTTGAAAAATGCACAAAGCGGATAATCTATGGAAAGCTTCTTCATATGACAGCAAAATCCTTACCATTTCCATCACCATCTCTGCGGAAGGGGAGGAGACTGTATAGCTGATGATCTCCCCGGTGCAAAGGTCTTATATCGGGGAGATGCACGCGTTTACCTCTCTTATCTTATCCTCGCAGCAATCACCACAGCATCGCCATCTACGGTCCTGATCCTGTATTTCCCGACAGATGCGGGTACTATGAATGTCTCCGCATGATGGACTTCAAAGCTATCAAAGCTGTCATCGACGCTTTCTATGAATATTCTGAGGCCATCTACGAGATTGAGCATCATGACGCTGTCGCAGGTATCGACAAGGGCCGTGCCTTTCACTGTATATCTCACGGTCTCTATCGGCTCAAGCCTGTGCAGACCTGTCCTGACAGCCTTGCATTCGCTGCTTTCAGATATTGTCTCTTCCTGAGAGATGAGATTGCGGCGCACCCATTCAGTATCCCTGTTCCACTGTATGTTCCTCATGCCGTGCGATATATGAAGCGGACGCGGCTTGCCATCAAGTCCTGTACGTCCCCAGTCCCATAGCTTGAATGTGAATATATAAGGTGTCGCGCTTATCTCAAGGACAACTGTCCCTGCGCCCGAGCAGTGTACGGTTCCTGCAGGTATAAGGAAGTGATCATGCTTCCTGGCCCTGAACTTGTTCACGAAACGTTCCGCATCAAATGGCTTCTCTCCGTTCTCCGCGCTTCTAAGCTCACGTTCCATCTCATCCCTGTCAGTACCGGTCTTCAGTCCTAGATATACAGATGAATCATCTGAATCAGCCAATATGTAATAGCTCTCATCCTGCGTATAGTTCATCCCGAATGTGTTCTGTATATATCCGGTAAGCGGATGCACCTGAAGCGAGAGGTTCCCGCCTTCCATCGTGTCAAGGATATCGAAGCGGATAGGGAACTCTGCACCGTATCTGCCATATACATGCTCTCCAAGAAGGCGTTCTGGCTGCATGAGCACTATGTTGATTGCCGGTATTTTCACAGAATCGCTGCCGAATGAGATATTCACCGCATTTTCCTCAGGTACGCCATCGAAGCTCCATGCATAGTTGGGAGTCCCATCCGGAAGATTGAACTTCCTCTTCATCCACTGTCCGCCCCAGACCCCTGGATCGAAGTAGGGCTCCATCCTGAAAGGCCTTCCGGCAAGTTCATGTATTGCTTTCAGCATCGCATCGAAGCGGACCATCTTCGGCATCTGGCAGTCATCTGCTGAGATATACCACTCAATGCGGCTGAGAAGGGATATCTTGTGCCTGTCTGCCATCCTCCATTCGATGAAGTAGCCTCGCTTGAACTTACGCAGTGTCTCTTCTTCGGCATTGTCGGAAAGCCAGTTAGGCATTCCCTTGCGGTATCTGAGCTGGATTTCCCAGCGTGTTATGTCAAGATAAAGGAGTGTTCCTTTACCTGTCACAAGCGATGCGCCAGTACCTGCTATTACCACAAGGCCATCGGCATTTTCCGCAGCATGTCTGGCTTCCATCAGCTTTTCGTCATCGAATACGCACGCAATGTCCTTATGGCACATGAAGCCGAATACCCTGTCATCTGTAACATAGTCCCTCAAGCGCTTATCAAGCCACGACCTGTCCTTCAGCAGCGACGATGTGCGTATGACAAGGGAGGGGCTGAGGAAGGAAAGCCCTTCTATGATTGAGTCCTCCGTAATGCCAGGGTATGATTCGCATACCAGTATCCCATCCCGTATGCCATCTTCTGCTATCTTGTTTCCGATTTCAGAAAATCCTGAATATACCTCTGCGCTTACGCCTGCATCCATCACAGGATGTATCCTGTACTGATATCCGCTGTCCATTGCATGACTCCTTCTCACAGTTCGATCGTGTAGCTGTAGCTCTTTCCTGGATAATAGCTTATCGAGATTCCGATAGCCTTTGAGTACTGGTCAAGGCTCTTCCTTGTCCTCTTGAATACTGCCTCTCCTTCATCAATGCCAAGATTGTCTGCGATTGTCCTGTCAGACAGTACCGATTCAAATGTGTCAGTGGCCTTTGCTGCGATGATTCCATGCTTTTCCGCCAGGTATTCATAAAGCGAATCCTCATAGCAGGAAGGGTCATCAGGGAGTCCTCTCGATAGAGGGATGTATGTTGTTGAGAACACAACTGGCTGTCCTTCTGCGGCTCTTACCCTGACTATCATAAGGCATTCATCCTCATTGCCAAGCCCCAGTGCATAGGCAACAGGCAGGGGAGGAACGGCATGTGAAGTCTCGCATCTGATGCTTTCCATCGTTATCCCATGTTCCCTCATCTCTTCTGAAAAGCTCTTTATGCCTTGAAGCGCCTCCTCAATCTTGTGGTACGTGACAACCGTGCCGATGCCTGGCCGCCCCTGGACGTAGCCTAGCGAAGCCAGATCCTGCAGCGCCTGCCTTACTGTTATCCTGCTGACATCATGCTCTGCCATATATGCAGATTCTGCAGGGAGTATATCGCCAGCAGAATATTCACCTTTTTCTATGCTCTCCTTGATTATCGCCTCAAGCTGCCTGTAAAGCGGAATCGAACCGCGTTTCCTTTCAAGCATTGGTTCCTCCTTCTTCCAGGATGCTGTACAGTCCTTTGTGTATCAGGGCAGAGGTATCTCTGACTGTTATTATGCTGATGCTGTTCTCCTGCGCGTACTCTGAGATTTTCCTGCCGAAATGGCTGAATGAGTGAGATATCATCCCACCGAATACAAGCGTTGAAGGATGGAATGCATCGATGAATGGATGAAGGGCAGAGAATACCATGCTGCCGAATTCCCCGAAAAGCATCTGAGCCTGGCTGCTGCCTTCAGATGCCATCGCATCAAGTTCCTCTCCCGGGATGTTCTTTGCAAAGTACTTTTCAGAAAGCCTGCCAAGCCCCCTTGCAGAGATATGGTCATCAATAATGCCGTCGAGAAACGGAGTGCTGTATATCCATCCGTTTTCAGGAATCCCCGGGCCTTCCTTGATGATCCTTCCATCTGATATGAACGCTGATCCGCATCCTGTGCCTATGGCGACAGCGATTGCCCTCCCTCTGCACTTTGCAGCAGCGCCAAGCGCGAAAGCCTCCACATCGTTTATGAACACCATCGGTACATCATATGCAAGCTTTTCGGCAATAAGCGGCCTCAGCGGTTTCCCGTAGATGCTCTCATACTTGCCAAGCCCCTTCATATAGCTTATGCCATTTCGGTAGTCAAATGGGCCAGGGAATGCCATGGCTATTGCCAAAGGCTTCCCAAGCTTTCCATCCGCCATTGCGATATCTGCTACATTGGCGGCTATGACGCTGCAGCTTTCACTGGAAAGCGAAGGAAAGCACATGATGCTTCCGATGAGGGAGCCATCTGCAGAGACAGCCTGCATCTTGATTGCAGTACCTCCTATATCAAGAAGGGAATACCAATCCATCCTCATCCTCCAGACATAAATGTTATAATATTATAAAATTTCTATTGTCAATGGGAAAATGTATGGCTAGAATCATTGCCATGAAGCTTTTCATCTTTGATTTCGGCGAAGTAATATTGAATAATGCCGACACATTCCATCCCATGGCTGATTATATCGGCATAAGCTATGATGAGTTCATGGCTGACTATACGCTCTATGAGATGCCCCTTATGGATGGCTACATGGCTGTGGATGACTATTACAGGCACATCGAGGCTAAGTTCGGGATAGATGTAAAAGGCAAGCCATTTGCTGATCTTTTCCATCCTGCTGCAAACATGGAGATGCTCTCATATGTCAGAGAGCTGAGAGCGAAAGGATACAGATGCGTTGCAGGCTCGAACACATTCAAGCCGCACTGGGACATCATAAGGAACATGAAGAAGGATCCTCTCAGCTGCTTCGATGCGCTCTATCCTTCTCATGAGATCCATATCTCAAAGCCTGAAAAGGCATTCTTCCGGTATATCTGCAGCAAGGAGGATGCATCATACGAAGAGACAGCGTTCATCGATGACAGGAAAGAGAATACAGATGCAGCAGCATCTTTAGGCATAGAAGTTCTTGAATACTCCGGCAGTGACAGGAAGGAAAAAGCCTCAGCATTCTTCTCAAAGTTCCTTTGAACTATATCCTGAACAGTGCACATAGGTGAGGCATAGAACCTTATATTGAGTGAGAGCTGCGGCAAGTTCTTGAAGGCTTTCAGAAAAGCTCCTTCTGCAGCTGCTTGGGTGCGCTGCTTCTGAAGCTCAGATCTATATCCGCTTTCCTTGCCTGGGATTGCTGCAGCCTTCTGTCTATTCTGTATATCCTGCCGTCCTTCCGGAAAAGAGCACCGGTCTGCTTGAAACGGAAGCTGACATTATGCTTCAGGCATTGCTCCCTGGTGCTCAGAATCCAATCATAATCACATAGCCTTGCCCCTGGGCCTGATTCACCCCCGCAAGTCACGCACTCGATCTTTCCTGTCGCAAGATATGTGGAGATATCAACAGGGGAGAGCATAGGCTCATGGATAACCTCCATATGCTTTATCGGGAGCGATAGCATAATTGGGATGCGTTCATCTGCTCTCCTTTGGTTTTCGCACGTTGAGCATATGATTACATTATCCCAGCCATTGCCCCAATCTGAAGGAAGACTGACAGCAAAGCGTTCAATGCGCTTTGTTATTATGAAGAACTTCAGATCCGAACGCTCCCTGATGAAACTCCAGGCTTCATGCCTCCATCCATCAGCTTCTTCAAGAAAGAAATCCGAGGTCATGCAGGCATAGACATTGCCGCTTTCCTGAAGCTTGTATTCCCCGTTTCTCTTTCGCTCAACAGGAAGGGAAAACGAGGATGTACGCTCAACGATATCGCTGTCTTTGCCGAATTCAGCATCACGCCTGAACATATAGCAGTTGAGGCAGCCTTCGCTTTTTCTGTGGCATCCATGCCAGGGATTCCATATCGCCATAGCTCAGAGTATACCGTAAAGATACCTTGGAACATATCCTTCATGAAAAAAACATATTGAAGGACTGCCTGACCCTTATTTCTATCTGCAGAAGAAGATACATAAAAGCAACAAAACCAGGAAAATGGTAGAAATTCAGTATTTATCGAACAAAATCGGTTGAATTTGTTCGATAACTTGACAATTAACCCTCCCTTAGAGTGATAATAAAGCGCATGAGAGTTCGAAATTTGAAATCATATTTTCTGATTTTCATGGCAATAACGGTATTATTATTTTCATCTTGTTCTCCTGTTACCCATGAGAATATCGAAAAGGAAGACGTGGAAATAACGGAGGACAGCTCAAAGCTGGATTCAGCATCCAACGACGGGAAAACGATTGCGATATCATTCTCTCCTGTGTACGGTGCGCGCTCATATGCAGTCACTATCACCAATCAGATTGATGAGCCAATGCTCATAGAGCCTGTTCTCGCGAATGGAATATATACAGCAACAATAGATCTGAGCACTTCAAGAACGAGAGCTGCATCAAACACGATATCCGGAACGCTGTACGCATCAACAGAACAATCATCAGTCACGACATGGAACAAGGTAACGGATTTCGAGGCTGAATACACAAGGGCATCCATCGATAGCTATGCTCCTGCTGCCCGTGTGGAAGAGAGGACAAGGACAGGGGCAATTATAGAAATCACAGATGCACCAGAGTCCGATATGCAATACAAAGCAACATTTGAAGACGGTACAGAAAAGACTTACTCATCAACACCGATAGAGCTCACAGGACTTTCTGAGACAGATACCTGCCAGATAACCATAGCGCACAGATTCAAGGACACTGAGGAGTGGGGCGCTAAGACAACAACGCTTACAGTCGGTGCATTTGAAGGAGAGCAGATTCTGAAAATCACTTATGCGGCTGACAGCAAGGATATAACAGTGACAGATATCCCGACAGGCTCTACAAGCATCGAGCTCGTAAAGGAAAGCTCTGGAAGGGTTGTTGCATCTGCATCCCTTGATGGTAATGCATCTTCCTACACGTTCAAAGCAGAGGAGGCTTTCACGGTCTTTGATGCCGGTGTCTTCAAAGCTAAAGCCATGAGCGCTGATACAACTGTGATAAGCAAGACAATTGACTATGCATCACCAATCACGGATTACACAGAAACCAAAGGCAGACAGCATTACAAGATCACATTCCCAACAGCTGAGGATCTGTCATTGAATTCCGATCCCACAATCAGCATAGATGGTGCAGCAGCTGCAATCACGCAGCAGGGAAACACAGCAACGATATCGATAAGCGGACTGGAAAGCCTAACATCTTATAATGCAACGCTCAGCAATATTGTGGACAGCAGTAATTCAATATCAATCCCTCTCTCATTCACAACAGAGAGCTTTGCTGGGTACTATGAATTCAACGATCCGGGTGCAAGTTCAAGTGACAAATGCATGGATAAGTTCTATGTTGTAGTTGAAGAGAACACAAGCTCATCATCTGGCACAATCAAGTACTATGTATATTCCAATGAAGGTGATGGCATGCATCGCATCATGCCCCTTATCGATGGAGAGGTTAAGACTGGTGAATCAATCAAATATGAAGGGGACACAGCCTATCAGAAGGCATACCAGTGGAATAATACCAAATGGAATACGATGTCAAGCACGCCACTTTTCTGTCCTACAGAATGGTCAATAAAATCATTCAATGTCGATTCAGAAAGCTATAATTCTATTGTTAATTCAGTTGCCTTAGGTATTCCTACCGAAACACTGACAACATTTACTTTTGTAGAAGATGATTCATTCAAACAAAGCATAGTATTCTTCAATAAGATAACTACTGAAGGAGGCTTTTTGGATTACAATAGCTTCCTAAACAAAAACAGAATAGCAACTTCAGAAGATCAGGGATTTGCAGATAAGGGTGATGATGCTCCTTATTATTTCCGTCTTGAATTCAAGGGAGAGCTAAGCAAATGAAAAAGCTTCTTATCCCTGTTCTTATAACAATAACTATGTCCTTATATGCAGCTGTTCCAGTTCAGCCATTTGATACTACCTCCGTCTTCAGAAGTCCTGCAAGGCTTGCTGATGCGGAAGAGAAGAGGTCATTCGGCTTTGAACTTGACGGCAGCAGCAATATAAATGGAATTCTTTTTGCCTCCGATCCTGTCTCTGCTCTGCAAGGTGGTGCTGATTATCTTGGCACTCATCTTGCAGAGGCAGATGACTCTTTCCTTGCCTCGAACTATGAGATGCTCAGCCGTGTGTTCAGTTTTGATGGGAACTTCCCAACAGCTGGAAGAACAGATGCAGAGACAGCGTATTTCCTTCGTGAATATTTTGGGGAAGGTGGAGGATATGAGGAAATAGGGGATGCAAACAAAGCGCTCGCTGTTGCAGATATCATATCCGCCAATCCTCAATTCTTCAGAAATGGACTTGCTCCAAGTGATGCAGAGCTTTCTCTGAAGTTCTATGGTGGGAGCATCAGGAATGGCTTTGGCTGGGATTGGAACGTGAGCTTAGGCTTTGATGGGGCAGATGATCTGCTGTATCAATACAGCTCTGGAAATCATCGCTATGGCAATGATATCTATCTCACAGTTGGCAGCGATATCGGTTATGGCAGATATGTGACAGATAATGTTGCTGTTGGCTTTTCCGTAACACCGCGCATAATGTTCCAGACAGCATTTACAGACAGCGACTATCTTGCTGCACGTCTTGATAGTTCGATTCTGAACCTGTTTGCATCAAACCGATATAACCTCGGTATTGGCATCGGACTCAATGCTGGTATCATGTACCGTATAAACGATGAGCTTTCCTTTGCGCTTGATCTGAGAGATGTACCATCTGCAAGGACATACTGGTACTTTACAGCAGATGATGTAATGAATGATTTCAGAATGCATTACGATGATACTCTCTACCTGACACCCCCGGACGCTGCACTCTCAATGCTTTGGGAAAGAGGGAAGTATCATGTGAGCGTTGAGATAAGCGATGCGCTTTCCCAGGTAATCTGGGCAAATACAGTATCAGGCTATGACTATGACCCATGGATCATACCGAAAATAGGGTTTGTTTATGATCTTTATGAAGATCTGACGCTATCTGCAAAACTTGAGTACAGAAGGATAAAGCTAGGCGTTGATTGGAACAACTTCAATGTTGAGCTTTCATCAAGGCTTGATGAACTTAACTTCGGTATAAAAATTGGTTATTTTATCTAACAAATTGTGCATTATATGGCATTCTTAGGCAGGAATTATCGAACATAAACATTGGTTTGTGTTCGATATCTTGCTTTTATTGTTTTGATTGTGATATTATGCGCTTCGATTGTTAAACACTATACACAAAGAACTTGCAACAGTTTGCAGTAATTGGAGTTATTAGATTATGAATAGGCATTATACAGTTGTAGGAATTCTGTTATGTCTAATACTTTGTTTCTTTGTTTCCTGTCCAGCACCATCTTCTAATCTTGTTGACAATGGATCTGTTGCATATCAGAAGCCTCAAGCTCCGAAGAATCTGATAGCTACAAGGGGACAACAGGATAGCATTGTACTGACTTGGGATGCCGTAGATAATGCTGAATTATATATAGTATATGGAATAGAAGGGTCATCATTTGATTCTGAGATGCAACCTTATGCATATACATCAAATAACTCAATAACGTTCAACTATGTTTCTCCTGGAACATCTTTAGGACCTGAAGGGGAAGCTGTTGATATTCCTAGGGAGTTTGATAGGGATGACATATATATTTTTGCTGTAAAAGCATATGTTAGTTATGATGGTGCAAATGATTATCTGCTATCAGAGAATAGTGATTATGCAGAAGGATGTTTTGCACCATCAACAGTTGAGTTTTATCCTATAGTCTCAAGTGATAAGGTACGTCTGATGTGGAATTGTTCCAATCTGTTTTCAATATTGAATACTGGATTGGAACCAGAGCCATTGTACAAAACAGAATTTACAATCTCATTTGTCGATGAGACTACAAATGAGACTAAGAACCTTAGCGCATCAGACGTTGGAGCAACTTCTGATCCTTGGCTTTTTGCAGAGCTGAATGCTGCTGAATATTTTACCCATGATAATAGATATACATTCAGTATAATACTTTCTATTCTTGATGATGCTGGCAATTCAATAGCAACTGTTTCTTCTGAATCTGTAACAATAACAATGAATGATTCTTTGATTGTTTCTCCTGTAACAAATCTCACAGTTTCAGATGGCACGTTAGCAGGAATGATAGAGGTTAAATGGACAATTCCTTCATGGTCTCTACCTGTAAGCAGAAGCAATTCATATTATACCGTGGAGAGACGAGAATCTGGAAGCAGTGAATGGATTGCGGTAGTTGATGAGATATCTAATCTGACCGCATCGGAAGCAATAACTTTCAGTGGTAGTGAATGTACGTTCCAGGATACTACGGCAGAGAGCGGAATACGCTATGAATATCGGGTACGCAATGTCTTTGTTGATAATGAGGGAACGCCACGAGAATGCGAAGGGGAGCTTGAAATCCAAAGCGGATCAATTTTCACTCCTGATGCCCGTAATGCAAGTCTGGAATGGACTGATAACAATGACAATACAGGTATTGCTGCTTTTTCTTGGAGCACTTCATCAATCTTCCTTCCGGAAGGGCTTAACTGGGCAATTGAAAAGAGCATATGGCATGGAGTCAGCGATACTATTTCGATTGAATATTACGATGACGGTGTTGCATATACAGAGGAAAATAGCAATGTTGTATGGAGTACTTCGATAACAGAAGATGTATCAACATGCTCAGGTTGTTCACAAAGCAATAGTATTCATTCTTATGAATATCGGCTTGTCATATTAGATAGCTCAGATAATGTTGTCTATGAGGTTGCTTCATTTGGCGGAGAATATTCGCTTGGCAATCCTATACAGGATATGATCTTCCGCAATTTCAGTGCAAGCACGAATCTTGTTGGGAGAATCCGGCTTTATTGGGATGTGATAGACTCATATTCAAGTAGCAATATTGTTTATACATATTCAACAGAAGACAGTATTGATCAAGTATTGGAGCCTGTTTCTGATGGTGATAATTCATATTACGCAGACATCACTGTATCAGATGGTAAAAGCCTTGATATAAAGCTAAAGGCAACAACTGGTACCGTAACCTATTCGTCACCTTCTGCAATTACAGGAAAGGCTTTGGACAGTCTTTCTGGCATTAATTTTGTGGCAGGGGATGGTTCGTCTGGAACATCTATTGAGTTGTCATGGACTCCTTTTGAGAGAGCATCAAATGTTATTTATGATGTAAGAAATGGAAACAATATTCTTATCAGTTCAATAGATCCTTCTCTCGGAACAGCTTCTATACCTCTTTCTGCAGGAATCAACAACACCGGAACAACCTATGATTTGAGTATAGTTGCAACTGATGTACTTGGAAAAACTCTTTCCTCAAATATTGATGCTGGGTATGTCCTTCCGATGCCTACTGATATAAATGTAACAAAAGGTGATTATAGCGGACGTATAACGATTTCGTGGACTGGATATGATGGCATGGTTGATAATTATCAGATTCTGAGATATTCAAACTCCTCACTTTCTGGTGAACCAGAAGCAACATTCAGTGCGAAAGGCAATAGCTATGATGATACGGCAGTATCCCCGGCAAGTGATTATTATTATACAGTCCAATCTGTAAAGGGCGGTGCTGAATCTGAATACATGACTGAGTTCAGCAACGAAGTTAACATACTTCCGGGAGTGGATGAACCAGCAAACCTTGGCTATACATTCATACATTCAGGAATAAGCAATGCGACTATAGAAGAACTTGAAGATCCTGATCATAGTGGCTATGTTGCGGATTTCATCCGTGTTACATTCCCTGCCAATAAATCAGCTGCATCGTACACAATCCAGAGTTCGGAAAGAGGTTATGAGTATCCAATAACATATATGATGAATACCCTCACAGAGCTCTCAGGTGACATCTATACAAATGGGCTTGAAGATAGTGATGTTGGGTATATCGCATATAACTCTGATGATGGGACCATAACAATCAATACAGATGCTGGAATACTTAATGAAAACCTTGAAATTGAGACTATGTATATAATTGGAAACAGCAAGGACGATTCAGCTCATACCGATTCTGTCCAGAATGTAACAGGAAATGCCAACAGGAATCCTAATATCTATGATTACATAAACATCTTCAATAGTGTGCTCAGCGAAACACTTACAGATGCTGATGATAGACTTTATGGTAATTGGACTGTTGCAGCAGGATCTGATGCAAATTATGAAGCTCCTGATGATTCTTACACAATAGTCAGAGCAATTTTCTGGACAGTGGGTTCAAGAGGAAGCATATCTTTCAACAATAGACATGGGGAGGAATATCCTGTTGTACTTTCTAGCGATGAATCCAATGTAATTCAAACTGAACTGGATGCTACAGGTCTTATTAATACTAATTCTTTGCTCATGATTGCACCGGATACAGGAAATGATTCAATTGAGAATACACTTTCATTTCCAAATCGTGTATCTGTAGATAATTCTTCACTTAATATAAAAAATACAACCATAAGATTGAAATCATTAAATGTAGAGCAAAACAATAACACACAAAGTGGTACATATTGGATTACTCCTGCTTATGGAGATGAAGAAGAAGTGAATTATAGCGATGTTTCTGAACTTATTCCAAACATTCCAAACATAAGGTAGGTTAGGGATGAAGAGATACCTACTGATTATTGTATCAATAATTTTTACATTTATTTTCTCTAGCTGCAATTGGGACACGCTTTCGTCTGGATTTGATGATGTTATCTCTTCAGGATCAACAAATACCGTTTCCCTGTTTAGAGGAGATGCTCCAAGGAACGTATCATCTACACAGGCAATCTATAGCGATAGAGTAGCTGTTTCATTTGATAGTGTTGCTGGCGCTGATTCATACGATATTGAACGGGTATCAATAGCATCAGGTGCTGAAAGTTACAGTGATGATGACTGGAGAATCATCGCTACTGTCACAGCTGATTCTAGAGATCGATATACATATCAGGAGTTAACGGCAATCTCACCGGATACAGGCTATTGTTATCGTGTCAGAGGAAGAAGC
>CALXLI010000077.1 GCA_944389155.1 uncultured Spirochaetaceae bacterium | reverse complement strand
AAGTTCGAGTATGCTCTTGTTACATTCCCTTCAATCAATGGCAATATCTATGCTCCGCTTGGCGGCAATGGCCTTGGTGTCTTCAAGTCAACACCTGAGATGGAGGCGCTTGCATGGGAGTTCGTGCAGTTCATGACATCAACTGATGCATATACTGGATTCTCGATGGGTAAGGGATATATGCCGATAACAGCATCATCGATGGAGGATGAGAGGGTCCAGGCAAGGATGAACGATCCATTCTGGGAAGAGACATACGAACAGGTTGATCATCTGTATGGCCAGCCGATAAACCCTGTAGATGCTACAATCTGGAATAACGTCAACGATATCCTTTCTGTTATAGAAGAAGATCCGAACGCAGATGTATCTGCCCTTGTTGAATCAACTCAGGCAGAGATTGATGATTTCCTTGAAGAGTATTGATTGTTTGTGGTCCAGGGGCTGTTGATCAGCTCCTGACCAAAGGGGTTATGATGATTAATTTCGCACATAGGGGGGCTAGTCAGTATGCCCCTGAGAATACGATGGTTTCATTCCATATGGGTGTTGATATGGGTGCCGATGGGATTGAGACAGATGTCCAGAAATCAAAGGATGGTGTCCTGGTGCTCTTCCATGATGATACGATGAAGCGCACGCTTTCAGTTGATGGCTCTATCTCGGATTTCACCTGGGAAGAGCTTCAGCGCTTCGATGCTGGAGCTTTCAAGGGGGAGAAGTATAAAGGCACTCACCTTGTATCTCTGGAAGAGTTCATGAAAGCTTTTGGGGCATCAGGCCTTCATCTTGCTATTGAAATAAAGCAAAAGGGAATAGAGATCGAGACTCTTGAGATGATCAGACGTTATGCTGATGACAGGAACTTCACAATTACGTCTTTCATGTTTGATAGCATCAGGTGCCTTGCTGAATATGATAACCCACCGCAGCTAGGATATCTTGCAAGAACATACTCTGAAGAACTGCTTGATCAGCTTGTATCATTGGGGATAGATGAGTATTGTCCCGATGCTGCTTTCCTTACAGCTGAGATGATGAGAAGGGCAGAGGAAAAGGGATTGAGAGTCCGTGCCTGGGGCGTTAAGACTCCTGAGCTTATGGACAAGATGGTAGAGCTTGGGGTTTATGGCATGACCGTCAATTTCCCAGATCTCCTATATGCAAGGCTGAACAATGAGTCAGCTTGATGATTTCCTGCTGAAGGAATATAGCTCAGTCTCTCCTCGTTTCTGCGTTGATCGCGTATTTGACGGAGAGATTGCTTTTGATCTGTGGAAAGCTGGAATCCGAGAGGAAATCAAAGGAAAGCTTGCCTTTGATGGGCAATGTCCTGTCCCGAAGTCCGAAACAATAGGCAATGAGGAAAAGGATGGATATCTTCTCAGCCATATAGAGTTCATGATTCCTTCCGGACTGACTTGCCCTCTTTTCCTCCTTGTGCCAGATAATCCCAAGGGGCTCGTCCTTGCTCTTCATGGTCATGGATATGGTGTCCTTGATATTATCGGCGGGATAGAGGAGGAGACATATCAGAAGAAATTCGCACTTGAGCTTTGTCGTAAAGGATTTGCAGTTGCAGCTCCGGAACTGATAGGTTTTGGCTCAATGAGGCTTCAAGCAGATATTGACAGCGGAAATCCAAAGCAGAGCAGCTGCCACAGGCTATCAATGAATCTTCTGGCGGAAGGAAAGACTCTCCTTGGACTTCGGGTGGAGGAGGCTTCTGCAGCTTTATCGCTTGCAAAGTCCTTGTTCCCTGGATTGAAGACCGGCGCAATGGGGATATCCGGAGGCGGAACAGTCGCCGCCTTTCTATCAGCGCTCCGTGATGATATTTCAGCCGCAGTGATCAGCGGATATGCAAATTGCTTCAGGACGAGCATACTTGCGATGAGCCATTGCGTTTGCAATTACCTTCCTGGCATGCTGCGCTCATTTGAGCTGACTGATGTTCTTTCCGCAATAGCGCCAACGCCAATGCTCTGGGAATCCGGGATTTCTGATCCTATCTATCCCAATGAAGCAGCAAAGGAAGCGGCAAGGACAGTAAGGAAATGCTATTCTATGATGGATATGGGCAATCGCTTCATGTGCGACTATTTTGAAGGGGTCCATGAAATACATGGCGAGCAAGCCTATCGATTCCTCATTGACATGCTTTGCTAGGGCTCTTCTGAGAATGATTCCTGTATGAGCTTTACGAAGTGCTCGCATGTCCGGCTAAGCTTCTTTGATCTTCGATAGCAAAGGATGAACGTTCTTTTCGGAAGTTTCTCCAGAAGGGTGAGCTTGATGACTTCTCCTGTCTCAAGCTCCTTCTTCGTAAGGACATCTGACACAATTCCTATGCCGAGGTTGTATTTCACGAGCGGTACTATCAGGTCCGATGAGGGGACTTCGATTGATGGCGTCAGGTCAATTGAATGCTTCATGCAGAGAGAATCAAGCCATCGTCGACCTGCCGTTCCCTGGGATAATGTTATGAAAGGGTATCTGTTAAGCTCATCCAATGTAAGCGTATGGTCCGTAAGGAAACTGTATTTTGTTCCCGCGATGAGTATGCTGCTTATATCCATGAGCGATATGATTTCAAGATCCGGGTTATGGTCAATCGGGTCGGGGATTATCGCTACGTCAATAAGGTCTTCCAGCAGGTGCTTTATTATTTCGATGGAGGAGTCCGTATGTATCGACATGTTCACATCAGGATGCTGCATGCTGAATTTCTGAAGGATCGGAGGCAATATGGTCCGTATCGTCAGCTGGCTTACCCCGATTGTAAGTGTTTCCTCCATCAGAAGCGGATCTGTGATTTCCCTCTCTGCCTTCTGAAGCCATTTCATCCCCTTTGAGACATATTCAAAGAATATTTCCCCATCTTCCGTGAGTGTTACGCCGCTTTTCGATCTTATGAACAAAGGCTTGCCCAGTTCTTCCTCGAGGAGAGCTATAGCCCGGCTTACGGAAGGCTGTGAGATATTCAGATACTTTGCTGCTTGTGTAATATTACGGTGCAATGCTACAAAATAGAAAAAATAGCAATAATTCAGCGTCATGACAAAAGCATAATTTCATACCTGTTATTTGTCCATAAATCATTGTCCTGATATCATAACGAAGATATTGCCATTCCCTTTGCTGATGTTGCAACACTTCATTCTTTGCTTATAATCGCCAGTATGACAGGAACGGACATGATCGATTTCTCATCTGGCCCTATCGTGAGGAATATACTTGCCTATACATTCCCTTTGCTTCTTGGGAATCTGTTCCAGCAGCTTTATAATGCTGCCGATACCCTTATTGTCGGAAACTTCCTCGGTTCAGATGCCCTTGCTGCTGTTTCATCATCGTCTTCCCTTATATTCATGATGGTTGGCTTCTTCAACGGAATGGCTGTAGGTGCTGGTGTTGTCATATCCCGGGCATATGGGGCGAAGGATATGGATAGGACAGAAAGGGCAATCTGCTCTGATATAGCATTCGGTGTTGCTGCAGGCATTGCAATCACGGTTTTCGCTGTGCTCTTCACAAGGCATATACTTGTCTGGATCTCTACACCACAGTCCATCCTGCCGCTCTCAGCATCGTATTTCAGGATATACTCAGCCGGAATATTCTTCTCTGTCATGTACAATGTGCTGATGGGCATAATGAATGCCTTGGGAGACAGCAGGCATCCGCTTTATTATCTTGTCATCTCATCGCTTATAAACATCGTGCTCGACCTTCTCTTCGTCGGTGGCTTTGGCTGGGGCGTATGGTCAGCCGCGCTTGCTACCGTCATATCGCAGGCTGTGAGCTCTCTCCTGTGCCTTGTCCGTCTTCTGCGAGGTGAAGGTGGAATCAGGATCAGGAAGATAGCTGTGGATAAAAATGAGCTTAGGAGCATCATCCATTTCGGTCTTCCTTCAGGCCTTCAGAATTCAATCGTTGGTTTTGCCAATACTGTGATACAGGCATCCGTGAATACGTTTCCGGCTGTCGCTATAGCTGGCTTTGGCGTTTATTCAAAGATCGAGGGTTTTGTGCTTCTGCCGATAACATCATTCTCCCTTACACTTACTACATTCGTCGCGCAGTGTGCCGGAAGCAGGAATCCCGACAGGGCAAGAAAGGGGGCAGGGGAAGGGCTGGCCATGTGCATCATCGCTGCAGAATGCGTAGGAGCTCTGCTTTATATTCTTGCACCATATGCTGTTTCCCTCTTCACTTCAGATCCTGCTGTTGTGGATTACGGTACAAGGCAGGCCAGGCTCGAGGCTTTCTTTTACTTCCTTGTGGCTATCTCTCATGGATGCGCCGGGATACTGCGTGGAGCAGGGAAGGCTTTTGTCCCGATGCTCGTAATGCTCTCTGCATGGTGCGCAGCAAGGGTGCTGCTTGTCCGTACAGCGCTGTTCTTCATCCATGATATAACGATTATATATGCAGCATATCCGATAACATGGACTATCTCATCCATTGTATTCATCGTATATCTCAGAAAGGCCAGATGGCTTCTCCAATAATTTGGATAGATTTTTCTTGCATTATACATAATCAATGCTAAAATATCCGTTGGATAAGGAAATATCTTTATCCAAAAAGTTGGAGAGAATGGGCAAGGTTACGCTTAAGGATATAGCTGGGAAAAGCGGAGTATCCGTATCGACAGTATCGAGGATACTCTCGGGTGACATGTCCCGCCGTCCCAGCGAGGAAACGCGCGGCAGGGTTCTTGCAGTGGCCCATGAGCTTGGATTCATCGAAAGCCGCACGAAAAGCATCAGGAAAGCACGCGCTCCCATAACGCTTTCATCTGTCTTCCTTTCCGATCATGAGAGCCTTTCCTCTGAATTCTTCCAGAAGATACTCTCTGGAATAGATAAGGAAATCGGAAGGCTTGGGGAAGAGTACAACATAAGGTATTCTGTGAAATCCTCCCTTGATAGTTCATTCCTTTCTGAGCTTGAGGGCTCTGATGCTGCTATCATCCTCGGCCGTGGCTCTGATGAGACGATAGCAGCGATAAGGAAAAGGATTCCCGTTCTCGTATATGCTGGGCTTAACAGCATAGGTGGGATGGATGAGGTTGTATCGGATGCAGAGGAAGGCATGGCCGATGCCGTCCGCTATCTATACGGGAAAGGCTGCCGTGCTATTGCCTATGTTGGACCTGCCGATACCTCAGAGGTTCTTAATGAACATCGCTTCCGCGGTTATCTTGAAGGACTGGACAGCATTGGCATAAGCCGGGGCAATGCAATCTTCGAAAGTGTCCATCTTTCTCCTCAGGAGGGCTATGAAGGCACTGTCAGGCTTCTGGAAAGAACTATTCCTGATGCCATAGTGGCTGCGAACGACAATACGGCGATTGGAGTGCTCAAGGCGCTGACGGAGAAGGGCCTCAAGGTACCGGATGATGTCATGCTCACAGGCTTTGACAATTCCGAATCTTCCGCTTTCCTTGAACCATCGCTTACGACATTCGCTGTATTTGCCGAGGAACTTGGCCGGTTTGCTGCAAAGATAATAGTGGACAGATGCCTCAATGAGCGCAGCTATCCAATACGCATAAGCATCCCATATCGTCTTATAGAGAGAAAATCAACGGAGGTCAGAAGTTGAGGAATATCGTTTTTGTGCATGGAGGCGGCCCTACCGCCGTGATAAACGCATCTCTTGCCGGTTCGCTCAGGGAACTCAGGGATGAGGGCTTTGACGGGCATGTCTATGGCGCGCGCTTCGGTGTGAAGGGACTGCTTGCAAAGGATGTGATTGACCTTGGCTCGCTTTCCGAGGCTGAGCTTGATGCGCTTGAGCATACGCCAGGCTCTGCAATAGGCACAGGCCGCGACCATCTTGAGCCTGAGGACTATCTGAAGCTTCGCAATGCGCTTTCCGAGCTTGATGCCGCATATTGCATCATGACAGGGGGAAACGGCACCATGGATACCTGCCGCAAGCTTGCATTTGCCTGCGACACTGCCGGCATCACTGTCACCGGTACGCCGAAGACGATGGACAATGATCTTTCAGTCACCGACCATAGCCCTGGCTTCGGGTCAGCTGCCCGTTATATAGCTGCATCGGTAAGGGAGGCCGTGGAGGATGTCAATGGACTTCCTATACATGCTGTCGTGATAGAGGCTTTCGGCCGCGATGCGGGGTGGATAACCGCAGCATCTGCCCTTTCAAGGCTTTATGGCTCTGCTGGCCCTGATATGATACTTCCTCCGGAGTGGGCATTTGATGAAGAGGCCTTCCTGACGCGAGTTGAGAAGCTGCATAAGGAGAAGGGCGGCGTCGTGATAGTCGCAAGCGAAGGGCTGCGCTACAGCGATGGCACGCCTATAGTCGAGCCTATCTTCCAGACTGACCGCAGTGTTTATTTCGGTGATGTGTCATCTCATCTTGCATCGCTTATCGTGAAGAAGCTTGGCATAAAGGCCCGTTCCGAGAAGCCTGGCATACTTGGCCGTTCATCGATAGCATGGCAGAGCGATGTAGATAGGGCTGAGGCTGTAGAATGCGGAAGGGCTTCTGTGCGTGCAGCCCTTTCAGGACGTACTGCGTCTATGAGCATAATAAGGCGCATATCATCAGATCCATACAAGGCGGAGACTGCGATTGAGGATATCTCCGATGAGATACTTCAGGCCAGGACGCTGCCTGATGAGTACTACGATGCTGACAGCTACAGTGTCAGCGAGAGCTTCATGAACTATGCAAAGCCGCTTACAGGCCCGCTTGGCCCGGCTTTCATATCGCTGCAGAACAAGGAGAGTGCATTATGAGTTATTATTCGGCAGGCAGGGAAGAGCTTCTCAGAGGAAAGATCCCTGTGAAGACACTGGGGGATAGCGGAGAGGTGTTCTATGAGCTTGCGCTTGAGATGGTGGAAGCCATAGAGGAGAACAACAGAAAAGGCGAGAAGACTGTCTTCATAGTCCCCGTTGGGCCAGTCGGTCAGTATCCTATCTTCGTGCGCCTTGTCAATGAAAGGAAGCTATCGCTGAAGAACTGCGTATTCATCAACATGGATGAGTATCTGACATCAGACAGGAAATGGATAGATCCTTCAGACAAGCTCTCTTTCCGCGGCTTCATGGAAAGGAATGTCTATTCCCGTATACCTGAGGCCCTCAATGTTCCTCAGGATGCAAGGATCTTCCCCGATCCTGATGACACTGGAAAGATAGGACGGGTGATCGATGAGCTTGGCAAGGTCGATATAGCGTTCGGCGGAATCGGCATAAACGGGCATCTTGCATTCAATGAGGCAGAGGAAGTGAGCGCTGATGAGTTTGCGACCCGTGAAACGAGGGTCATAAAGATGAGCCGCGAAACCCGTACCGCAAATGCTATCGGTGACCTTAATGGAGCAATCGATGCTATGCCTGAATACGCTGTGACAATCGGCATGAAGGAGATTCTCTCAGCACGAAAGGTAAGGCTTGGCGTCTTCCGTCCATGGCACAGATCCGTCATACGTCAGGCAATATTCTCAGAACCGTCAGGGCATTTCCCTGTCACGCTTCTGCAGAATCATCCAGATGCCATGATAATCTCGAACAATGTGGCCTCAGAGCCAGCTTTCTAAGGAGGAGATATGCTTATTCCGCTTCGTCCCATACTGGACGCTACAGAGAAATATGATTACGCACAGGGGGCCTTCAATGTCAATGCAGTCTGTCAGGCCAAGGCTGTGATAGAGGTCCATGAGATGTTCCGTTCACCTGCGATACTGCAGGGGGCTGACCTTGCCAACGGATTCATGGGAGGCCGCACGGACTTCATGAACGCGACTGTCGAGGATAAGATAAAGGGCGCTAGGAACATAGCTGATGCTGTAAAGCGCTTTGCCCTCTCTTCCCCGATTCCGGTTGCCCTGCATCTTGACCATGGCAAGGATTTCGACAGCGTCAAGGCTGCGATTGACGGTGGGTATACATCTGTCATGATAGATGGCTCATCGCTTCCTCTTGATAAGAACATAGAGCTGACACGGGAGGTCGTGAAGTATGCCCATGAGCGCGGAGTGAGCGTTGAGGGTGAGCTTGGCGTGCTTGCCGGGGTTGAGGATCATGTTTTCTCTGAGGGGTCCACATACACCAATCCACTTGATGCGATAACTTTCTTCAAGGCAACGAAAGTAGATGCTCTTGCGATAAGCTACGGCACCATGCATGGAGCCAATAAAGGCGCCCATCCTGCTGTAAGGAAAGAGATTGCGATAGCTGTGAAGGAGTGCATGCTCCATGAAGGCATCAAGGGTACGCTTGTCTCGCACGGCTCCTCTACTGTCCCCAGATACATAGTTGATGAGATAAATGCCCTCGGCGGTGACATACAGGGGGCTGCTGGCATACCGCTTGAACAGCTTATAGAGGTATCACACTGCGGAATAGGGAAGATCAACGTCGATACAGATATCCGCCTTGCTGTCACGAGGAATATAAGGGAATACTTCGTGAACAATGAAGAGGCACAGCATGATAGCCGTATAAATGAGATATGGCACATCATGCAGTCCAATCCTAAGGCATTCGATCCACGTTTCTATCTTCCGCCGATTATGGATACTGTCATGTTCGGTGATGTCCCAAACGAAAGCGTGAGGAAGATCACGGAGCTTATCGAGAGCGGTGTGAAAGAGGTTGTGGGAAAGCTCGTTGTTGATTTCGGACAGGTAGGGAAGATGTCGAAGGTTGAGATCAGGACACTCGATGAAATGGCGGAATATTATCGCAAGGAAGGTATCTGATGCAGCATATCTATGTTAATTTCAAGCGTTTTGACGTTCCCGCTTCCATGGGTGGTGTGAACAGGATCTCTGAGGCGGCACAGTATTCAGGGACAATAGTCAGAAGCGTTCTTCCATCTCTTGGGAAATACAGGGGAAAGGCTGAGTTTGTGCACTTCTATCCGGAATCACAGCTTGTGAGCGCTGTAATGGACACAGATAGCTCCCTTTTGTCGATAGGATCGCAGGGCGTGTACAGGGAAGATGTCAGGCCTGGCGGAAACTTCGGTGCGTTCACCACGAATCGTCCAGCTTCCGCTGTAGCGGCTATTGGGTGCACCCATACGATAATAGGACACTGCGAGGAAAGGAATGACAAGAATGAGCTTCTTTCGATCGGGGGATGCTCTGATAGAAAAGCTGTCAACAGGATACTTGCAAAAGAAGTTCAGTGTGCACAGAGCAGGGGGCTCAAGGTCCTTTACTGCTGCGGAGAGAAGGACAGTGAGCTGGATGATTGGGACAAGGTGATAGCAGAGCAGCTTGAGATAGGCCTTGATGGTGCTGATCTTTCCTCTGTTGCTGTTGCTTATGAGCCTGTATGGTCAATAGGGCCAGGGAAGACACCAGCAGGGAAGGAGTATATTGAAAAGGTTGCCCGTCTCATAAAGAAGGTCCTGGGGCCTGTACCTGTTGTATATGGAGGAGGACTGAAGGAGGAGAATGCGGCAATGCTCTCTTCTATTGAGGAGATTGACGGCGGGCTTATCGCCCTTACGAGGTTCTCTGGAGAAATCGGATTCTATCCTGAGGAGTATCTGAGGATAGTCGATCTTTATATGGAAGGAAAAGGAGAAAGAACATGAGACTTGATTTTGAATATGGGCAAGGTTTGATGAGTGCGGAGCTCCCGGATACTGCAGATGTCTTCATCCCTGGAGAGACAGTTCCGGATCCTCCTTGCATCCCTGAGGATAAGCTTGTCGAGGAGACTCTTAAGTCAATACGCAATCCGATAGGCATGGAACGCCTGGACCAGCTTGCCCATAAAGGCAGCAAGGTAACCATTGTCTTCCCTGATAGGGTAAAGGGTGGAGAGCAGAAGACCAGCCATAGGAAGATCGCTATTCCGCTTATCATATCAGAGCTTTGCAAAGCAGGTGTTGAGAAGAAGGATATACTTCTCATCTGCTCCAACGGACTGCATAGGAAGAATACAGTACAGGAGATAAGGAATGTACTTGGGGATGAGCTGTTCAATGAGTTCTACCCATCGCATCAGATCATAAACCATGACAGCGAGGATTACGATCATCTTGTTGATCTTGGAGTGACAGACAGAGGAGATCCGGTCCTCATGAACAAGTATGTATATGAGTCTGATGTTGCCATCCTCATCGGCCATGTGCAGGGAAATCCATACGGAGGATACTCAGGCGGCTATAAGCATTGTGCTACGGGGATCACCCACTGGAGAAGCATCGCATCGCACCATGTTCCTGAGGTAATGCATCGCCCTGATTTCACCCCTGTATCCGGCGAGTCCCTCATGCGTACGAAATTCAATGAGATCGGAATGCATATGGAGAAGATGATGGGCAAGAAATTCTTCTGCTGTGATGCTGTCCTTGACACAAAGAGCAGGCAGATTTCCATCTGGTCGGGTTATGCAAAGGAGATGATGCCCCTTTCATGGGTCGATGCAGATAAGCGCACATATGTTCATTGGGCCAGAAAGAAGTATGATGTCCTCATCTTTGGAATGCCTCAGTTCTTCCACTATGGAGAGGGAATGGGGACAAACCCTATCATGCTCATGCAGGCGATAAGCGCTCAGGTTGTGCGCCATAAGAGGATAATGAGCGACCGCTGCGTCATAATCTGCTCATCTCTCTGCAATGGTTATTTCCACGATGAGCTCTGGCCATATACAAGAGAGATGTACGAGGACTTCCAGCATGACAGGATGAACACACTTCCTGATATGAACCGCCTTGGTGAGTACTATGCCACGAACGAGGAGTATATCAGGAAATACAGATATGCGAATGCGTTCCATCCATTCCATGGCTTCTCGATGATAAGCTCTGCGCATATCGCTGAGATGAACACAGCCGCAATCTACATCGTAGGAGCCCAGGATCCTGGCTATGCACGTGGCATGGGGATGAAGACGCGTCCTACATTCGAGAGCGCGCTTGAGGATGCTATGAAGAAGTATCTGCCGGAGAATCCTAACATACTGGCGCTTCCTCAGACATTCACCAAGGCTGCAGTCCATCTTTGCATGGCTGACTGATTGAGACAATCACAGAGGGATGGTAATATCCCTCTGTGGAAAATACGGTATCAGACTTCACTTCAGGTGGAATAACAGGGAAACTCATACGTTTCATGCTCCCAATCCTTGGAGCTCTTATCCTTCAGGCTGCATATGGTGCGGTTGATGTGCTCGTTGTAGGCTGGTTCGGAACGACGGAGGGCCTTTCAGGAGTTTCTACGGGAAGCAGCGTGATCAATCTTGTGACATTCGTCCTCACGGGCCTTGCCACTGGAATAACTGTCATACTCGGCACATGCATCGGAAGCGGCAATGCGGAGAAAGCAGGCAGGACCATAGGTGCTGCAATACTCTTCTTCCTTATCAT
>CALXLI010000076.1 GCA_944389155.1 uncultured Spirochaetaceae bacterium | reverse complement strand
AGGGGAGGGGGGGGGGGGGGGGGGGGGGGGGGGGGGGGGGGGGGGGTGGGGTTATTATATGAAAAGAAAAATAACAAAAGGAAGTTGTTATGAGAAAGCTTTTCATTGCATTTTGGATATTGATCGTAATCTTTTCGTTTGCCTCATGTGTAAATGATGGTGGTGATCCTGCTGATGAGAATACAGCAGAGATTGTTGAGAATCTCAAGCCTGCTCAGCTTATAAATACCGCGCTTGAGGAAGCTGATGGAATAACTGTCACGTATGAGCTTCTGCCGAGCTCTTCGTCTTCAAGGGCATTGTCTGATGGCGCTTGTACTCTCAAGGCAACATCAGTTTTCTCAGACTATCGCTATAGCAATGTAGCTGTTAAAACGGGAACACTTGAGTATACATTCCCTGGAAATCTTTCAGGTAATGCTTTCACCGCAACATCAGTTTCTGTCAAGACAATTGATGCTATTGTTGCTGAAATAGCAGGAGAGGAAAGCAAGATTGAAATAAGCATTGAGGATACTGAAACTTCATTCTCTGCAGCTGTTGCAGGAACTGCTATAGCAGTAACAGCCCCATTGGAAGTTGATGAATCTTCTATTGCAGTGAAAGTTGATGTTTCAGATGCTCCTGCAGTACAGGATCCTCCTCAGGAGCTTATTGATGCTATCAACAGCATATTCTCAAGCATAAATGGCATGAAGTCGCAGACAATCAAGAGTACAGGCTATGATAAGGATGGAAATGTGATCATTGAACAGACATCTGAATTCAATAGTGCTGGAGCGGATATCAGCATTCGGATTGGTTCAATTGGCTCGTCTTATAGTTACCTGAAGCCTAATACTGCTGCTAACGTCAAGGTAAACGGCGAAGAGTTGGTGATTGAAATTGGTGGAGAGAGCTATACAGGGGAGGATGCAAAAGCTGCATACCAAGAGATATCAATGGTGCAGCAATCTGCTGTAAAAGCTGACGAGAGTGCTTCAATAACGTATTCAACAACGCTTGGACAGGATTTGAACTGCACGCTGGAAAGCACAACGATTGGATCGGATACCAATATAATCACACATTATACTCTTTCATCTTACTATGAAGGGATATCAGAGTTCAGGATTGAAACAACAGGAAGAATCTCCGGTTCAACACTTATAGATGATGAGAGTATCTGCTATATCGAGAGCGGTAGCTATGCAGGAGCATATCATTGGGAGTATACAGAGCAGCCGATCATGTAGGAATCAAGTTGATTGGGAAATGGGATGTACCTTATAACATACACACCTGATGATAAATGGGTACATTCCTGTTCCCTCAAATACAGAAGCGGTAATATCTGATGACTGGCAGACTGATAGCTGAGCAGCTTGCTCGATGAAGAATAAGGTACTGAGAGTATTTATGAGTTTGGCCCAGTGCATATATTTTTGCAGATATGATGATTTCATGATGGAGGCGGAGGGAATCGAACCCTCAGCTTGGAGCTTCCCGTTGGGCCTTAACTCCTTGCAGACCATCTTCGCCCCCTTGTCTATAACATAGCCGATTTGTGATAATCTCAGGTATGCACAAGTCAATATTAACAGTTGTAGGAAAGGATCAGGTTGGGATAATCGCTCGCGTCTGCACATATCTTGCATCAAGCAATGTGAATATCCTGGATATCTCACAGACAATCGTAGATGGATTTTTCAACATGATGATGATCGTAGATACGAATCTCTCTACAAAGGAGTTCAGCACCCTTTCATCTGAACTTTCAGCTCTCGGGGATGAGATAGGCTGCATAGTCAAGCTCCAGAGGGAAGAGATATTCGAGAGTATGCAGAGGATTTAGTATGATCAACCTGAATGAAGTAATCGAAACCAATCTCATGATCGAGAAGGAGAATCTTGATGTAAGGACGATAACCCTTGGCATCTCTCTTCTTGAATGCATGTCTGACAGCGTTGATACACTCTGCAGGAAGATCTATGACAGGATAGCATATACAGCACGCGATCTTGTGAAGACCGGCAATGAGATAGAGCGTGATTATGCCATAAGCATCGTCAACAAGAGGATATCCGTAACCCCTATCGGAATCATAGGCGCATCATGCTGCAGAGGCGAAGAGGATTATGTAAAGATTGCCCGTACCCTGGACAGTGTTGCTGATGCAGTAGGTGTCAATTTCATAGGTGGCTTTTCCGCTCTTCCAGTAAAGGGCATGAGCGAAGCTGAACGCCTTCTCATCTCATCGATTCCGGAGGCTCTGAAGGAAACTGAGAGGGTATGCTCTTCCGTTGCGCTTGGATCGACAAAGGTCGGCATCAACATGGATGCGGTTGCTCTTATGGGTGAAGTGATCCGGAAGAGCGCAGAGCTTACAGCTGACAAGGACTCTATTGCGTGCTCAAAGCTTGTCGTCTTCTGCAATGCCCCTGATGACAACCCATTCATGGCAGGAGCTTTCCATGGCGTGACGGAAAGCGATGCTGTCATAAATGTCGGTGTAAGCGGACCCGGCGTTATAAAGAGCGCTGTGGAGAGCGTCGGGAATGGGGATTTCGGTGTTCTTGGAGAGACTATAAAGCGTACTGCATTCAAGATCACAAGGCTTGGGCAGCTTGTTGCTCAGGAGGCATCGAAAAGGATGGGGATTCCATTCGGCATTGTCGATCTCTCACTTGCTCCGACTCCTGCTGTCGGTGATTCCATCTCGGATATAATCGAAGCGATGGGGATAGAGAGCACAGGAGCACCTGGCACAACAGCGGCTCTTGCTCTTCTCAACGATCAGGTGAAGAAGGGCGGGATCATGGCATCAAGCTATGTTGGAGGGCTTTCAGGCGCATTCATCCCTGTAAGCGAGGATCAGGGTATGATAAACGCTGTAAACCGCGGTTCTCTCTCGATTGAGAAGCTGGAAGCCATGACATGCATCTGCTCAGTTGGCCTTGATATGATAGCTATCCCTGGCTCAACACCGGCTTCTACGATTTCAGCGATCATCGCGGATGAGATGGCTATAGGCATGGTGAACCAGAAGACAACAGCTGTGCGTGTGATTCCTGTAATCGGAAAGGATGTAGGGGACACAGCGCATTTCGGCGGACTCTTAGGCTATGCCCCTATAATGCCTGTAAGCAGATTCTCCTCAGAGAGGTTCATAAGAAGGGGAGGAAGGATTCCTGCCCCTGTCCACAGCTTCAGGAATTGACTATTTCGGAGAAGGCCTTCTTTACGTCTTCTCCGTGAGTCTTCGTATTCACTTTCTTCCACACCTTCACGACATTGCCTTCCGGATCGATCAGGAACGATGAGCGTATCACACCGACTGTCTTCTTCCCGTACAATGTCTTCTCTCCATATGCACCATAGGCTTCCATTGTCCTATGGTCGGTATCTGAGAGGAGAGTGAAATCGAGCGAGTATTTCTCTGCAAAGCGCCTATGCGACTCCGCTTTGTCAGGACTTATCCCTATAACAGAAAGGGAGAGGGCTGAGAAGTCTGGCATGGCATCCCTGATTGAGCATGCCTCTGCTGTGCATCCAGGGGTATTGTCCTTTGGATAGAAATAGACAAGTACGTAACGTCCTCTGTAGCTTTCAAGCGATACAGCGTTTCCATCTTTGTCCGGAAGAGTGAAATCCGGAGCCTTTGTTCCTTCTTCGATCATGTCTGCTCCTTGCGTATTTTGCGTGAAGTATTTGCCCTATGGCTAAGTTTAATATATCATTTTATCAGGAGATTATTTATGAACAATAGCAAAGATGTCATTCTGCATGACGTGAAAATAAGGGAGAACGTGCTTCTCAGGAACGTGTATCTTTGGATGATAGCAGGACTTGCGGTGACTGCAGCTGTCTCATTCGCGCTGTCCCATTCTCTTTCGTTCATCCGTTTCTTCTACAGCAATCCGATGATCGTCATTGCGGCATTCATCGCAGAGCTCGTGCTTGTGATGGTGCTATCTGGCCGTATTGAAAGGCTGAGTACTGGGGCTGCGATAGCCCTGTTCCTGGCTTACTCAGCTGTGACAGGATTGACGCTTACCTCGATATTCATCGTATATGCACAGACAACGCTTGTCCTTGCGTTTGTCTCTGCTGCATCTGTATTTGCAGCCGGTGCTATATATGGCGCGGTCACGAAGAAGGATCTGAGAGGTATCGGAGGATATCTGTCGATGGCACTTATCGGAATGATGGTAGCCCTTCTGATAAACATGTTCCTCCGCTCAAGCGCTTTCGATCTTCTCATCTCAGCTGTCGGCGTAGTGTTGTTTACAGGCCTTACCGCATGGGACAGCCAGAAGATCTCTGACATGAACAGATCATATGGCTCGATGATGACAAGCGAGGAGCTTACGAAGGTAGGAATCCTCGGTGCGCTTGATCTCTATCTTGATTTCCTTAATATCTTCCTGTATCTCCTGAGGATCTTCGGAAGAAGCAGTGATAACTGATACTACACGTCTGGTCTTTGAGGGACCGGACACCCTTGTTTACTGGAAGGAGAGTGGAATCCCTACAGTGCCGCTGAAGAATACGATCGATGGCCGCACTCTCCTTTCAATAGCTGCAGCTGCATATCCTGAAATAAGATGCTGTTCAGGCCCCAATCCTTGGGAGGGCGGTGTTGTCCATCGCCTGGACAATCCAACGAAGGGCCTTGTTCTGATAGCCCGCACCCAGAAAGCATATGATGCGCTGATGCAGCAGCAGAAGAAGGATATGATAGTCAAGGAATATATTGCACAGACATCCTCTCATCGGGCTATAGATGAGGGCTTTGAAGCTTTCCCGCTCTTTCCTATAGAGGAAGGGCCTGTTGCGATCACATCGTATTTCAGGGCATTCGGGAAGGGAAGCAAGAGCGTTCGTCCTGTCTGGAGCAATCAAAGACACAGGAAAGGCAAGGTCTATACGACAGAGGTCGTACCTGAGGATGATGGTGTATTCAGATGCACCATCACAAGGGGATTCAGGCATCAGATAAGAGCCCATCTTGCATGGTCGGGGCATCCTATCATCGGGGATACGCAATATGGTGGCGTGGAATCAGATGACTTTGGCCTGGAGGCCATAAGCATAAGCTATATAGAGCCATGCTCAGGCCGCAAGCTCACCATATCCATCTAGCGTTCAACTGAGAATACTATCGTCTTGTTGTTGTAGATTATTATCCTGCTTTCAAGATGTGCTTTCACTGCTGATGCGAGAACACGTTTCTCGCAGTCCTTTCCGACTTCCTTAAGACCTGCAGGAGTCAGCTCATGGTTAACGCGTACAGTATCCTGTTCGATGATCGGTCCCTGATCGAGATCCTCTGATGCGTAATGGGCTGTTGCCCCTATCATCTTCACACCTCTTTGATAAGCCCTGAGATATGGATTTGCACCTTGGAATGCAGGGAGGAAAGCATGATGTATGTTTATGATCCTTCCTTTCCATTCCTCTGTGAATTCAGGTGAGAGGATCTGCATATAGCGTGCAAGCACCACGAGGTCTATGTCAAAGCGCTTGAGCAGATCCCTTATCTTGCCCTCCTGCTTTGCCTTGTCATCTCCAACGGGGAAATAATAATAGGGAATGCGGAACTGATTGGCGGCTTTCTCAAGATCCGGGTGGTTGGAGATTATCAGGGGAATCTCGCATTCAAGCTCTCCCTCAAGCTGCCTCGATATAAGATCATAGAGGCAGTGGCTTGTCTTCGAGACAAGGATCGCGACCCTCATCCTGTAATCGGACCAATGAAGGGACCAGTCAAGGCCAAGCGATGAAGCAAGCTTTCCGAACTCGTCCTCCAATGCCTTTCGAGTCATTGACATATCTGAGGCATCGAGCTCAATGCGCATGAAGAAGCGCTTTTCGTAGCTGTCCGTATGCTGCTGGCAATGCAGTATGTTGAACCCCTTGCTGTAGAAGAAATCAACAGTTGATGCAAGAAGCCCCTTCTTGTCCTCTGACTGTATCAGGAAGATAGCTTTAGTCATTGCTCTCATCAGCCTCTTCTGTAGTGAGGACATCCTCATCGCTCGATGTGACAATCTCTATCTTCCTCTCTATCTCTGAGAGCGTCTTGTTAAGCTTCCTGCCAAGCTCAGTTGCCTCTTCATACAGCTTGATTGCATCCTCAAGTCCCGTATCATCCTTCTTCAGGAGATCAGTGATCTCCTCCATTCTCTTCAGATCGCTTTCAAAGCTCATCTTTCTCCTCCACGCACGAGAGAAGAACGCCTCCAGCAAGCCTCGTCCTTATTCTCTCGCCAACCTTGATCTCTGATGTATTATGTATTACCTTCCCTCTCTCGTCCATCGTCATGGAGTAGCCACGGGAGAGTATTGCAAGAGGGGAGAGCGCTTCACTCTCGCTTGCAACAGCCCGCAGCTCTGTCTTGCATTTCTGCACTTTCAGTACGATAGCAGCCTTTGATTTCTCCAGATACGAGGCAATAAGAGCCTTTGGCCTGTCCTTTCTTTCCGTGAATATCCTGAGGATCTCTTCCTCTGTCCATGCAAGCTCATTCTGCCGCCTTTCAAGACGCAGCGTGAGGCTATGCTTGAGGTTATCCAGCGAAGGGACTTTCGATTTATATAGCGATAGCTTCTTGTCAAGCGCACTTTTGAAGCTTTCCGCGCTCTTAAGCCTGGATGAAGACTTTGCGATCTTCACCTTCATTTCTGATGCAAGAAGACGCTTGGCAGCAGCTATGCGTTCACGCCTCCTGTAGGCAGTCTCCGTTACAAGCTCTGCAGCAGCTGATGGTGTAGGTGCCCTTTTGTCTGCAACGAAGTCGGAGATTGGCCAGTCTATCTCATGTCCCACTGCTGATATCACGGGGATCTCGGATTCCCATATCGCTTCTATCACCACTGGCTCTGAGAATGCCGCGAGGTCCTCTGTGCTTCCGCCTCCGCGTCCGACTATGAGCACGTCAGATGCTGAGAATAGGTTCGCCTGCCTTATGCGCATTGCTATCTCGTCCTTTGCATTCTCGCCCTGGACGGATGCTGGGAATATTATTATATCAATGCCTGGAGCCCTGCGGCGCGTTATGTTGAGTATATCGCGGATAGCTGCCCCTGTCGGGCTTGTGACTACGCCTATTCTCCTTATCGTTTCGGGAATAGCCTTCTTCTTATCCTCATCAAAGTATCCAAGTCCTCTATAGTACTCCTTGCGTTTTTCGATTATCTCAAGAAGATTTCCCTCTCCCTTTACCTTCATTGCCCTGATCACAAATGAAAGCCTTCCGTTCTTTGTATAGTAGGAAAGGGAGCCCTTGGCTATTACAAGGTCGCCATTTCTAGGTATTTCCATTGAATACTGAGCACTGCGGAAGACTGCAGCGTCAATTGCTGCCCCGCTGTCCTTGAGCGTGAAGTACCAATGCCCTGTTGATGATGGACGGAATCCCGATATCTCACCTTCAATGGTAAGATCAGAGAAGAAATCAGAGACTGTGCTGCTTATTATGGCATTTGCCTCTGATACCGTGAGCGTTCGTCCGATAGCGTCAAATCCAGCCATGACGATAGTTTGTATCAAAAGTCAACTGCAAGTCGAGTAGGTAAACTGCAAGTCGGTTGAGTTGACAAAGCAAAGGATATAACATTGCAGCATGAATGGAAAAAGCTTAGGAGAGATCATTTCGGAAAAGAGAAAGGAAAAAGGCATGACACAGGCAGAGCTTGCCGAGAAGATGGGTGTTACGGATAAGGCAGTCTCAAAGTGGGAGAGGAATCTTTCTTACCCGGACGTAGCCTCGTTTCCTCGTCTTTCAGAGGTTCTAGGAGTGTCTCTTGATGAACTCATGAAAGGAACAGGCGATAGCAATAAGAAGAAAGAGGACGATATAGATAGGATAATCTCAATAGCGCTTCGTGCAATAGCTCTTGCAATGGGTGTTGCTGTCACGGTCCTCACGCTCCTCGATGAACTTGATAGCGATTCAGGCCTCGGAATGCTTGGGATTGCAGTTCTTGCTCTCTCCGTTTATCTTTTCAGGGAAAGGAAGGACTGAGGCATCAAAAAAACCTTCTCTGCATAAGAGAAGGTTTCCTATCTTAACAGAAAGGCCGTTTCCGGTTACGGCCTTGGAGGTCTTACTCCTCCTCGATAGCACCCTGTGGGCATACGCTTGCACA
>CALXLI010000075.1 GCA_944389155.1 uncultured Spirochaetaceae bacterium | reverse complement strand
CGACTTCCACGATGTCAACGTGACACTCTCCCGCTGAGTTAACCGCCCGAATGCTCTGCTATAGTAACAGATAGCTTTTTCTATGTAAAGTGTATTTTCAGACAAATATTCATATAGTTTTAACAAGCACGGTCGAAAAATAAGCGGAAAACTGTTTAGAATATGATCATGAAAGGGCTATGCGTTTACATAAAGGCTGGAAAAGGTCACTATGTCCCTGCAAAGGCTGTCAACGAACAGCTTGAGAAGCTAGGTGTTGATAGCCAGCTTGTTGATTTCTTCGGTTATCTCAACCTGAACTGGATGGAAAGGATCAACCAAGAAGTATGGCGTATGATGCTCCGTATCCCATTCTTGGAAAAGCATCTTTTCTCAACACTTGATAAATCAGGATGGGGAATAGATATACTGATAAAAGCTGTCAGGCTGTTCGGAAAGAAGAAGCTGCTGAGGAATATTGAGGAATTCCGCCCTGATTTCATATTTGCGACACACCCATATCCAGGGACGATCCTTTCTACATTGCTATCAGACCTGAATATCGATATCCCTGTATACTTCTATTCTACAGATGTCTTCTCAGCTCCAGCTGTATCTATATGCCCTCATCTGAGGAAGTTCCTTATTCCAACAGAAGAAGGAAGAGAACGTGTAATCGCCATGGGACAGGATGAGAAAAGTGTTGAAATCTGTCCATTTCCACTCCAGGCATCGGTTGCAGAGCAGCCAAGACTATCAAAGAAGGATGCAAGAAGAAAGCTTGGCATAAACGAGGAGAAATTCACGCTCCAGCTCAATCTTGGAGGAGAAGGACTTGGATCGCTGAACCTCCTTGAGGACATACTGAGAGAAGACCTGCCTGTACAGATCGTAATCATCGGTGGAATCAAGAAAGAAATGCAGAACAAGCTCAGCAGGATTGTCAGAACAAGCACGGCAAGGAATGCAGAGGTCATAATAAGGGGGTTCATAGACAATGTAAGCGATTATCTTGCCGCTTCTGACGTGATAGCAGGCAGAGCCGGCATAAACACAATCGTTGAAGCCATATATGCCCATAGGCCATTTCTCATCACAGAACTTGTCTATATAGTAATCGATTCTGCTGAATACATTGAAAAGCATCATGTTGGATGGAATGCAGCAGATGACAGGGAAAAGCAGCTTGCAATAATCAAGGAACTGGCAGGGAATCCTGAGAAGCTCGAAGCTATGGATGCATGCTTTGATGATGTTCCGATAGAATACAGCGCGGAAAAGCTTGCAGAGATGATCATAGCTGACGCTAAGATGGAATAGCGGGCCTTTCGACCCGCAGGTATGGATCAGACGGCTTTCCTTCGGACCTTCAGGTATGAAGAGAAATGTTTCAACTGGCTTTGCGCAAGAGGATCGATATCATCGATTGCATCACCAAGCCTGAACCAGAAAAGATCCGAATAGCTCTGGCTTCTCTTAGGGGCAACCTTAGTTGAAAGGCGCAGCGTATAAAGCGTTTCAGATACTCCTCCTTCCCTTACGCTCCAGAAGATATCTGCCTTGGTCCTATCATCAAGGATTCCCGTTTCTTCATAAGCAACCCGCATTGCAGCATCAAGTGCGCTCTCGCTTTCTGCTATGCTTCCCTCGGGAATCGACCAATGATATGCAGAAGAGAATAGATGTGGAAGCTTTCTCTTTCCAAGCAGCACCCATACATCCTTGTTACGATCGACTGTGTAGAATAGGCACGATGCGCCTTTGTACGAGAAATTGTTCAGAAGATCCTTTATTTCCATTCCTTTCTCCTTACCTATAAGATAACAGCTTTAAGAAGAAGAATGCTGTAGATACTGTGGACTTACTGTGAGCAAAAAGGCTCCAGGAGGAGCCTAGATCAACGAAAAGCCAAATGCATTACCATGCAACAGAGATGCTGGGAACGATCCAGAGACCCGCTCCAGAATCACCTGTCTTATAGTAATTGTCATCGTAGTTGTAGGATGCACCTGCACCATACTCAAGGCCAAGCTTGAATGTAACGCTCTTGACTGTATAGCCAACATCAGCGCCAACAAACCAGGAATCAGCGAACTCTGCAGCGTTATATGCGCCGAAATATGCATCAAGAAGGAGGTTATCGACAGCTGTGATATCAACACCGGCATAGATGAAATGCTCTGTATCATCATTTGTAGGAGCAACTGTGCCAACAGTACTTCTTGCCTCTCCGTATGTCACAAGACCATACTGGAGCACGAATGAGATTGGATCGAAACCACCATAGATTGCAGCTGCGAAGATATTGTTTCCATCTCCAAACACATACTTCTCGGAAAGTCCGATGCCAAAATCGAAATCAAGGCCAACAAGCTTTGTGATATTGATATCAGCAGACGCGCCGATTATGCCATCTCCAAAGTTGTTGAGATGATCGTCTGAGTACAGTCCAGAATCCTGTCCATCACTGTAGCTGATACCGAAATGCCATCAATCGGAGCGATGAGTGCAGATACCATCAAATACCCCTCATTTGCCCCTACATTGTTCGTATCATCTGTATCGACAGTCTTCGGAGATCCTCCGATGAAGAGCTGTACAAAATCAGAATAGCCAAGGGTAAGGGATGCCCA
>CALXLI010000074.1 GCA_944389155.1 uncultured Spirochaetaceae bacterium | reverse complement strand
GATACCTCAGCTTAATGGCATTGGACCTATACCGCAGTCAGATGCAATAGAGCACTTCAGGTTCTCCTGCGCTATCGCTTTCACCGTTCTCGCCCTCGATTATCTCTACAGCCGGGTTTGATTTCCCTGTTCCCCTGAGAGGCCGGAACTCAACATGCTCTGCGACAATCTCCATTCCACGCCTTGAGCTTCCATCCTGGGCAAGCCACCTGCAAAGCCTCAGACGGCCTACAACACGTGCAGTCATCCCCTTCTTCATGCGCTCGAGAGCCTTGTCTCCTATAGTTCCCCAGCATTGTATCGGGACAAACACGGTCTCAACCTTCTTCTCGCCATTGCGCCCTACAAAATAGCGGTCTGATGCCAGATCGAACTTCACAAGCCTTGTCCCTGCTACAGCTTCAGGGAGCTCTACCTTCCTCGGATCATCGGTCAAAACACCTTCGAGGAGTACACTGTTCAGATGATTCATAACACATCCTCCTATAATGTATACGCCGTGACTCGCAGTTTTGACCAATTATTGATAGAATTTTTACATAATTAGGAGAAAAAAATGAATCTCACCATAATTTCGCTTGGTGGCTCTATTATCGCCCCTGATAAAGTAGACTATGTGTTCCTTAAATCACTGCGTGAAGCAATTGTTTCGTATCTTGAGCGAAACAGCGATGCGAAGCTTGTTTTCGTTGCAGGAGGAGGTGCCCCGGCAAGAGTGTACCAGGAAGCGCTCAGAATGGTCAGAAGCGATGCCGACCAAGGACTTCAGGACTGGCTTGGGATAAAGGCAACGCATATCAACGCAATGCTTATCAAGGCAATATTCTCGGAATATACGGAAGATGGCATAGTAACGGATCCAACCGCTGAGGATATATCATTCTCATCACGCATACTTGCAGCAGGAGGATGGAAGCCAGGTTTCAGCACGGACACTGATGCTGTGTACCTTGCACGCCGTTTCGGAGCAAGGAGGATAATAAACCTGTCCAACATAAAGAAGGTCTACACGGCAGATCCAAAGCTGGACAGGAATGCAACACCGATTGATTCGATCTCATGGAAGGATTTCAGAGCTATGGTCGGTGACGAGTGGACACCTGGCAAGAACGCTCCATTCGATCCGATTGCATCCAAGCTTGCAGAGGAAAGCGGCCTGACTGTGATCTGCGCAGACGGACGGGATATCGAGAACACGATCGCAATACTTGAGAACAGGGAATTCACAGGTACCGTAATCGGCAATTGCTGAAAATCCTGATATTGTCAATTCTGGAAATGTCAAAGTACATCATCAAGCAGTCTTTTCTCTTCATATATTGACGAGAAAAGCTGTTTTCAATTCATATCGCAACTTGAATCATAGTGCTTTTCCATTCATGATATCTGTATGGGACAAGCACTTTAATCTGGCAAATAGCATCTTATTCAGCTTGGCTTTGACGATAAAGGACCTTATTGCAAAGGGAATATGGCTGAAGATGGCGAGAAGTCCCGGAATACCGGCTACATCCTTGCTTGATAAGCTCTTCGCTATCGATGCTTGAGGGACAGGAAATAAGGATCAGGATCCGCAAAGGGCTGCGGAAACGGAATATCACGCGTGAAGTCCGGAATCCAAAGCACATCATCATCGCTTGGATCCTGCATGAAGCCATTGTCTATTCCAAGATCCTCAAGAAGATATACAAGGCTGTCGTATTCATCTTCGCTGAGAGGCCTGAAGTCAAGGTTACCGAGTGGCGGGACAAACTGCGTCATAAGGGAAAGGAAGAATGCATCCTTGTAGCGCTCTGCAAATACACGGAGAAAGGCTCGTGTTGCCTCAAGCTCCCCAGGAAATACAAGATGGCGGAGGATTGTGCCTTTCATCGCATCCAGGTCCGTCGTACCATGCCGATCCTTTATGAAATCGAGGCAAGGAATCACAGCATCCGTGTAACGCTCAGTACGGCAGAAACGCCTTGCAGTACCCTTGTCCAGCGTTTTGCAGTCCACAAGATAAAGATCGATATATGGATCTATAAGTGAAAGCCCTTCTATGCTCTCGTAGCCAGAGCTGTTCCATACTACAGGAAGGGAAAATCCATGCCTCCTCGCTTTCTCGATAGCGTTTATTATCGACGGGATGAAATGCGTGCCTGTAACAAGATTCAGCGTCGCAGCCCCATCGCTCTCAAGTGAAAGCATGAGAGAGGCCAGCTCATCATCCGTTACATCTATGCCATAGTTCTCTCCATCCGATCCTGATATCTGCCTATTCTGGCAGTATTGGCAATGAAGAGGACAGCCGGAGAAGAATATCATGCCAGAACCATGCTCACCGGTCACAGGAGGCTCTTCTCCCCTGTGCAGTCCAGACCATGCTATCCTGACCGAGTCGCCTTGGCGGCATACTCCCTTCTCTTTCCTCCTGTCCACATGGCACATATTTGGACAGAGCACGCAATCTTCGTAGAACATGGCAACAATATATCAAAATGATTATCATTGTCATATGGCCTTTCTTGATTTCTTCAGACGAAAGAAGGATGTACGCTATATATTATCGATAGATGGCGGTGGTATGCGTGGCATCATCCCAAGCGTGATGCTTTCAAAGCTCTCAAAGCTTCTGCATGAATATGGAGATCCGCGTCCGCTGTACTCGCACTTCGATCTTATAGCAGGCACGAGCACAGGAGCTCTTCTTGCTCTTGGACTTACGATGCCGAATGAGAAGACAGGCCTCAAAAGAGATGAAGGAAGTGCAATCAGCACAAGAAGAGGATACATAGTGCCAGGCTCGGATGTGGAGTCATTCATCGAACTCTATAGGCATCATGGCCCAGAGATATTCCCAAAGCAGCAGAACTTCAAAAGCCTATTGTACCCAATACTCACAGACAAGTATGAGGCTGGGCCTTTTGAACGTTTCCTCATTTCAGTATTCAAGGATTCAGCCTTGTCTGATGCGCTTGTCCCGACAGCGGCTGTCGCATATTCTACAACCGATGACAGAATATACACGATGAGGAGCTGGGCCAGCCACGGCATTCTCTCAAGAGAGGCAGCACGTGCATCATCTGCAGCTCCTATGTATTTTCCTCCATGCCGGCTGAAGGAAAGGGATACAGGAACGGAACTTACCCTCATCGATGGAGGCGTTGCGGCAAACAACCCCGCACTCATAGCATATGCAGAGGCAAGGAAGCTCTACCCAGATGCATCGGAATACAGGATACTCAGCCTTTCCACGCTCTCTTCAGAATACCGCTTCAATCCAGCAGAAAGCACAGGAGGGCTTACAGGCTGGGCAAAGGTAATCATAAAGGTATACGGCAATGCATCACTTAACGCTGTGGATGAGGTGATCGGGAATATAAAGGATGTAAAGTATACGAGGATATGGGCGCCGGTGCTGGAAGAAAGGATAAAGCTTGACTCAACCAGCGAGGCATCGACACATACTCTGATTGAAGCTGCAGAGAAGGCATATCAAGCAAAGGAAGCAGAGATGCGTGCATTTGCAAGGATGCTTGCAGAAGAGAAAACACATGACTGTGTGAATGTGAAGCCTTTGAGGAACATGCCCATTGATGATGTGACATGATCATTCATGAGATAATACAATGAAACAGGCCTTGCCCCACATCTCTATATGTGAGATGGCTGATACAAAGACCTTTCGGAATTCCTCTCCGTCATATTCATAAGTTTGACCATTTGACAGATAGAGCAGATGGCTGTGGCTTCCATCAATGCTTGATGCCAATGAGTCAGAATCATACTGCCCCATATACTGCAGATCCTGGAACCGAAGCTTGCGGCAGTAGAATACAAGATGCTTTTCAATCATCTTCCTCTCTTTCACAATGAACATCGATGCAGCCAATGCAAAGCTATCAGCGGACACAGTCCTTGTGATGAATCTATGTGCGGCACGGTCAAGGATCAGGATATCATAACGGAACATATTGCTATTCTACATCAGGGCGCATGAGATAAGAAAAATCATCCATAGGATAAGTGATTGTGATCTATGGAACTCTAGCTTCAGAATGAAAGAGGAAAGAATGCTCTCAAGCTTGATTTTCGCAAGCAGGAAGGCCGAAGGGCACTACCCGCGGGATAACGAGGATATACAAGAAGGTCAACCTGGCATTCCTTGAGGAGGACTATGAGGCAATGAGGAAGCTTGCCGAAGGGGCGGGCAAGAGCTTCAGCAGATTCATTGCAGACAAGATTCTTGGCAGGGATTTTCGGCCTTCCATTCGGTTAGATTATTTTTGATTCAACGCGATCATTTGACTTTGGTTGTGAATATGCTGATAATATAGACATGAGAGGCACTGCCGATAGACGGCTTGGATCTCACACACTAGAAATCAAAAGACCGTCCAGATGTGCTAGATCATGGGCGGCCTTACTTTTTCCGAACAAGTATCACTAAGCTGATGATTGATATCACCAGCGACAGCAATTCAAAGTCCGTCATAAGCGCCTCCTTCGTCAACGATGCCGAAGAGTCAGGAGACAACGCCCCTGACATCCGATAAACAGAATACAGAGGCCAAGCCGTCCACCATTCCATGGCAGTGCCAGAGGCTATCCTAATGTGTAGACAAGAGTGAGTCAATCAAAATCCGCAATGAACAATGTTGCCGATGTGTTACTAAACCAGAAAGGAACTGACAGAAGCAAGTTTATGAGAGTTCCCTGCCTTTTCCTAAAAACTGCTGAAAATGGCTTTTTCTCGGAAAAATTGAAAAGAATAAATCTACCCCCTCTGGGCATCAGCTGAGAATCTCCTTCACCTTGCTGACGATGAGAGGCATCAGCCTGGAGCGAAGCAATGTATATTCTCTCATATCAACGCTCTTTCCAACAATATCCGTAATAGCCTTCACAGCAAAGCATGGTATACCATGCATGTATGCTGCTGCAGCAACCCCATACGCTTCCATATCTGCAGCATCCCCCTCTCCTGCTGCTGATGCGAATGATGCAGATGTAGAGAGGACATATGCAGATGAGCTGTCAAGCTGTATCGCAGAAAGCCGTTTCTGGTTTCCTGTAAGCGTCTCCCCTGGTTTAAGGCCGTAATGTGTCAGATCCGCATCCCTGTATATTACAGAGCCAAAGGAAACAACATCCCCTATCATCAGGCGGCCGAAAGAACCTGCGCTTCCGACACTCACCACAGCGCTTGGATGGAAACGCTCTATCGCAGATGACGTGAATGATGCAGAGAGGACGGGACCAACACCTGAGACAACCTTTATGAACTCATCCCCGAAAGCCTTGAGCTCAGCTTTGTCGGAAGCAACGATAAGCACACTCAAAGGGCCCTTCTCCTTATCTCGCCCATAACAGGCTTCAGCGTTATGCCAAGCTTCCTATCGCGCCCGCTCTCCTTTGCATAGGCTATTGCGGACGTAGCTATGCCTGTTGCATGGGAAACAGAGCCGAAGAAGCTTTCGTTTCTGACAAGAAGGCCAAAAAGGACAGATGCGAACAGATCTCCAGATCCTGGATATGAAACGCCAAGATCATCATATTGGAACATCCTTATCTCATCGTCTGACCACGCGATATTGCCAAGGCCTCCAGCAATCAAAGGAACAGAGGTGATGACTCCCTTTTCAGGCCCCATTGACCTCAGCACTGACACAAGGTCATATATATCCCTCTGCCCTACTTTCCTGATTCCATCCTCAAGCCCCGTGAGTATCATGGCTTCTGTGAAATTCGGAGTTATGACATCAGCACCTCTTACAAGACGCATCATATGCTCAGCATGCTCACGCGTCAGTGTCTGATAAAGCTCCCCTCCATCCCCCATCACAGGATCGACAAGCTTAAGTCCGCTCTCTTTGGAAAGGATTGAACGTATTGCATCTATTTCGCTTGTTGTTGCTATATACCCTGTATAGACACCTTCGAACTCAGTACCGATCTCCTTGAGCTTGCCATATATAGCCACAAGCTCATTTTCCCTGTCTTCTGTGTAGATATCTGAAAAGCCATCTGTCTGTGTTGAAAGTATCGCCGTAGGGATTACAGCTGTCTCGATTCCCAAAGCCTCCAGCACGGGAAGGACCACTGTGATGGAGGACTTTGAATAACAGGAAAGATCATGGAGAGCAAGGACCGCCATCAGATAGCAAGGCCCGCAATTGCCGCACCGAGCGTCGGAGAATTATCGATATTCACAATCCTGTAATAACGCTGATGCTTCTTCTCAAGGATCAGGTCAAGATAAAGCCTTGTATAGAACTCAAGGAATTCTGTCTTGTAGAATGTCGTGCCATCTGCGTTTATAACAACCGGATAACGAGGCTCTGTGCCCTTGCCGGATTTGAGCACAGCAGCTGTCAGGTTGATGGCTGTCAGCTTTCCAGCCCTCTCTATTATGCTTTTGAGGATCCTGTACAGAGCAGTTGCATCGCCCTCTCTATCCCCTACGCAGCGCACAAGATCATACTCACTGTTATGGCACATCTCAAGATAATGGCTCATACGTGTTGTATTGAGCGGCTCTATCGTGCGGTAAGCACTTTCAAACTCCTTTGAAAGCACGCCCTCCTCGATAGCCTTCTCGATAACAAAAGCTGAGAAAGGACCGAGATAAGCGCCTGATATCTTCTTCTCGAAAAGATAGTTCCCTGGATCCTTTGTCGTCTTCAGGAAGCCTTCATCAAGATCTCCAAGAGGAAGTGCAAGGCATCCAGACTCGACATTGACGATCTCTTTCTTATCGATTGAGTGCCCGCTCTTCACTATATTCCTGGCACTCTCTTCATAGGCGGTATTCGTTCCTGTTCCGAGTATGAAGCCAACATATGAGGACGCATCATCCGGACACTCCGCAATAGCTGCAAGAAGCGTCGCTACTGTATCATTGACAACAGCAACCTTCTTCTTCGATACATCATAGCCACGTGATCCAAGCTCTGCGAGAAGGTTCTTTCCAAGCTTTTCCCCGATAACCTCAGGTGCTTTGACCTCCTTCGAGAATACAACAGGGATCCCATCATGATCCTCTGTTATCTCAGCAGCATATGAAAAGCAGAATCCAATCCTGTCGCTCTTGTCTATCAGACGCTCGACATTATCTGCAAGGATCGAGAAGAACTCCTTCTTCGACACCTCTTCCTTCACGCCAGGCATCCCGACTTTCCTGAAATCTGATATAACAGGACGTCTGTTTTCATCAAACGATACAAGGCATGTCCTGAAATTGGTTCCGCCAGCGTCAAGCACGATTACGCTCTCACCGCTCTTTATGCTTACATCAGCAGATACATAAGCATCGATCATAGCAAGCGAGCTATCATCACCCTTAAGGCCTTTATCCATTTCCGAAAGGAAGAAAGAGAGAACCTTATCTTCATCTACAGAAGAAGCATAGAGCGCATGCCGCTCTAGGAATCTATCAACATCATCCATTTGAACCTCCTGACTCCGGAAGAGTGAACCCAAATGATGGGAGTTCATACTCATCACCATCTATAGTTACCTCACCTGAGCTTATCACAGCGCTGCTGCCTTCAATGGAGATATCAAAATCCCCCTCAATGACAACCCCGCTTTCAACAGCACTTCCCGTTACAAGCAGAGAAACATCAACAGAAAGGCCATCTTCATCCAATGCGAACCTCATCCTGCCGTCAAGTATGACCTCCCCTTCCGCAATCTCATCGAAAAAGAAAGGATTCCCTTCAGAAAGAACCCCGGCAAGCCCAGCCCATATCGAATCAAGGTATGCAGAACGATCAGGACCTGCGAAGAAGCGAAGAGAGGAACGATACGTCGAGACATCAGATCTGACAAACGAAACGTTCCACCCATCAGGACTGTCTGATGAGACAGTCACCCCCTGCAGGGATATCCTCGGATCGGACAGCTGCGAGACAAGTGCAGAAACCACCCCACTGCACGCACCGTTCACAGCATATGTAATCCTGTCGGCTGCATATAAAGAGCAACAGATGATCACGGACAGAACCAAAACAAAGGCTTTCCTTATCATCTGAATCCTCCAACTTCAAGAATTCTAACAGCCTAGGCGAGGCGATTCAACATTTATTTCGTTTTCCGATACGCTTCTATCTCGCTTCCAGCACTCTTTTCGTCAACCTTGGCAAGAAGCACCCCTCCAACTATGAACAGGATGATGAGCGACAGTATGCCATAACGCTGCTCTCCTGTCATGAGAGAGACAACGCCGATCAAGAGCGGACCGATGATTGCTGCAAACTTCCCCAGCATGTTGAAAAAGCCATAGAACTCCGATGCATGCTCCTTTGGGATGAGCCTTGTATAGTAGGATCTGGAAAGCGCCTGTATTCCTCCCTGGAATAGCCCGATGCAGCATGCAAGAAGATAGAAATGGATCTCCTTCGTCATGAAGAAGCCAAAGACAGCTATCACGACATATGCACCCACTGCGACAAGAAGCGCCTTCTTCACACCTGCTTTCCTGCCGAATATATTGTAGAGAATAGCTGAAGGGAACGCGACGAACTGCGTGATGAGGAGAGCAACGATAAGGCTCTCAGATGAAAAACCTATAGCTGTTCCGTAATCAGTCGCCATGCGGATTATCGTATCCACACCATCGATGTAGCACCAATAAGCAACCAGGAAAAGTCCTGTGTTCCTAAGGGTTCTGAGAGCCTTGAGTGTCTTGTAGATCTCGGAAAAGCCCTCCTGCACGGCAGCCTTGATGCTCAGGCGCTCTCCCTTGCCTTCCTTCACGAAGAGAATAAGCGGAATTGTGAACACAGCCCACCATATTCCAACCATGGCGTAGGATACCTTGACACTCATTACCCCATCTGCAAGCCCGAAACGCTCAGGCATTATGTACATAAGAACATTGATGAGGAAGAGCAGGCCGCCGCCGATATACCCAAGGCTGTATCCCAGGGATGAGACGAAGTCAACCTTCTTCTCGGATGCGACAGAGGGCAGCAGCGAGTCATACATAGTGTTCGCACCTGCAAACCCGATATTGGCTATGATGTATAAGAGCATCGCATACTGCCACATTCCCATGCCCACAAAAGAAAGGCATATGGTCATGACAGCACCAAGGAATGCAAATAGAATGAGCAGCTTCTTCCTATAGCTTCCTCTGTCTGCTATAGCACCAAGGACCGGGGAAATGGCAGCGACAGCCAGACTTTCTATTGAATTTCCCAATCCAAGGAAGAACGTGCTTTCAGCACTGGATCCAGCAGACCAATACTGAGAGAAGAAAATCGGAAAGAATGCTGCCATTACAGTCGTTGCAAACGCACTGTTCGCCCAATCATACAGCGCCCATGATATTATCTCTTTCTTTGAATCCTGCATCTAAAGCTCCCTGATGAGTATCTTCAATACAGAACGATGTTGTCAATTGTTTAAAATCCTCCATTTGTCCAAACCCTTTCTTTTAGGTTCTCTTTCAGTTATAATCGGCATGCTATGAAAAGAAACAGGCGGCCAATGCCAGGACTGAAGCTCGCTGGAGGCTTTTTAGCTATCATCATCGCAGGAACAATCCTGCTTTCACTTCCAATATCCCACAAAGCTGGGGCAGATGTAAGCATATTGGATGCAGCGTTCGTATCAACATCAGCTGTATGCGTGACAGGACTCACGCCCATAGACATACAGACATCGCTATCTCTATTCGGGACAACAGTACTGATGCTTCTCATCCAATGCGGAGGACTCGGATATGCAGTGCTTGCTGTCATGTTCATCCGTATTGCATCGAGAGGTCTGGATCTCTCAGACAGGTCGCTTCTCAGAGACTCTCTCGGAGCGGATCCTAAGATAGGAACCAAGAGGCTTTTCAATACAGCGCTTGGAGTTACGTTCTCGATAGAAGCAATAGGCGCGGTGCTCCTCTTCATTGCATTCTCAAGGGAATATCCTATTCCGCGAGCGATATATCTAGGCATATTCCACTCAGTCTCAGCGTTCAACAACGCAGGATTTGACCTATTCACAACAAGCCTCATAGGGTGGAATGACAGCATTCTCGTGCTTGTCACGATTGCCCTTCTGATAGTCGCTGGAGGACTTGGATTCATATTCTATCAGGAAGTTCTATCGAATGCAGGAAGGAAAAGGCTGTCGCTTCATGTGAAGATCGTTGCTTCAATGACACTATTCCTGATCATAGCCGGCACGATTCTATTTGCGCTGCTGATGCCGGAGCTTGACCTGAAGAACGCATTCTTCCAGTCCGTGACGACAAGGACTGCTGGATTCTTCTCGTTCGACCAGCTCACGCTCCCCTCCTCTGCTGTTCTTCTGTCGATATTCCTGATGTTCGTTGGAGCATCCCCTGGATCTACCGGTGGTGGTGTAAAGACAACGTCGATGTTTGCAGCTATATTGGGGGCATTCTCTCTCCTTCTTGGAAGGAAGCCACAGGCATTCAGGAGGACAATAGACAGTGAAAGCGTGAACAAGGCTTTCTTCCTGATAATAATATCAGTGCTATTCATCTCAGGGACATTCTTCCTGCTGACTATAACAGAGCCTGAGGTGCAGCCGCTGAATCTTCTTTTCGAGACAGTCTCAGCGTATGCAACCGTAGGTCTTACAATAGGTGTAACGCCAACGCTTTCCGTTCCAGGCAAGCTTCTCATCATGCTTGCTATGTTCTGCGGAAGGGTTGGACTCATGACGATAATCACAGCATTTGCCCGCAAAGGAAGGGGCGAAGTCAAATACATAGAGGAAAAGGTGGCTATAGGATGAGACGGAGAAAAGACAATGAGCTCATAGGGATAATCGGAACAGGACGATTTGGAATGGCTGTCGCAGAAGAGCTTCTCAGGCGCGGCCGTGGCGTGATAGCAATAGACAAGGATGAAACACGGCTCCGCAAGCTCAACGATACAGCAGCGGAAATCTTCGTTGTCAACGATATGACAAAGGAATCCCTTGCCCAGACAGGCATACAGGAAGCAGATACTGTGATAATCGGTATCGGAAAGGATATCGAGAACTCAATACTTGCAGCTCTCAATGTCCAGGAGCTTGGCGTCAAGAGGATCATATGCAAAGTCATAACAGACGACCACGCGAAGATCCTCAAGAAGCTTGGGATGGAAGTCATCTTTCCTGAGATAGAAATCGGTACAAGGACTGCAATACGTCTTTCAGAGGGACTTGCAGAGGATATCCTCCCGCTATCCGATGAATTCTCAATACTGCAGATGGAGGTTCCTGGAGCAATTGAAGGAAAAACGGTCGGCGATCTCAGGATAAGAGAGAAGTACAATGTCTCCCTTATTGCGCTCATCACGAACGGCAAGGCAAACGGAAGCATCGGACCGCAGACAGTGCTTGCAAATGGCAGTACAATGGTACTATCTGGCAGCAATAGCTCCCTTGAGCGTTTCCAGGAATCATTTTCATAATGGAGGCGGTATATGAAAATCGCAGCAACATACTCAAAGGATGATGGATCTGTATTCCAGCACTTTGGAAGGACAGAGTGGTTCAAGATCTACACAATTGAAGATGGAAAAGCAACAGGAAGCGAGGTTGTATCTGCAGCAGAGACAGGCGGACACTCAGCCCTTGCTCCATTCCTAGCTGAAAAAGGCGTGGATGTTCTTATCTGCGGAGGTCTTGGAGGTGGCGCAAGAATGGCGCTCTCAAGCGTTGGCATCACGGTGCTCCCTGGAGTTGTGGGAAGCGCAGACGAAGCTGCAGCGGCATTTGCAGAGAACCGTCTGGAATATAACGAAAACGCAACATGCCATCACCATGATGGAGAGGAAGGGCACAGCTGCCACCATCATGGAGAAGAAGGACATCACTGCTGTCATTGATTCCCTTCGCTCTCTTCTGTGATAGAATCTACATATGATTTCCGCAAAGAAGAGAGTCCTTCTATCTTTCACAGTATTTGCCATGTTCTTCGGAGCTGGCAATCTTATATTCCCTCCTTATCTGGGTTATCTGGCAGGAGGGAATACAGCAAGCGCATTCCTGGGCTTCATAATCACGGCAATAGGACTTCCTGTTCTCTCTTTGATAGCTATAGAGAAAGCAGGATCGCTGGAAGCGCTCTCTTCCCGTGTACATCCTGTATTCGCACATGCCTTCACCGTGGCGATATATCTGGCTATAGGACCATGTCTGGCAATACCAAGAACGGCAAGCACAAGTTTTGAGATGGTTGCAAACGCAATTCCATCATTCCAAGGGTTATCCATTCCCTACTCTGCTCTTTTCTTCACCCTCAGTGCCATAATCGCGCTGAAACCTGAAAAGCTGACAAAGCGGCTTGGCAGAATACTCTCACCATTGCTTGTCCTCCTCATAATCATTCTCTTTGCAGCATCACTGTCAAACCTAGGCACAGCAGATACAGAGCCAATGGGAGCATACATTGCAGTGCCATTCTCCACAGGTTTCCAGGAAGGCTATCAGACGATGGATGCACTCGCGGGCCTTGTCTTCGGAATAGTCCTCGCTATAAACATAGAAGCTCTTGGAATAAAAGAAGATGAGAGAACAAAGGAAGCCACAGCAGCATCTATAGGAGGCGGCATGCTGCTTCTTATTATCTACTCAATGATTGTATTCATAGGCTTGAACGCAAGAGCATATATACAGAATGCAGCAAACGGTGCAGATGTGCTCTCAGCATCTGCCTATGCTGTATCGGGCAGCTATGGAAGGATAATCCTTGCAATCATATTCATCCTCGCATGCTTCAATACATCAACCAGCCTTCTATCATCCTGCGGGGAGTATTTCCACATGCTCATTCCAAAGCTCTCAAGAGGAATGTGGATAGCACTCTTTGCAATCATATCAGGAGTGATATCAAAAGTGGGGCTCAATGCGATAATATCCTTATCATCCCCTGTCCTATCGCTTCTATATCCGGCGGCGATAATGCTAATAGCCCTTTCCCTCATACCTCAGAAAAGAGAACTGAAGTGGACCTACAGGATAAGCATAGCCTTAGCCCTTATCTCATCGCTCCTGACGATAATAGGCATATTTCCCTCTCCATTCCTGTGGCTCATACCAGCAATCATAGGAGCTATGCTAGGTTATGCAATCGACAGGAAAGCATAGCGAATCAAAGGGATTCCAGCAGCTGCCTGTTATAGCTATCAGCTATGCCAACAGCAAAGGAAATCGAAACATCATTGCTGGCTTTGATGAAGATCAGAGGAACTCCTGCAACGGCAACCAATCCACCACCGCAAAGAAGCCCAAGAAAAGCAGAATCATTATCCATGAAGAAAAGGGATGATAGCATGGCTAGCATTCCAACACCATATAGAGTCCATCCAGCTATGGACATATTCCTATTGAAGTCATTTGCACTGCGCTCAGCTTCTGCCAAATCATTGTATCCGGTTATCCGATAGAAATCCTCTTTTGATATTTCCCTTGCACCCACATATGGAGTCCACTCTGTGGTGGTATCACCAGAACCAAAGCTTGTATACAGCCCCCAATCATTCATATATCCAAGCCCTGAAACATCTGTATGCTGAGATGTCTGGACGCTCAAATGATTCTGCAGATAAAACCGTTCCTGATCATAAGTAAGATTTTCTATTCTATCAGCAGCAAAAGCAAAATTAGCAATAAAGCAAGCAAGAAGCACACATGCTATCAGTCTTTTCATTTTCATCCCCTCGATATCTTTATTGATGAAATCATATATAATTGTCAGCAGCAAAGACAATAACGAGAATGAAGCCAAATAGCATTTTTTACTAAGTTCAGATTTACTAAGTCCAAATCGAGTAAACTATTCAGAAAAATAGCAAAGGGCCCAGCATTGCGCTGAACCCTTGTGTTTCAAATATTAGCAGCACTCTCGCTGCCCCTGTACGCCCAGGATGTATCCCCTGAAGCATATCTTCGCCTGTAGTCCCTCACAGTATAGGTATTAAGACCAGTTATAGTTGCTGTAGCCTTATATCCCTTCCCCTGCTCGAACAGTTCCAGACATTCAAGTTTTTTCTCACTAGGGATCCTGGGACGGGCTATGGATTTCTCCTCCATTTCTGCCTCCCAGAATACCGGAGACC
>CALXLI010000073.1 GCA_944389155.1 uncultured Spirochaetaceae bacterium | reverse complement strand
GCATCGGACGGAAGACACTGCATAGGAAGCTTACTGAGTATAGCGGAAAGGAAGAGTGATGGATATTGACTCGATATTCTCTCCAGGGGGAGAGCTTGACTCTATCCTCCCGTCATATTCATTCCGTTCAGGACAGCTTGAGATGGCCCAGCTTGTCGAGAAGGCGATAAGCGAAGGCCGTCATCTTGTCATTGAAGCCGGGACCGGAATAGGCAAGAGCTTTGCCTATCTCATACCCATATTCCTTCAGGCAATGCTCGATGAAAGCTCTGCGTATATAATCTCAACATCGACGATAACGCTTGAAAAGCAGCTTTATGACAAGGATATCCCCCTTATAAGGAAAGCGCTTGGCTCTGATATCGAGACAGCCATCCTTTTCGGCCGGTCCAACTACCTGTGCATAAGACGCTGGGAAGAGGCACGGCTTGAGAAGAAAGCGCTTGGCATTGGAAGAGGCAAGGCTGAAGAGGACTTTGATGCATGGGCTGAGAACACGGAGACAGGGGCTTCTGCAGAGATAAGCGATGAGCGCGTAAGCCGTCTTTTCCCCGCTCTTGCCTCAGATGAGAAGGACTGCCCATCATTCCGCTGCCCATTCTATTCACAGTGCTATTTCTACTCAGCGCGGAAGAAAGCACAGAAGGCACGGATTGTCGTTACGAACCATCATCTTCTGCTTCTCGATGCGAAGAACAGGGCAGAGAGCGATAAAGGCTTTGATGAGGATGCTGTCCTTCCATCCTATCAGGTGGCTGTCATAGACGAGGCTCATCACATAGAGAAAGAGGCTACTGATATACTGTCGCTGTCCTATTCATCGGAGAGCGTTGGCAGGTATCTTGATTATCTTACACGTAAGGAAAAGCGCTTTGGATCGGCCTCGATCCTGGATTTCCTGTCCCCGGAAGAGAAGGACAGGGGTACGGGTGCAAGGATCAGGGAAAGCGTTGCGCATATCAGAACGCTTATGCAGCAGTACGACCTGCTTCTTGAAGAAGTCTTCAGCGGAAGGGGCAACGAATTCCTCCTGACCGATGGATTCTATAGGGAGAACAGGGCGAGGCTGAGGGAAGGCGAGGCAATAAGCGAAGAGCTCAGACGCATACAGACTGAGGCATACACAGGCTACAGGGAAAATCCATCAGAGGAGAATACTGTCTATTTTGAGCTTCTGATGAGGTATCTTTCCAATCTTTCCTCCTATGCGGATATCCTTCTTGATTTCATCCGCTTCTCGGATTGGGACAATAAGATACCTTATGCAAGGGCAAATGGAGACAAATGGGAGATAAGGATATCCCCAATGGATACGGGACCTGTTCTCAATCGTCTGCTCGTTTCGAATCTCTCCTCTGTGATCTATTCCTCGGCAACTCTTACAGTCGCGTCTTCCTTTGATTATTTCATACGCAGATCGGGACTTGAGGAAGAGAAGGGAAGGCTGCTCTCTGCATCATTTGCATCTCCGTTTGAATACAACAGGAATCTGATGCTCCTTGTTCCATGCAATGGCATATCCTTTGCAAGGGCCAATACAGGAAGCTATACGGAATATGCAGCCAATATCATACGTAACGCAATACTCTCATCAGGAGGTGGAGCTCTCGTGCTTTTCACCTCAAAGGATATGATGCGTTCTGTATACGCTGCCGTGAAGGATGATATCGAAGATCTTATGATACAGGATGACAGATCATCCCGTGCTGCGCTTCTTTCTGCTTTCAGGAAGAATAGGGACAGCTCGCTCTTTGCCGTATCGTCGTTCTGGGAAGGCATAGACGCTCCAGGCGATACCCTTCGCCTTGTCATAATCGTGAAGCTTCCGTTCGCTGTCCCTTCAACACCTATCGAAGCTGCAAGGGCGATGCATCTTGAGAAAAACGGCGGCAAGCCATTCATGGAGATAGCGCTTCCCGAGGCGACGCTGAGGCTGAAGCAGGGGCTTGGCAGGCTTATCAGGAGCGAAGATGATAAAGGCGTTGTGCTTATTCTCGATACGAGGATTATATCAACATACTACGGCCGCATAATGCTTTCATCCCTTCCTGAATGCTATTTCCCAGATGATGCAATGCTTGAGAATATCCCAGATAAAATAGAGAGATTCCTTTTCTGATTGCAGATCTTCTGCGGAATGTTGGATTATCCTGCCGCTCAGAACGTATATATAATATGGGAAGTTATCAAACACACAGGATCGCGGAACAATTGCAATCATTTGACAAAGGAAAGTTTGTCGTATACTTTATAGATACAGATGCAGGAATGCAGACCGATTATCTGGGGAGCACTGGAACGAACTCTAAGCGTATGCCCTTGATGGCGAAGTACGCCAGCCCCGGAGAGCCACCTCTTACGGGAGGTGGTTTGTTATGAGACAGATTATATGCGTTTTCTCCGATGAATCTGGTGTATTCAATCGAAACAATAATCGTTTCTTCGTATTTGGTGGACTTATTCTAAATGCTTCAAATGGTGAGGTTGGCAAGGTCTCACGTCTATATAGCAGGATTGAAAATGATCTTAGGAAAAAGAAAAGATATGCCGATCTTGATGAACTGAAAGCATCTTCACTTGCTCCACAGAACAGACGTGCATTGTATTCTGCGCTCCGTCCGTTCAGGAAATTCGGAATTCCAATCGATCTTGACTGCATTCATCCCAAGGTTTTCAGGAACAAGCGAACATGCCAGAGATATCAGGATTATGCCTATTCGGAAGGTTTGGCCTCTGCATTTTCCTGCCTGATCTCAAATGGATTCCTCCCCTATGAGGAAGAAACGGCCATTCATATCATTTCAGATGAGCATCACACTGAGAATATGAGCTGAGGAAAATACTCATGCAGTCCCTGAAAGATGGGGGATTCAACCATGATTTCACTGTTTTCCTGAGTCCGATATTCCGAAGAGCTGAAAAGGTAAGCCTTGCTTTGGTGGACTCTAAGAGGAATGTGCTGGCAAGAGCTGCCGACATAATAGCAAACAGGGTCTATTTCGAGGTCAACAAAGGCAATGCAGAGAACATAATCGATGAGAGCATGATGCTTTTTGCCTTTCCCCTGCAGTGAAAACACAAAAGAGGGCATTTGAGCCCTCCCTGTCTTCTCCTTAAAAGAAGGATTTTTCTATCTTAGCCGATTACAGCCAGGATATCAGCATAGTTGAGGATAAGGTACTCATCGCCATTATCCTTGAACTGGGTTCCAGCATATTTGTCATGGATGACTTCGTCTCCAACCTTTACCTTGATTGACTCATCATCTCCGATAGCCACTACAGTTGCGATCTGTGTCTTTTCCTGTGCTGTCTGCGGAATATAGATACCAGAAGCTGTCTTCTCCTCAACAGCCTTTGCCTTTACAAGAACTCTGTCACCAAGTGGATTGATCTTCATATTTTTCACCTCTGAAAAGAATCTTGGTCATCGACCAATATGGAATATACAAATAGGCAGATGAATCGGCAAGTGCATATGCAAAAACTTCTTCTTCACAATCTCTTCACTTTTTCGTTTTTATTATTATCTTACGCATGAGGACAGGAAAAAGATGAATAGTACGCTCAGCATCATCACATATAAGGAGGGAACGGCAGAGGCCAGGAGAAATGAGAAAAGGGCTGCCTTTGAATCATATGTCAATGCATTCCTTTCCAGGCTGGATGGGATTGAGCTTACGCTTGAATTCGTATCTTTCTATCGCTATCAGCTTCTCTCATATCTCAAGGCAAAACCTGTGTTCATACTCTCCCTTCCTGAAGGTGATATGATCTCGGATCTCATCAAGGACAGCTATGAGTCATTCCTTTCAGCGCTTGAGGCCTCTCCATTCAATGTCACGGGAGAGGGAAAGAAGAATCTCCTTGAATCGGTGAAGATACAGTTTCCGTGGCAGAACGACACAGATGAGGATGAGGATATTCTCTGAGTATCATTTTGACCCGTTTAATCTTCTCTTTTCAGGCTCTGTGGCAAATTGACCCATTCTTTTCTTTAAGCACATAATGATATAATCACATAACTATTTATAATTTAATGAATTAATCTGTTTGGCACGTTTCTTGCTACTTATAAAGTGTAAACCCGGATAAGGAGGGCAGGAAATGGAAAACATCAAGAAAGATACAGATATGATGGCTATGGACAATGACAATGAGGTCCTTTCGATATATCTGGCTGAGATAAACAGGATTCCTCTTATCTCACACGAGGAAGAATACGAACTTGCCCTCAAGGCAAAGAAGGGTGATAGGGCAGCAAGGGAGAAGCTATTGAATGCCAATCTGCGCTTTGTCGTATCAGTTGCAAAGAAATTCAGAGGCCAGGGACTTCCTCTTTCGGATCTCATAAACGAAGGGAACATAGGGCTTATCACAGCACTTGATAAATTCGAGCCTGAGAAGGGATACCATTTCATATCATATGCGGTATGGTGGATCCGCCAGGCTATAATGAAGGCTATATCAGAGAAGGGCAGGACAGTACGCCTTCCGCTCAACAGGGCGAATGAGCTCATGCAGATACAGAAGGCCAGGAAAACCCTTATCCATGATATGGAAACATCAGATCCCAGCGTTGAGGAGATTGCAGAGGCTACCGGCCTTGACAGCTCGCTTGTAAGCGATCTCCTGTCAATCAGCCAGGATGTAGTATCGATCGACAGCCCTGTAAAGAAAGGCGAGGAGAGCGATACAGCTCTGGGGGAGTTCATCGAAGACGAGTCAGATGGCCCGGAGAAGCAGGTGATGGACAGCGCACTGAAGGAAGAGGTAAGGTCGCTTCTTCTGAAGCTCTCTGACAAGGAAAGGGATATCATAGAGCTCAGATACGGCCTCACTGGCGGAAAGCCGATGTCTCTGAAGGAGATAGGTACAAAGTACTCCCTTACGAAGGAGCGCATAAGGCAGATTGAGAAGCGTGCTCTTGAGAAGCTCAGGGCATACTCTGATGAAAAGGATGTAGGCGTGTTCAGCGAAGCATGCTGAGATAGCAAAGGACGGCTTCCATGACGGAGGTCGTCTTCTTTTCAGAACTGGGGGATGTATTTCTCGCTATCGGCAAAGAATGGAGCGATATCTGAATAGTTTATGCATCTTACTCCATTTATGCGTTCAGGAAGGGTTTCTCCGGAATATATCAGGTTCTTGCTTATATTGTATCCAGGATGCAGGTGTTCAAACCTATCCATATTCCTGAAGAAGTCCTTTGTTATGGAATATGCTGATTTTATAAAGTTAGCCGCCAGAAAACCGACAAGGCTTGTCCTGCCGGATGAAGGCGGCAATGATCATCTGATCTTATAATCGGCAAATACATGTCCACAGGATTGGCAGACATATGCCTCCGCCTTG
>CALXLI010000072.1 GCA_944389155.1 uncultured Spirochaetaceae bacterium | reverse complement strand
CCGAAACCTGTCGCTCCAAGCGCATGTGCACGCTCTGGCGCAAGTGCTATAGATGATGAAATTGATACATGTGGACCAATATAGAGCATGAAAAGACTGTAGCGTGGATTGCCAACAGCGTCAAACGATGCTAATTTCGTTTCATGGATTTCTTTCAGGGACAGAAGGAAGCTGGTTTCACCGTCTTGTCTGTTGACGAGCTTCCGGATTATAAAGCAGAAGGCATATTGTTCGAGCATGAAAAGACAGGATTCAGGGTTTATTTCGTAAACTGCTGCGATAATGAGCGTTTCTTTTCATATACAGTCTATACCCCGCCTGAGAACAGCAAGGGAATCGCCCACATTCTGGAGCACACAGTTCTTGCTGGCAGTCATAAGTATCCTGTAAAGGACCCTTTCATGCTGCTTGCGAGAAACAGCTGCAATACATTCCTGAATGCCCTCACAGGTGTGGACAGGACATATTATCCTGCAGCATCCACGGTAATGAAGGATTTCGACAATATATTCTCTGTCTATACGGACGCGGTCTTTGCTCCTCTTCTGAGAGAGGAGACATTCATGCAGGAAGGGATAAGGCTTTCTGGCGATGATGGGCTTCACTTTGAAGGGGTTGTCTTTTCCGAGATGCTTGGTGAGATGGCTGAGCATGAGTTCGTGCTTTCCTCTGTATCGACGAAGCCGCTTTTCGGTGCCTCTCCTTATCAATATGAGTCTGGCGGTGATGGTCGCGAGATATGCCGCCTGACATACGATGAGTATAGAAGAGCGTATGAGAGGTTCTATACAGCAGGCAACATTACGCTGTTCCTTTATGGGGAGATGGATGTATGGGCCAAGCTTTCATTCCTGGACAGGGAATATCTTTCCATACAGAAGAGTGGCGGAAGAGTCGAGAGAATCGGAATGACTGAGCGTTGGAGCGAGCCTCGTACAGTCATCGCATCCTCTCCGTCGGAAGATGGGGACGAAGGTGCATCTGTGATGCTCTCATGGCTCCTTGGTGATAATGCCAAGGGAGGGGAGAGCACGCTTCTTTCGCTTATCGTGGATATCCTGCTCGGCTCATCTGGCTGTCCGCTTTACAAGGCAATAGCTGAATCAGATCTTGGCTCAGATCTTTCCAGTGAGAGCGGCATGTGCTCAAGTTACCGTGAGCTTGTCTTCTCCGCAGGGTTCTCTGGGGCAAGGGCTGAGGATGGAGAGCGTATCGAGGAATATCTTCTTGCATCTTTGAGGAAGATTGCAGAAGAGGGCTTTGACAGGAAGGCTGTAGAGGCTGCTATCAGACGCATGGAGTTCTCCCTGAAGGAAATTCCCGGGGGCATGCCAATGGGAATGAGGCTTTTCTTCCAGGCTGAGAAGGCAATGACGTTCGGCACTGATATAAAGAGCTTCCTATCTCCATCCACAGTTATAAGGCAGATACGTGAAAGCTGGCAGGCCGATCCTCGTTTCTTTGAGCATTGGATTGAGAAGAATCTTATCGATAATCCTCATCGGCTTCTTGCAATAGTGAAGAAGGATCCAAAGGAGCAGGGGCGGATAGATAGCGCTATAGCAGAAGCGCTCTCAGAAAGGGCCTGCGAATACTCTGAGGAAAAAGAAGATGCCTTCAAGGCTTTCCAGGCAAGACCGGATAGTCCTGAAGCGCTTCTTTCAGTTCCTCGCCTTTCTGTTTCAGATCTTCCGAGGAAGTTTGAACGTATCGGGCACAGGATAGATGGATGTGTTGTAGAGTGCCCTATGACCACAGGCGGTGTTGTATATACGGATATCCTTTTTGATATATCCGATCTGAGCTACGACGAGCTGGACGCTGCAAATGTTCTATCTCGTGTCATGTCCATGTGCGATACGGCGGATATGGATTATCCAACGCTTCAGACTGAGCTCAGGTTTGTCTCAGGCGGTTACGCATTCTTCGTTGAGTCCGGATCAACGACAAGCGGTGAGGCCAAGGTATTCCTTGTATGCCGGCTGAAGTCACTTCCTGGCCTCGAAAAGGATGGGCTCTCGCTTTTCCTCAGGATATTCAAAGAAGGACGCGTCAGCGATGAGAAGAGGCTTAAGGCTGCGCTTACGGATATCTCAACGGATTATCAGAGCAGTATAGTCCAGAGCGGGCAGACATATGCAATGAGCGCTGCGGCATCCTCTCTCAGTCCATCTCTGTATATCGGAGAGAGGCTTACGGGAATCACATGCTGGTATACAGTCGATAAGATGCTCTCATCTGACCTTGGCGTTCTAGGCCGGCGCGTTGAGAATGTGCGGAGCAGGATAATCTCAAGACGCCGTGCCATATGCCATATCACGGCGGAAGATGCTGATATGAAAGGCGCAAGGGAAGCTGTGGATTGTTTTCTTGCAGCACTCCCAGACGGGGAGGAATGCGGCAGATGTGCAGAAAGGGAGGTCCCGTCTCTTCCTCGCTGTTCAGCCTATACGCTCTCTTCCTCTGTTTCGTTTGTCGGAATCGCTGGAAATGGCAGCAGCATGGCTGACAATGCTTCCGCAAGCGACAAGATCTTCCTTTCCATACTCTCAACGACAGGGCTTTGGAATCTTGTGCGTGAGAAGGGAGGTGCATATGGTGTCGGGGCTTATCTTGATTATATCGAACGCATCTGGTCGTTCTATTCATACCGCGATCCCCGGCTTGATGGGACTATTGAGGATCTGAGGAAAGCTGTTGAAGGCTTCCAGGTAGATGAGGAGAAGCTGTCAGATGCGCTTATTGCAGAGCTTTCACGCACACTTCGTCCTACGGTTCCGGCAATCCGTTCGCTTGTTGATATCAGGAGAATACTCTATGGTATCGAGGACAGCGATAGGGAGAGGAAGCTTGAAGAGATACTTTCCCTCACTGTTTCTGATATCGAGGCAGCCAGGGATAGGTTCCTTCCATCGCTGGATGAAGAGTGCATTGCTGTGATTTCTGACAGAAGCGCTGTCGATAAATCATCCTTTCCATTCGAGTGCAGAAGCCTCCCATTCTCTCCTGTGGTACAATACAGAAAAGAGGAGGACGAGGCGTGAAGTACGTAGGGGCTATTGATCAGGGGACGACAAGCACAAGGTTCATGATATTCTCTTCAGATGGTGCAGTTGTATCATCAGCGCAGATTGAGCATAGGCAGATCTGCCCTAAACCAGGCTGGGTTGAGCATGATGCGGACGAGATATGGAGAAATACATGCCGCGTAATATCCGATGCATTGGATAAAGCTGGTCTTTCGGGCTCAGATATCTCAGCAATCGGCATCACGAACCAGAGGGAGACAATCGTTCCGATCAGACGTTCAGATGGCCGCACACTGCACAATGCAATAGTCTGGCAGGATCTCCGTGGCAGCGATTACATTGAAAGCCTGAAGGCAAAGCTTGGTGAGGATGCTCTCAAAAGGAAGACAGGGCTCCTGTATTCTCCGTATTTCTCTGCCTCCAAGATAAGATGGCTTCTTGATAACGTAAAAGCGGTGAAGAATGCTGCTTCTGACGATGATATTGTCTTCTGCACGATGGATTCTTTCATAGCCAGCAGGCTGACAGACGGCGCTGTGACTGTTACTGATGTCACGAATGCTTCCCGTTATATGCTTATGGATATAAGGACATTGGAATGGGATAGCGATATGCTTTCAATTACCGATATAAAGGAAAGCTATCTGCCAGAGATAGTCTCATCGACAGGCATTGTCTATGGCTATACTTCTCCCAAGGGGCCTTTAGGTGCTTCTGTCCCTGTCGCAGGCATCCTTGGCGATCAGCAGGCAGCGTTATTCGGCCAGGCCTGCTTCTCTCCAGGGGAATGCAAATGCACATACGGGACAGGCTGCTTCATGCTGTCAAACATAGGTACAGAGCCCTGTATCTCCGAAAATGGGCTTCTGACAACTGTTGCCTATAGATCCGAGGGTGAGAAACCTGTGTATGCCCTCGAAGGTTCTGTCGCTGTCGCAGGGGCTCTGATCCAATGGGTCCGGGATGATCTAGGGCTTGTAAAGAGCGCAAAAGAGCTTGATGAGGAAGCTGAGTCAGTCGTTGACTCCGGTGGCGTTTATATAGTTCCTGCATTCTCTGGCCTCTTCGCCCCATATTGGCGCAGCGATGCAAGGGGAGTTATCGTAGGCCTGACCCGCTATGCAAAGAGAGCTCATATCTGCAGGGCCGTACTTGAAGCGACCGCATTCCAGGCTAATGACCTTAAGGATGCGATGGAAAGGGACAGCGGGGTGAAGATAGAAAGCCTCAAGGCAGATGGCGGAATGACGAACTCGATGCCTCTTATGGTATTCCAGGCTGACATAATGCAGATTCCGGTCATAAGACCGCAGATAAATGAGACTACATGTCTGGGAGCTGCATATGCAGCTGGGCTGTCTGTCGGGATATGGAAGGATACGGAAAGCCTGCGTTCATATTGGAAAGAACAGATGCGATGGCTTTCTACGATGGATGACAAGGAAAGAGAAAACAAGTTACGATACTGGAAGAAGGCTGTTAGCCGTACCCTTTCCTGGGTTGAATGATGAGGAGACGCGATGTTTCAGGTTTTTGCTGAACTGGACATAATGAGCTATATACGGCTGCTGGTAGAGACAGCTGTTCTTACCTTTGTCCTTTATAGGATTTATCTTGCCATCTCAGATACAAAAGCTACGGAGATCTTCGTCCTGCTTTTCACGCTTGCTGTGGCATATCTTCTTTTCCGCGTGTTCAGGCTGGATGTGCTGACGCTTATAATCGAAAAGCTCACGATTCCGTTCCTGCTGCTTCTCTGCGTATTCTATCATCCTGAGCTCAGACGTGCTTTCTCGTCTTCATTCACAAGGAAATCAAGATTCTTCAGGATAGGAGTGCAGACAACAAGCGAGCAGATAGATTCGATACTCAATGCCTGCAATATCCTGGTGGAGAAGAAGAGGGGAGCGCTCATTGTCTTTCCTCGGCATACGGATATCCAATCGATCCTGGAGTCTGGAACGAAGGTGAATGCGGATCTTTCCTCCACATTGCTCCTTACCATATTCGATCACGATACGCCGCTTCATGACGGAGCCGCAGTTGTAATCGGCGGGCGCATTGCCTATGCCGCATGCTATCTGCCTCTCTCTGAGCAGAAAGGAATCAAGGCTACATTCGGCACAAGGCACAGGGCGGCTCTTGGACTGGCAGAGGCTTCTGATGCAATAGTGCTTGTCGTGTCCGAGGAAACAGGAGCAATATCGTTGGCTTACAATGCGAATATATATTACAACCTTTCCAACTCTACGATAAAGCGCACGCTTCTCTCGCTCTTCAGCTATCGTGATGTACTTCCACAGGAATCAAAGGAGGCTGCAAATGAAGCAGAGTAAGACGCTTTCATCGATCCTGTCCAACTGGATACCGAAGGTCTTTTCATTCCTGATAGCGCTCTTCATCGTAATCTCAATCAGGTTCTTGAATGTAAATGACAGGGTTGTCACGCTTCCTTTGGCTGTCACGCTTCCTGACTCATATACGGCAGTTTCACTTGTCCCTGACACAGTTGATGTTGTCATAACGGGAGCTGACAGCGTTATATATCTTGTCGAGCCTGAAACCATAAAGGCCTCTGCGGATTTCTCAGGCGTATCGAACGCGGGAATCACACGTGTGCCTGTAACGCTTGAATACGATGGCGACATCTTCACAGCAGATGGCCTGACAGTCTCTGCCCGTCCTTCCAGCGTAAGGATTCTTTTTGAGGAAGCCCAGTGATAAAAGGCATTGGAGTCGATATATGCCGCTGTTCCCGCTTCGAGGAAAAGGAGAGGCGCTTCCTTGAAAGGATCTTCAGCAGCGAAGAGCTTGCCATCTCAGTAAAGAGCGAGTATCTTGCATCAAGATTTGCAGCGAAGGAAGCATTTGCAAAGGCACTAGGAACGGGAATCCGCGGTTTTTCGCTTACGGAAGTCACAATCATGGAGAATGATATGGGAAAACCATACTTCGTCCTTTCCGGAAGAGCTGAGAAGCTTGCGTCTGGCCTGTCGTCCATGCTCTCGATATCGCACGAGAGAGAATATGCCGTTGCCATGGTGATCCTATATGAGAAGTGATTGGAACCGTCCTGAAATCTATGACCTTCCGAAAGAGGGAGAGCGGAGGATAATGCTCCGTGTCTCTTATGATGGCTCCATGTTCCATGGCTGGCAGTCGCAGGGAGGGCTTCCGTCTGTCCAGGGCACGCTTTCTTCTGCCGTCTCCAGCATCGTCGGTGCGGATACGGCTGTATATGGATCCGGCCGTACCGACAGCGGCGTTCATGCTCTCTCCCAAGCCTGCCACTTTGATACGTCATCAGGGATGAATGCGGAGAAGTTTGCCATAGCGCTTAATACAAAGCTGCCAAAGAGCATCCGCGTCCTTTCATCTGAAGAGGCTCCTGCTGGTTTTCATGCACGCTATTCCACGATGTCCAGGGAATACTGGTATCTTATAAAGGAAAGCAGCAGGATACTTCCTTTTGATGCTGGTCATGTAACCCCCGTAAAGGATATTCCTGCGATTCCAGTTCTCTCCGGATATGCATCATGCCTTGTAGGCACCCATGATTTCACGACATTCGCATCTGCCCGTGATATGTCCCTTTCCCGTATCAGGGATATTTATGTATCTGAATGGGATATGATAACAGATGCATATGGCGCCTCTGTCCTTCGCTATAGAACCGCTGGCAATGCCTTCCTTTACCATCAGGTAAGGAGCATGGTCGGCACGATGCTTGATTCAGCAGCTAAAGGGGAGAGCGAAGAGGATTTCAGGAGACGCCTTGAGGCAAAGGACAGGAAGGCAGCTCTTCGTACAGCACAGCCTGATGGCTTATATCTAGCTTATGTGAGCTATGATGGCGATGATTATCAATGGTTCGAGGATAGATATGGAAAACAAGGCAGAGCTTGAGTATCTGTTGACGCTTATAGATGAAGCTGAGCGTGTGATCTCATCAGATCCGCTTGCTGAGGATTCAGGTGCTTTTTCATATGGTTTCAAGGAAGAGACAGTGAAAAGCAGTGATTTCCATACCTCTGCGGTTTCTTGCCATGAATGCGATGGCTATCTTTCCCGAACGGTATTCCCTCGCCCAATACTCAAGAAGAACGCACGTGTGATGTTTGTCATGGCAAAGCCAGATGGCCAGCTGATGCTTGAAGGCCAGCGTATAGCGGACTTCCGTAAATGGTGGCATGATTCGCTCTTGCTTCAGGAAGGCGAGTGGGCTCTTACCTCATTGATAAAATGCCCTGTTGCTGAGTTCTCTGATGGAATGGCCGATAAATGCAGAGGGTATCTGAAAGATGAGATGGAGGAATATACACCGTCTGCCCTTATACTTCTTGGCTTGGATGTTGCAAGGTACATGCTGAGAAGTGCTGCGCCTATTGAGAAGTTCATGAAACATAGGTTCCTTATCAATCATATTCCGGCATTTGTCTCCCCATCTCTAGATGAGTATGCGGCTGCACCTTCGCTAAGACGCGCAATATGGGAGAACTTCCTTTTCATCAGGGACGCGCTCTCATTGGATAAGAGGCCGCTGTGAAATACGCCCTTGTCCTCCTGCAGCTTCCATATGAGGCAAGCTATAGCTATGCAGTTCCCGAAAACCTTGAAAAGAAGGCAGGTTTCGGCAAGCGCTGCATTGTTCCGTTCGGACGCCGTACGATGACAGGTTTCATTGTTGATGTATCAGAAGCACGGCCCAAGGGAGACTTTGAGCTGAAGGAGATTGTCAGGGTAATCGATGATGAACCGGTATTTACCGAGTCCCTTCTGGATATAGCCAAGTGGATGAGGGGAATGTACTTCTCTCCGACAGGGCTGTCGCTATCGATGATGATTCCTTCAGGACGCAAGGAGAGCGAGGTAAGTCCTTTCTATGAGCCTGTCTCGTTCAGGACAATTGAACATCTTTCCCAGGATCAGGAGAAAGCCCTGGATGAGATCAGGAACGGAGATGGCGGTGTCTATTATATCTTCGGGGTGACTGGATCGGGAAAGAGCGAGGTGTATCTCAGGCGGGCTGAGGACAAGATCAGGGAAGGTAAGCAGGTCCTGTATCTGGTTCCGGAGATAACACTTACGGAACAGCTTTCGGATGAGGTTTACTCACGGTTCTCCGGCCGGGTCGCAATCTTCCATTCGTCGCTTACACCCTCACAGAGGCTGAAGGCATGGCACGATATAATGAATGGATCTGTCGATCTTGTGATAGGGGCACGAAGCAGCGTTTTCGCACCATTCAGGAATCTTGGGCTCATAATCCTCGATGAAGAGCATGAGACATCATACAAGTCTGGGAATGCTCCGCGTTACCATGCACGTCAAATTGCCCAGTACAGGGCAAGGAAAGAGAATGCTGAATTCATAATGGGTTCAGCAACCCCATCCCTTGAGGCCTGGAAGCTGATGTATGAGCATAAGATCCATCGCATTGATATGAGGACAAGGGCAGGTGGAGGAAAGTTTCCGCGTGTCGATGTCGTCAATATAATGGGAGCGAAAAGGAATATTTCTGCAGAGCTTGAGAAGGCCATGCGTGAAGCCCTGTCCGATAATAAAGGTGTCCTTCTCTTTCTCAACAGGCGTGGATATACATATGGCTATGCCTGCGCTTCCTGCGGTCATATCATCACGTGCCCGAATTGCTCCGTGTCGCTGACTTACCACAAGAAGACACATAGGCTTGTCTGCCATACATGCGGCTACACAAGTCCTGCTGTCAAGGTGTGTCCTGAATGCGGTTCATATGATCTGTCTCCAAGGGGCTTCGGCACTGAGAACATAGAAGAGGAGCTCAAAGGGCTTTTCCCTTATGCCCGCATTGCCCGTCTTGATACAGATGTAGCTTCTGAGAAGAAAGGCAATACCCAGAAGATCCTGCATGAATTCAGGGATGGTGAGATAGATATCCTCCTTGGGACACAGATGATTGCAAAAGGCTTGAATTTTCCGTCAATCACGCTTGTTGGCGTGGTCAATGCCGATTCATCCCTTGCCGTTCCTGATTTCAGGGCAGCGGAGCGTACCTTCGATCTTATCCATCAGGTTGCAGGCAGGGCAGGGCGTTATCGTGATGATGGGCGTGTCATCATACAGACATCAGACCCGACTGCTCCTGCAATACGATGTGCAGCGGACAATGATCTTGAGTCATTTTACAGGATAGAGATGAAGAACAGGAAGGACACGCTCTTCCCTCCATACTCAAGATTGCTGAATCTTACAGTCAGAGGCAAGAACGAGGAGCGTACACGGTTGTGCGCTGAGGATATAGAGCACAGGGCCTCTTTGCTGGAAGGGAAATATGATGATGTCGAGATATTCTCAGCCTCTCCTTCTCCGATTGAGAGGAAAGCAACGTATTACAGATATCATGTGCTTCTGCGTTCAGTCTCGGTTTCCCATCTTCTTCGCTTTGCATCAGAGCTGCTTTCCCAGCTTTCAATCCCATCTTCGTTATATCTTGAGATTGACACAGACCCTGTAAGCCTTATGTGAAGATTTGTATAGAAGTGCTTGTCAGGGCGGTCACGGAAGGAATATCGAGAGATGCTCCTATCTCAAAAGGCCGGGGATGGTGATGCATTCGGCAGGCATATCATTATCGGCAGAAGAGAGGAAAACCGCTGTGTGGAAGAGCTGGTGATGGAGAGTCGACAGGCTTGCTTTCCAGCATGCATCTTTGCATGAGGATCACATCATCCTGGAAGCTTTCCTACATCAATCCACGATACGGCTTTTGATAGCTTTTCAAGTTCATCAGTGGTAAGTTCTATGGCGCTATTGGGAGAGCCTGCAGCAGGGAAGACTGTTTCATAGCGTTTCAGGGAATCGTCAAGATAGACATCCACGCCATCTTTTACAGCGAATGGGCAGACTCCTCCTACAGGGTGTCCTGTCATTGATTCAACTTGGTCCAGCGGTATCATACGGGCTTTTTCATGGAATAGATCCTTGAACTTGCGGTTATCGATCCTGGCATCTCCTGCCAGGACTATTATGATAGCCCCCTTCTCAGTCATGAAGGACATGCTCTTTGCGATGCGTCCTTCCTCTGTGTTGAGGTCTGCTGCCGCTTCCTTTACTGTTGCGGATGACTCCTTGAATTCCATTATATCCTTGTCTTTGCCGTATTGCCTCAGGTATTCTCTTACGTTCTCTATGCTCATGATGTGGCGATTTTAGCACCTTTTGCCTTTGTTTTCATGCCCTGAGTGTCAAAGTGACACTGAATTGCGTTGATAATTCCCTATTGTGTCGTTTTGAGACTCTGCTCTTTTCCCTTGATTTCTGAAATTGATTGATAATTACTTGTATTGAAATGAAATAAATAATTTGGCACGGTTTCTGCTTCAATGTTTGTGCAGGCGTAAGACGATAAGGAGAGATAAAATGAGATACGTAATTACAAGGAATATAGCACCAAGTCTTTCAGGAATAGATTCGCTCTTTTCAGATTTCTTCTCTGATGTGAGTACAACGAAGATTCCCCCTGTGGATATCTATGAGACAGATGGTGAGTACGTGATTGAGGCTGAGATTGCCGGATACGGCGATGATGATGTTAAGATTGCTGTGAAGGATGGAGTTCTCTCTATCTCGTCTTCATCTACATGGAGGGAGAAAGCCGCAAAGGCTCGGGAAGAGAGGCATATGATATTCTCAGAGATCAAGACTCCTGAGTTCTCCCGCTCTTTCATCCTCCCAGAGGATTCTGATACAGCCCAGATCAGTGCAGAGAGCACAAGCGGTATCCTCACGGTAAGGATACCAAGGCTGAGAAAGGCTGAGAAAGGCAGGATCGAGATAAAGATCGGAAGTAAGTAAACCGCACATATATTGCTGCTGCAGAGATGTGGCAGCTTTTTTCTTTTTAGGGTAGTCAAGATAAGGGTTCACTGCTATCATTCAGTCGCCATTGAAGATGTTGTCTTCAGAAACTTAACGATAAAAGGGAATGGCAAAGACCATTACGATATTATGGAGTGACGAAAGAAGAATGAAAATCACAGAGACCAACGAGTACTTCATTTCCCGTCAGAATGACTTTGAGTCTTCTGCTAGAAGCTACCCAAGGAAATTCCCGTTTGCGCTGAAGAAAGCCAAGGGATCATGGGTTGAGGATGTAGAGGGGAACAAGTACCTGGATTTCCTTTGCGGAGCCGGAACACTTGCTCTTGGACACAATGACAGTGAGGTTGCAGAAGCGATGATCGAGCTTATAGGAAGCGATGCTCCGCTTCATACGCTGGATCTCACTACACCGACAAAGGACAGATTCGTTGAGACTGTATTATCCGTCCTTCCAGAAGAGATGAAGGAGAATGTGAAGATACAATTCTGTTCTCCTTCTGGAACTGATGCCACAGATGCTGCTATCAAGCTATGCAAGACTGCAACTGGCAGAGGAAGCGTAATAGCATTCAGCGGTGGATTCCATGGCATGGGGCATGGTGCTCTGTCTCTGACAGGCAACCTCAATGCAAAGATGAAAGTGCAGAACCTTATGCCTGGCGTTCAGTTCATGCCATATCCATATTCATACAGATGCCCATTCGGACTCGGTGGAGAAGCCGGTGCAAAAGCCTGTGGCGCGTATTTTGAGAGAATGCTGAAGGACAGCGAAAGCGGTGTGACGTTGCCTGCTGCTGTGATAATCGAGCCGATTCAGGGTGAGGGTGGTGTCATCCCAGCCCCAAAGAGCTTCCTGCAGACAGTCAGAAGGGTGACGAAAGAGCTTGGCATCCCTCTCATCGTTGATGAGATACAGTGCGGCACTGGGCGCAGCGGAGATTTCTTCGCATTCCAGGAATCCGGGATCATTCCTGATGTGATACTCATGAGCAAGGCTATCGGTGGAAGCCAGCCGATGAGCATAGTTGTCTATAACAGGGATCTTGATAAGTGGACAGCGGGCGCTCATACTGGAACCTTCAGAGGCAATCAGCTGGCAATGGCAGCTGGAAGCATCGTAATAAGGAAAGTTTCAACCCCTGAATTCCTGAGCGATGTAAGGAAGAAGGGGGAGTATCTTAAAGCTGCATTTGAGAAGCTGAAGGATGAGGTTGGCATAATCGGAGATGTAAGAGGCCGTGGCCTGATGCTTGGCGTTGAGTTCATAGATCCAAATGGCCCTGTTGATATCATGGGACATCCAGAACCATCCGGTGAGATTGCTGCAGCTGTTCAGCATGAATGCTTCCTGAACCATCTTGTAATGGAGAAGGGCGGACGTAATGGAAGCGTCATGCGCTGCCTCTGTGCCCTCAATGTCACGATGGAAGATATCGATACGATGCTCAGTATTTTCTCAGCTGCTGTCAGGAAGATAGATGCAGAATATTCTAGATAACGCAACTGTGCTCTCTGTGGGAGAGAATGATAAGAAAGCGCTCAGAATGGCTATAGAGGAAACCCTCGATGCCATTCTGGCATCAATAAAGGATGATTCTGCTTTCTCTGGCATGAATCCATATGCCCTCAGAGCTGAGGTTGAGAAGCTTGGTTTCCTTTCAGAAGAAGGTACAGGCTGGGAAGAAACGCTTGAGAGTGTCAAGAAGACAATACTTCCCAACATGCTCTTCACATGGTCGTCCCAGTACATGCCTCATCTCCATTCCCCGGCTCTTATAGAGTCAATCGCAGCTGAGCTCATAATATCCGTATACAACAACAGCATGGACAGCTGGGATCAGAGCCCTGTCGCTACTGAGATTGAGGAGGCCATGATACATGGCCTTTGCCGTCTTTTCGGATATGGCGAAGATTCTGGAGGTACGTTCACTTCCGGAGGCAGTCAGTCGAATATGTCTGCCCTTATCGCTCTTCGTGACAGGTATATAGAGCGCAATCTATCTTGGGATGTTAAAAAGAAAGGATTGCCTTATGATTATAATAAGCTTAGGATATATACTTCCGAAATCGCTCATTTTTCTTTTCAGAAAAGTGCTCATATCCTAGGGCTTGGCTATGATTCCGTTGTCCTCCTGCCGATAGATGATAAAGCTAGGATTGATGCAGGCAAAGCCAGGGAAATCATAATGCGCGACAAGGAGAATGGATATATGCCGTTCCTGATTGTCGCAACAGCAGGCACGACTGATTTCGGGAGCATTGATGATATTGCCTCCCTTCACGCCATAGCAGATGAATGCGGTGCATTCCTTCATGTGGATGCTGCATATGGATCAGGGCTTATGATGAGCGACCGATACCGAGAGAGGCTTGGGGATATCAGCGCTGCAGATAGCATAACCGTGGATTTCCACAAGATGTTCCTGCTGCCGATCAGCTGCTCAGCAATCCTTGTGAAGGACAGAACGATCCTCGACTGTTTCCTCATCCATGCCGATTACCTCAATAGGGAGGAGGACGAGGAGGATGGATACATAAACCTTGTCGGGAAATCAATGCAGACAACGAGGCGATTCGATGCGCTTAAGGTCTACATGTCTTTCCGCATGCGTGGCCGTCATGGATTTGGAAAGATAATGGACAGAGCTGTAGAGAATGCGTCTTACTTCTATTCAAGGCTGATTGCAGATGGTGATTTCTTCGCGCCTGTCAAACCTGAGCTTAGCTCTGTTGTATTTGCACATAGAAGCGGGGATGATAGCAACAAGGCAATCAGGAGAAAGCTTCTGGAGCGTGGCACCGTGATAGGGCAGACTGTGTACCAGGGACGTGTTATGCTCAAGTTCACGCTTCTCAATCCTCATCTTACGCATGAGAGGATAGATTCATTGATTGATGAGATAAAGAAGCTTGCAGAATAAGAGAGGGCTCGCCTGAGCCCTCTTTTCATCTTTCGCTTTCCTTTATGCGCACTCTCGGTGCTTTGCCAGGCAGCTTTACACGGACCTTGTTCCTTATCAGATAGCATCTATGGACAAGACCATAGTTCTTGAAGTCAAAGCCTATTGTCTTCTCCGTTATATCCTCGACAAGGTAGTCCCGCTTTACATCATCGTCCAGGCGGAACTTGCGGTAGTTCGTGCTGAATATAAGCGTTCCTCCGGGGGCTAGATGCATAGCAGCGGCCTTGATGAGCTTGTAATGATCTCTCTGGACATCGAACATTGCCCTTCCCTTGCTGTTGGAGAATGTAGGAGGATCGCAGAAGATCAGGTCGAATCTGTCATATGTATCCCAGAGCCAGTCTATTGCATCGCTTCTATAGAAGAAGTTCTCGATGTCCGTTGGATATCCATTGAGACGCAGGTTTGCTATAGCCCAGTCAAGGTATGTTGCAGATGCGTCTACGGAGACAGTGGAAATCGCACCGCCCTTGATTGCGTTGAGCGTGGCTGTTGCCGTATAGCAGAAGAGATTCAGAAAGCGTTTTCCGTCAGCCATCTCCTGTATGAGCTTGCGTACAGGACGATGATCGAGGAAGATGCCTGTATCAAGATAGTCCTGGAAGTTCACAAGTGCCTTTACATCGTTCTCCCTTATGATATTGAACCTGTTGGAAGAGGCGAGGCGGGTATACTGGTTCTTGCCCTTCTGGCTCTTTCTCTGCTTTACGTATATATTCTCGATATCAATGCCGGTAGCGCGCTCTGTAACGAATATGATTTCGTTAAGCCGTTTTTCCGCAAGCTCTGGATCTACGCTTTCAGGCGCTGCATATTCTGCAAGATTGATCCATTTCCCTTCATAGATATCTATGGCAGCTGCATACTCCGGGATATCTGCATCGTATATGCGATAGCATGTCACACCTTCCTTTTCAGCCTCTGCCTTATATTTCTCATAGTTCGAGAGGATCTTGCTATAGATGATGGTCTCTGTGCTTGAGAGAGGACGTGCCATGCGTTCTGCTTTCCTTGCCTTTGCCCTTTCCACTATCGCACTGCGCTCTTCATCCGTATAGATGACGTAATGTGCCGCTTGGCACTGCAGAGGACCATTGAACAGCGTATTAGTACGTTCTGGCTTCATATCTATATTTGAAAGGAGATCGCTTGCGGCTGTCAGGATCGTTGCCCTCCAGCCCTTGAATACTCTCGTCAGTGTTTCTCCGATTCCGCTGTAGAGCCTGTCTATATCCCTGACACGCATCCTCTCGCCATATGGAGGATCTGTGACGATGTATCCTTTATCTGCAGGCTTGTCTTCCTCTGTATAAGCAAGGAAGTCCTTTACCTTGAAGTCGATAAGCCCATCGACACCAGCTTTCTCAGCAGCCTTTCTTGCAATTGACACAGCCTTGGAGGAGATATCTGAGGCATAGATCCTTATATCCCTCTCATCAAGCGCTCTCTGATGCATCTCCTCTGCTTCGCTTCTGATTGAATTCCATTTATCTTCATCGAAGATCGGAAGGCGCTGGAACGCAAAAGGCCTTTCCCTCATGAGTCCTGGTGCTGTATCAGAAGCCATCAGCGCAGCTTCTATTGCAACTGTCCCCGATCCGCAGAATGGATCGAGAAGCACAGCGCTCTCTTCTCCTGTAAGGCTCTTTGCCCATCCTGAGCGGTATAGAAGGGCTGCAGCAAGATGCTCTTTCAGGACAGCCTCTGTCTCTTCATCGGGCCTGTAGCCTCTTCTATGCAGTCCCTCTCCGGAGAAATCAATGTACCACT
>CALXLI010000071.1 GCA_944389155.1 uncultured Spirochaetaceae bacterium | reverse complement strand
ACAGCTCCAGGCATTCAAGCTTCTTCTCGTTGGGGATCCTGGACCTTCCAATGTTGGATCTCTCCTCCACCTTCAGCCTCCCCTTTCGAGATGGACCTCAGCCTAAGCCAAGGTCCCTTTGTATCCCAAATGGGAGATTATACTACCGGATAAGTAACAGTCTCTGTAGATGTTGCTGTAACATCAGCAGCTACTGTTGCATCATTGACTGTAGCTGTACCAGCAGTGAAGCTAGTTGGTGCTGTTGTAATTCCAGCAAAGGCAGTTGTATCTGTTATCTGTCCAGCTGTTGTATAATTCGCAACTGTTATAGTCTCACCACTTGTTACAGCGGCTGTAAGTCCAGATATAACCAGATTAGAAGAGCCTTCAACATTTGTACCCGATGTCTTATCATCAACAACCAATGTTGCACCAATCACAACAGTAGCTGCTTGGAAATCCTCAGATGTTGAAACACCATTTGCAGCAGCTTCGAAAACTGCAGTAACTGTTGTACCTTCCTTAAGATAAGTTGTAATACCAGACGCATTCTCAGAACCAACAAGAACTTTCTCATCTGTTTCTGGATCACTGTTTGGAACATTGTATGTAACAGTCACAGAGGCCTTTGATGTTTCGGATCCTGGAACAAAAGCTACACTAACTCCACTCTTGCCCACTAACCCATTATAGAAAGTACCTACAAGATTAGCAGCTAATCCATCAACATAAGCATCAATCTTTGTCTGATACTCTGCCTTCATTGCTGTTGTATAAGCAGACTCAGTGATGTACTGTGCAGCAACTCCTGAACCTTTACACAATGCACTCATCTGTGCAAGGAAGTCCTCAGAATCTACAGCATATGTTCCGTTAGCATCGCTTACAGACACTGATCCGACAGATGCAGGAGCAAATACTCTATCGATTTTGAGCGTTCCTGACGAAATTGAAGCAGGAGTTGCAGGTGTTGTAGTTGTAACAGCCTTTGTGATTGTTACTGAACCCTGAAGACTTCCTGTGAGATTTGCCACATTATATGAGAGTACGTTAGCTGTTGTTGTATCATCATACCCTGCAGCATTCATCGTATAACTCTCAAGTCTCACACTGCGTGTAGCACCAGAAGCAGATGCAGATGGTGTAATATCCGTTCCTGTTACTGTAACTGTTATGAGTCTTGCAGGTGTTGAGCCAACAGCATCCTCATCAACAAATGTGTATGTAAGACTTACTTCATCTGTACCGACTGTCGCATCAGCCTCTGTTGCAAGTGCTGTGAAGATTGGGTCAATAGAGGAGCCACTATCACCATTAAAATAAGCATCAAGAGCATCGGCAACGAATGCATCAGCATTGTTTGGGCCAACCGGTGTTGATGGCTCATCAGCTGGCGTATCTGAGCTGTTATCACAAGCTGCAAAGCTAAAAAGCACAGCAAGAGACAGCAAAAGAATCATGAACTTTTTCATCTCCAAAAAATCCTCCGATTTCCATTTTTGATACTATAAGGCTACCCCCCCCGGTTGATGTTTGTCAAGCGTTTTTTGAACTTTTTATTATTTTTCTTGTTTTTGATTGTTTGGTTGTATTTTGTTGTATATCAAAAAATTAAGGATTTACTGGAACTTTTTGTAACTTTTAGGGTATTCGGTTGTTTGCTTTTTTATTTCGAGGTTTGGATATTTAAGCAGCTTCCTATTGCCTTTTGAAAACAAGAGGCCAAGCTCATACTTGCTCTTGGCCTCCTTGAAAAACATTCAGATAGCTGTTGTCAGCTACTCTTGCTCCTTGATTCCCTTGAGTATCTTGTCTTTCTTCCTGCGCCTTGGATTGATTGAATTCTCAACCAGCGTCACAACCTTCGTCAGCAGTGCTGATATCACGAAATACATGATTGCCGTGACGATAAGCGGGAAGAATGCCTCATAGGTTCTTGAACGTACGAGATCGCTTATCTTCGTAAGATCCAATACAGCTATGTAGCCTACGACCGATGTCTCCTTGATAAGCGTTACGACATCGTTGCGGTATATAGGCAGGAAGTGCTGTGCAGCCTGGGGAAGTATTATCCTGAAGAAGCTCTGGTTCTCAGAATAGCCCAATGCGCGGGACGCCTCCCACTGCCCTTTTCCGATAGCGTTGCATCCTACTCTCAGCATATCGATCATCGAGCAGGCAAACATAAGGGAGAAGCCCACTACAGAGACCCACATGCCGCTGAGGCTTGAAGATCCAAAGACAATGTAGTAGAGGATCATAAGCAGAAGCACAGTAGGCATTCCATGGATAAGCCACAGGAAGAAGTTAGTGCCTCCATTTGCTATCTTATTTCCTCTCCTGCAGAGAAGGTATACAAGGAATCCAAGTATTGTTCCTGCAATGATCGAGAAGAGTGTTATGAGGATGGTAACACCTGCACCCTGTACAAACAGGACCCATCTGGATTCTCTTATGAATGTCTTATTGAAGCTCTCGGCAAGCTGCTGGAAGAATGTAGCGCCAGAATCATCCTCGCCAAGAACCACAAGCATTATAGGCGTTGAGTAATAAACATCGGAAAGCGTTCCTGTCTCATTGCGCTCAGCGCTCACGACGATGTTCATTCCGATATCATACTTACCGCTCTCAACACCCGGCGCTATAGCCTCGAAAGGTACCTCAAAGAACTCAGGGGTATAGCCATAAGCACGTGCAAAGCGGCAGATGAAGTCAACATCAAAACCTGATATATGCCCATTGCTTATGAATGAAAATGGCTCGTATCCACCTTCGACAGCTACTGTTATGGTCCCATTCTCGCCAGTGAACCCTGTTATGTCACAGGTATCGTTCACAGGATCGAAATCCGTGATCCAGTAATCATATAGCTCATCCAGCATGCCGTTTTCCCTGCTCTCCGCGATAAATGCATTGAGCTCGGACAGAAGCCTATCCTGCTTCTCATTGTTTCCGATTATGCATGTTGCATCTATATAACCAGCAGGCTCTTCCAACACGGTAAGCTCAGGATGATTTGCCTTCTGCACGCCATAGCTTACCTGCTCGATCAGATATGCACTGACCTTTCCGGACTGCAGGGCAAGGATCATATCATTCGGCATCGTATAATACTGGAACGTGCTATTAGGAACCCTGTCCCTTATAAGCTCCTCATAGAGCACAGCAGTCTGGACACCGATGTTCTTCCCATCAAGATCCTCTATCGCAGTGTATTCCTGCGATGCTGCGAAAAGAACAGGAACAAAAAGGACAAGCACCAAGAACAAAGACAGCTTTCTCATTCCTCTTCCTCCGTCCATCTGAATCTGATTGAGATCACATGCTCATACCCCATCGGGTCTGCTGTGATGTCACTCTGCTTGGCATCTGTGGTAGGCTCTGCAAGAAGATCCTGGAAAAGCTTGCTTGCAGATGAGAAGATATCGAACTTCTCTCCTTTATAGCAGATAAGCATAGTCAGGATATCAAGCTTCTCAGAGTACTCAACCTTTACAAGGATATCAGGCACATCTGTGTTTGCTGCTATGTTGTTTATGCAGATTTCCTCAAAAGCGAGCATGAGCTTGCTGAGACGCTCCGCTTCAATCAGGAGCTTCTCACCGTATGCATTGAGCTCATCGCTCATAGCCTCAACATCAAAATCAAGTGAATCGATCTTGTATGTAAGGGAGGATAGGCGCTGTATGAACTTCTTTGTGATCTCACGCTGAGGATGCTCGAAGATCTGCTTTGGAGTTCCTTCCTCATAGATATACCCATCGTACATGAAGAGTATGCGGTTGGATATCTTTCTTGCGAAATCCATCTCATGCGTGACGATCATCATGGTCCTGCCGCTCTTTGCAAGCATCTTTATAACGGACTGTACCTCTCCTATCATCGAAGGATCGAGGGCGCTTGTCGGCTCATCAAACAGTATGATATCAGGATCCATCGCAAGGGTTCTTGCTATCGCTATTCTCTGCTGCTGTCCACCAGAAAGCTCTTCAGGATAATTGAAGACCTTTGATGCAAGTCCAACCTGCTGCAGCAGATACATTGCCTTGTCGTATGCTTCCTGCCGGCTTCTTCCAAGAAGTGTTATCTGAGGATTCATTATGTTTTCGATTATCGTCAGATGTCCGAAGAGATTAAAAGACTGGAAAACCATTCCCATCTTCTTTCTTACCTCATTCAGGTTGCATCCCTTTTCGGTTATGTCCTGACCATCGACGATAATACTTCCCTCAGTCGGCTCTGTTAGCATGTTGATACATCTGAGGAGGGTTGATTTTCCAGTTCCAGAAGGTCCTATGATTGATATCACATCCCCATCGTTGATTGTTACATCGATGTCTTTCAGCGGGATGGTATCATCATCAAATACTTTTCGCAGGTGCCTAATCTCTATCATTGCACTCTCCTAAAAGTTTTTGTTTTTGCGTAGCAATAGTAAGGTATTTCCTTCTATACATCTACCCTATTTGGCGAATAATCATGATTTTTTCATTATTTTCATAAGCAAGAAGGAAAAAGAGAGACAAAAGCTATCACTTTTTCCGGCAGATCTCCCTATAGGAAACAGGAACAAGGCCCGAGAATGTCATCACATAGCCAAGCCCATTCGGAACGCTCAAGCGAAGGAATTCCCTTCTATCCATCCCAAAGAGGGCAATCAACGAAGATCGCATGATACCAGAGTGCATCACGATCGTAGCTGAACTCTTTCCCTCTTTCTCGCACTTCTCGACTGTTTCAAGGATAGCCTTCTTCCCACGCACTGCTGTATCGCTTATGGTCTCCTCATCAAGATAGGGCTCATCCTCAACCCATGATGAGAAATATGCATCAATCTCAGCTTTCGATGAAAGCACCCATCCTTCAAGAGAGCGGAAATTTATCTCCTTATACGCATCGCTTATTACAGGATCTGCAAATGGAAAAAGAATATGGCAGGTATCTATGCAACGCCTGAGCGGAGATGAGAAATAAGCCTCGCTTTCAGGATAATCAACAGAATCCCTCATCTCTTCAAGCTCTGCCCTTCCCCGTTCAGTAAGGTCAACATCCATCCAACCAGAGAGCATATGACGGACATTAGCCTCGCTCTCTCCATGCCTGACAAGTGTAAGCGTGAACTCCATGCCATCATTATATGTAATGAATCAACACTATTCCATATTCAATCACATGCTCAGAAATGATAGCTCTATCGACTCGGGAAAAATCCGTGGGAAAGAAAGAAGATTCAGAAAACATAAAAAACCCAGCTGAATCATACACAGCAAAAACAAATCTGATGATAGGCATTCCATCCATTGATCTCCATAGTTCTGAGCTATAGCTGAGAAGGATTTATGCACGATGTATATTGACACCGTGTCAGAGCAGTACTATCCTAGCCTCACTACTATGGAGGTGATGATGAATACATTAGTTGTATATTTCTCAGCGACCGGGACAACGGCAGGATGCGCAGATACAATCGCAAAGACGCTTGGTGCGGACTTGTATGAAATAAAGCCAAGCACTCCTTACAGCAGCGCTGATCTTGATTGGACCAACAGGAAAAGCAGGAGCTCTGTGGAGATGAATGATCCGAATTCCCGTCCTGAAATCTCTGCCCCTATTGATTCAATCGGCAAGTACGATACCGTTTTCATCGGCTTTCCTGTCTGGTGGTACGTAGAGCCACATATCATAGATACGTTCCTTGAAAGCTATGACTTTTCCGGCAAGAGGATAATCCCCTTCTGCACATCCGGCGGAAGCGGAATAGACAAAGCAGTGAAGAGCATAAAGAGGATTGCAGGGAATGCAGAAGTGGAAAATGGCGGAAGGGTAAGCGCAGGAAACGCTGCAGATTTCGCAAGAAGGTACATATGATGGAATACAGGACAAACAGAAGGACTGGAGACAGGATCAGCATCATAGGCCTTGGCACAAGCTCAATATGCGATGCAGGAGAGAAGGAAGCTGTTGACGCGCTTCTTTACGCACACGATAAAGGAGTGAACTATATCGATCTTGCCACAGCAAAAGCCAATACATTCAGATATGTCGGCACAGCATTCTCCTCATGCAGGAGCGAAATGCTCTACCAGGTGCATTTCGGAGCAAACTACGAAAGCGGAGAGTATGGCTGGACAACTGCGCTCAATACAGTAAGGAATGAAATCGAATGGCAGCTAAAGGAGCTCAGGACTGACTATATAGATTACGGTTTCATACACTGTCTTGATGCTGAATCCGACTGGGAGGCTTATCAGAAGAACGGTGTATTGGATTACCTTCTGAAGATGAAGGATGAGGGTGTTGTGCATCATATCGGGCTTTCCTCACATACACCGAAACTGGCAAACGCTGTCCTCGACACCGGTCTTGTAGATCAGCTGATGTTCTCAATCAACCCTTCCTATGATTATCAGAAGGGAGAGTATGCAAATGGAAGCGCAGATGAAAGGATGGCACTCTATCAGCGCTGCGAGAAAGATGGTGTCGGAATCTCCGTGATGAAGCCATTCTCAGGTTCACAGCTGCTGAAAGCCGAAACATCCCCATTCGGAAAAGCGCTTGGGAAGTTCCAGTGCATACAGTACGCGCTAGACAAGCCAGGTGTCCTTACAGTACTTCCAGGCGTACGTTCAAAAAGCGATGTCGAGGAAATACTCGGTTTCATCGATGCAGGAAGCGAAGAGAAGGACTATTCAGAGATAAGCTCGCTCACACCTGAAAGCGTCATGGGAAAATGCGTATACTGCAACCACTGCCAGCCCTGCCCAAAGGGACTCAATGTGGGCCTTATAAACAAGTATTATGATCTTGCTGTCGTCGGCGACAAGCTTGCAGCAGACCATTACATGAAACTTGAGAAGAAAGCTTCAGACTGCATCTCCTGCTCCCACTGCGACAGAAGGTGCCCATTCAAGGTAAAGCAGAGCGAGAGGATGAAGAAGATAGCCTCTTATTTCGGAGTCTAGGCTTTTCTCCAAAGGAGCTTGCTTCCGCTTATATCAATGGCAAGCTCCCCCTTATCCTTCAGCCATGACAGATACGAACGTACAGTGCTGCCGACAAGCACATACTGCTCAGCACTCATCTTCAGGTTATAGTGCGAGAAGATGCTTTCTATCACACTGTCTGTATTCTGAGGCTCTGAGCATATTGAAAGGATTGCATCCGCGCTCTCATACACCTTCGAAGCATTGTATGAGGCAAGCTCCGCAATGTGCTCAGTTGCTGCAGCATGGGCTGGAACGAAAAGATCCGCCTCCATATTCATGACCATATCAAGGGTCTTCAGGTACGATGCGACATCATAGATGAACACGAGGCCATATTTATCGAGTGTCTCCTTGCTTGAAAGGCAATCTGCAAGATATACAACCCCATCGCCTGTCGAGAACCCGACCATATCGAAGAAGTGTCCGGGAAGGTCAATCATCTTCATGGAGCTCGGAAGCGTGCTTTCTGTCATGTACTCAGCGCTGCTATCCTGGGCCATCAGGAACTTATGCCGAAGATCCTGGAATGGATAGCCTCCATACAGGAATGATGGCTCAAGCACAGTGTGACGGGTGAAGGCACATTCAGCTCCCTTTGCATATATCCTGCAGCCAGTCTGCTTCTGCAGATAGCTGTTGCCTCCGATATGATCGGCATTTGAATGGGTATTGTATATAGCTTCAAGATGCCAGCTGTTCCTTTCAAGAATCTGCCTTACCTTCCGCCCGCTCTCCTTGTCACCTCCGCTGTCAATCAGAACGACCTTGCCATCTTCTATGACAACAAGGCCGATCTTTGCAGGGCTTTCAACGTAATAGCTATTCCCTGCTGCATGAACAAGTTCGTACATCAGCACTCACCTGCAACTTCGATGACAGCTTTCACTATATCCGCTTTATCGCTGACGCTTCTCTCCATAGCCTCCTGGATATCAGAGAGCATGAACTTATCAGTAACGACATCCTTCAGGTTGACCTTTCCGCTCGCAACAGCCGCAATAGCCATTGGATAGATGTGCCTATAGCGGAATACCGTGCGGAATGTTATTTCCTTATTCAGGGCCACGGACATATCAAGAGTGACCTTGCCGCTCTTGCTGTAGCCAACGCAGACTATGGTTCCGCCTGGCTTTACCATCCTTATCGCCTGATTGATAGCCGCATCAGCACCAGATGTATCTATCGCGATATCAACACCATAGCCGCCTGCGATCTCCGCAATCTTCCCGATGGCATCTTCCCTGCTGCTGTTGACAACCGCTGACGCACCAAGCTCAGCGGCCTTCTCAAGCCTCCTGTCCATGACATCGACAACATATACATCAGTTACGCCCTCTGCCTTAAGAGCAAGCAGAGACATAAGGCCGATGCAGCCTGAACCGAAGACGACAGCATTCTTTCCAATATGGGCATCAGCCTGGTTTGCAGCATGGAAGCCGACAGCAAGCGGCTCTATGAGAGCGCCCTCCATCAGGGAAACATCATCAGGAAGCTTAAAGCACATCGACGCATCATATGATACATATTCCTGGAATACGCCATCGTATGGCGGTGTCGCGAAGAACTGTACAGATGGGCACAGGTTGTATTTTCCGCTCCTGCAGAACTCACAGTGTCCACAGGTCTTTCCAGGCTCAAGCGCAACACGATCCCCGACCTTGAGGTTCTCCACCCCGCTTCCAAGAGCAACAACAACCCCGGCAGCTTCATGGCCAAGCACGAAAGGAGGCTCTACGACAAAGTCACCTATCGCACCTGTCTCAAAATAATGGACATCGCTTCCGCAGATACCGACATAGCCGATCCTGATCAGCACTTCCCCTGCCTTGATTTCCGGAATAGGCCTCTCCTGTATCTCAATATGGCCGATTCCTTCCATGACAGCAACTTTCATAGCCCCTCCTGTTTTTTATCTCGTTACGATCTCAACCGGTACGTTAAGTATCTTCGCGACTTTCAGTATTGTGTCTATGTGACGCCCAGAGGCTGCAGCAAAGTGATGGGTAGGCCCGCATTCGCTCCAGCGCGTGACGAACTCCTTGGCTCCGCAGGTGAAGCGCGTACGCATATTCGTATCTCCGAAGGAAAGAATCTTCCCATCTTCATTGACACCTTCTGCAGCGACAAACCTGAAATGGCCTTCTCCATCCTGTGTTATGGCAAGATATGTAACAGGTCCAAGATGAGGATAGAACTGCGTGAGATAACCGCCTCCGGTCTTTCCATGGAAGACCTTGACTATCTTCATAGTCGGCTTCCTGCTTGAGATATCCGCATCTCCGGATCCGCTGTGTCCGATTATCGCGATATCATCATTGAAATCAATCGAGTACATCTCTGCAAGCTGCCCCATTCCGGATATGGTCTTGAGGATGCTCATTGCCATCGCAACCTTCATATCACCCTCAACAGCACAGGCAGTACCCTGCTTTATAAGCATTGAGAACGCTGGGATGAGCATGCTGTCGAGCACTCCGGCCTTGCCTGTTGCGAATCCATCATAGTGCGATGCAATAAGGCCAAGCTTCTCGTCCTTTACCCACTTCTCGAAAGCTACGACATAGCGCGCCATCTCCCAGACTTCCTCTATGCTGCCGCCACCCTCTATATCAAAGGTATTGAGAATATCCTCAGCCTTGCTCCTGATAGCACTTTCATCTGTCACGTTATCTGCAATCGCCCACATCTTCTCCCAGTCGAACTGCTTTGTATAAAGCCCCATCCGCCTGTAGAGATTCGACTCATCGATGTAAAGATCCATCATCCCAGGATATGGACGGCCGATCTGCGCTATGTTCGTATCACGGAATCTTCTTCTCACCTGGGCTGCCCTGCACCAGTCCTCGATTTCCTTCTGCGCCTCTTCGTCTCCACCTTCGACAACGCCTGTTATCACAGCATGTCTCTTCCCGAATCTCTCAAGGTCTGCAACCATCTCACCGACAGCGCCGCAGGCATAGCCCTCGCCAAGCCAGGTAGCTATGTCCGTATGGTCATAGTCAAGCGCCTTGAGCTTCTGCATATTCACAAGCACGACAGGCACGTCAAGGTCCTTCACCGCAGGGAGCATGTTATATGATGTTGCATATGTAAGAAGCTGCATGATCACAAGATCAACATCAGCCGCCCTGAATTTATCTCCTGCTTCCTGGGACTGCTCCTTTGTAGTGACAAGGCCTCCGTCAATCACATCGACTGTATCAGGGAGAGTCTTCTTGAATGCTTCATACTGAGCCTTGAACTCAGGTACAAGCGAAGGGAACTGCGGAAGATATGCCCCCAGTGCGATTGAGAACACGCCAACTCTTGCTTTTGTATCGACTAACATGTTTTACCTCACTTATTGTAGATAGCTTATCAGCAATCTGGAGGTTTTTACACAGAAAATAAAGCGATTATGGCAAAGTGCTATCCAATATACACCTGTACTTCATAGTTCCAATGCAGTATTCCGGAGACAATCACGAGCTGCAGAACAAACTGAGGCTTCGCCCCATACCCGCCCTCAGCTTCCGATAAAAGCCTCCGTACAGTCTCTTCCCTATCCTCTTCATTTGAAGAGGCACATAGATACTTTCCAGCAGGAAGCCTTCTAAGTCCATCAATCTCACAGTAGCGCACGCAGAGGGCAAAGAGCCTCGACATATTCTTTTCCGTATATATCCCCGCAAGATCCTCAAAATAGAAATCATCCTTCAGCCTTGGCGTGACTTTATCGTAGAAATGGCTGAGATAGTTCCAGAGGTTATCAAGGGTTGGCTTCTCAAGTGTATCTGAAAGAAGTATCACACGCTCAGGGATTTCCCTTATATATGATCCCTGGCCGCACTCCTTCCATCTGAGCTTCCTTTCATAATCAGCTTTTGCCGCCTTTATCTTCGCCTTGCTGTTCTTGATGGCGGCAATCTTCTCATCCGCTTTCTTCTCTGCCCGGGAAAGGAACTCGACTATCTTCCCAAGGTCGTCATAGGCAAGCACTTTCCTTATCTCATCAAGAGAGAGATCCATGACCTGAAGGGCCCTGACTGTATTGATGCGGACGATATCCTGCTTCGTATAGTATCTGTAGTTTGTCCACTTGTCCTTGCGGCTTGGCCTCACGAGCCCTATGCGATCGTAATGCCGGAGCGTCTCGCTTGTCGTATTCGCTATTTCAGCAGCTTCACCTATTTGGAAAAACTCTTTCTCTTTCATGGAAAATCCTTGTTGACTTTTGTGTTACACAAAGGTTCATCCTATCGCCAGAGACAAAAGATCTCAACAGCAAAACCATGAATAGAGAGGAAAACATGAAAAGAAAAGCACTATTTGCATTATGCATGGCACTCTGCTCCATTCTCAGCGCAAGCTGCACGGTGGATGAGAATTTCGTACCATATGAGTATAGCCATGATATTTCAGTGGTAAACATGATTGCGATAGACGTAAGGGACAGAAGGATAGATGTCGTTACATCTGCAGACAGCCAGATACGTTTCTCAGGCTTTGAAAGCAGCAAGGAAAGCTACAGCGCAGAACTTGAGGGCGGGAAGCTGACAATAAAGGGCGTGACGAACAAGGATTGGACGGACTACATCGGCACAAAGCCTTCGATAAGCAACAGGATGATAACCCTTGAGGTTCCGAATGCACTCCTTGGCTCGCTTGAGATAGCAACAACGAATGAAAAGATAGATGTGCAGGGGCTTTCGGTAAATGATGATGTGACTCTTTCATCAAACGGAGGCGATGTCGTATTCACAGGCCTATCAGCAGGCAGTTCCATCAATCTGAACGCAAAGAACGGAAACATAAAGGGATCCATTGCCGGAAGCTATGAGGAATACTCCATATCCGTAGAGATCAAGAAAGGTGATACGAATATCGAAAGCAAGGAAAGCGGAGATAAAAGCCTCCAGCTCAATGCCAACAATGGAGATATAGCCATAGAATTCCTTGGCAGATGATATTTTCTTTCTCATAACTGATTTCCGTTATGGTATCCTTGGACAAAGGAGTCCATTTATGAGCAGAAGAAAATCCATATTATCATTGCTTTTTGCCCTCTTCCTGCTATGCTCTCTCCTATCTGCAGGAGGAGCTGGGGAGAGTGCTGAAAGTGACGGAAAGACCGTACTGAGATTCTACTGGTGGGGGAACCAGCTCCGCAACGACCAGACATCTCAGATCATAGCGCTATACGAAGAGCTGCATCCTGAAATAGATATACAGCCAGAATTCACTGATTGGGCAGGCTACTGGGACCGTCTTGCAGCATTCACAGCAGGCGGCAATACCCCTGATATCATCACGATGGCATACACTTATTACAATCAATATCAGGGAAATGGAGTACTGGCTGATCTCACCCCATACATCGAAGATGGCACTTTCGATACATCCGCCATACCTGAGAGCATCATAGAAAGCGGTTCTACAGACGGCAGATGCTATGCTATTTCCACAGGAAGCAATGCGCTTGCCATGTTCTATGATAAAGCCCTTGTTGAAGAGGCAGGTGTCACAGTCCCGCTGCAGCCTACATTCGATGAGCTTCTCTCCATTGGTGAGGAAATCTACGAAAAGACAGGAGTGAGGACCTATTTCGATGGTGGCATCAACATGATGCATATTGCCTCAAGGACAAATGGGAATCAGGTATTCAATGAACTTGCGGATGGCTATGAAGGCTCTATGCTTGAGCACTTCAGGAATGTTGAAAGATTCAGCAAGTCCCCTTCAGCAATCCCGCAGGATCTTCTCAGCGAGAAAGATCCGAACATCGTAGAGATGAAGCCTATAGTAGATGGCTCTGTCTGGAATGATTTCTCCTGGTCAAATCAAGCTGGGGCAATAGCAGGCGCAGCTGGCAAGGAGCTTGGGATCGCAATGTATCCGACAAAGAGCGATGCGGTGCAGAATCCTATGTATCTCATGCCATCAATGCTTCTGTCGGTTGCAGAAAGCTCACCTCATAAGAGGGAAGCTGTTGAGTTCATAAACTGGTTCATAAACAGCGAGGAAGCCAATGAGATAATGCTTGGAGAACGAGGTATTCCTATCAATACCGAGATCACTGAACACCTTGAGTCAATGGTAGATGAATCAAACGCTGCTGTATTCAGATATGTCAGCGATGTTGCTCAGGTTGCAACAGCAATCGATGCACCGGATCCTGCAGCAAGCTATCAGATCGAGGCGATAGCAAATACGATGTCTGAGTCCATACGCGCAGGCGAACTGTCAGCAGAAGACGCGGCAACGGCATTCGTTGCAAGGGCAGAAGAGCTGCTTGCAGAGCAGTAATCCAATCAAAACCAGAGAGCGCCGATCAGACGCTCTCTATGCTCCACACAGTCATTGCTTGACGAAAATCGGGGAGGACCAGGCTGCGTTTCCGTTGCTCTGGAGAACCTTTACCCAATATGCATGCTCCCCCTTCTCTTCTGGAAGATCGACAGATGCATCAAGGCGGCTTCTCTCTGGATACTCATCCTCTTCAACAGCAGCGAACGCCGGAGCCATCTCAAGACGGAGATTCAGCCCTCCCATTTCCTTTGAGAAGCCCTCATTCATGATCTTCTCATAGCTTGCTTCTGCAGCTCCAACCTTCGACGAGAACCCGATAACCGTATCATCAGAGGCCTCTATCTCCAGGATCATGCCATCGTAATCACCTGATGTGGATGATGTGAACTTGACATATTTATCGGACTTTATGACAATGCCCTGGTCGATGCGGTCAAATGCATACTTCTCAGCACTCGCTATCTTTCCATCGCGGACATAGATCATGCCATCCCACTTCGCAGACTTGCCACGGCCTCTGTACACTACCCCGCTCCAGCGTATGCGGATGCGCTTCCTGTCCTTTTCAAGACATTCTGCCTTATGGACAAGCTTATCCCAGTCATAGACCTCATAACTCTCTATCGGATAGTTTCCGGCAGCCTTTATCTTCAGTACAGGATTACCGCTTACAGTCCCCTCATCGCCCATGAAGAGCTCCCCTATTCCGGTCTCAAGATAGATCCTGTCAAATGTGGAAGCATAGCAATGCCTTGCCTTGATAGCATCCCAGATAGCTTTCTTGGTAAGTTCAGGAGCAAATACCCCTGTAAAGCCATTTGCTACATCAAACGCTCCCGAAGCAGATCTCCCATGTCCGCTGAGTGGATATGAAAGACCCGGACGGCATGTATGGTCATCACTTGCCGCAATGAAGCCGACCTTCATCCTCCTCTTCATAGCATCAAATGCAAACCATTCGAATGTGCCATGATGGGAGTGTATCTCTATAACGCTCGAAAACTCAGGATTGAAGTAATCAAGATTGCCATAGCGTCCTCCGATGTGAGGGATGAGAAGAACATCCTTCCGCCCCTGAAGCTTATCATAGAGCTCTGTGATCGGATTTGCGTTGTTTGCATTATCTACGGTAGTGGCTGTCCAGTTGCTGCTTGGATAGAACTCAGCGTTGTCATCAAGGAAGTATACATTGTGATCACCACCCTGCGGGGTTGTGCCGGACCACTCATATCCAAGGTACACAAGGAACCGGCCTTCCTCATTGTATTTCCTTGTATGCTTCCTTATATCCAGCCATGTCTCGTCGCTGACCTCAAAGTCATTGCCCTGCCAGCCTGTGAAGTCAACATGGGCCTTGTCACGTGCAAATGAGTAGTAATCATCCAGAAGCCCAGTTCCGACAGTTTCCCGTGTCTGGCCGTGCATATCTCCCCAGAAAAGCTTCAGCGATGAGGGAGATGCGGCAGAACGTGAAGCATTGCTGCATGCAAAATACCCACGTTCATCATCGCGTATGGAAAGATTCCAGAACCCCTCTTCCATGATCCTGCATCCAGGAACGCAGATCACTCCATCCGTGCCTTCAGGGAACTCAACGCATCCAGGAATGCCTTCGCTCCTGAGAGAGGACCTGAGCTTGACAGAACCGCTATAGCGCCCTGTAGGATTACCGAACTCATCAAGCGCCCTTATATAGATATCAAAGGGTTCGCCGACAGTCACGGTGCCTGGGACTATCGCCTGGATTTCATGATGCCAGGATGGAACGATCCTGACGCGCAGGCGCTCTGGCATCTCCTCATAGCGTGCAGTGCCGCAAGGATCAAGGAAAACACGGAATTCATGCTCCCTCTCGCAGAAAGACTGTGCTCTCATTCCAAGACTGCCTTTGCTTGTATCTCCAAGGACAATCCTTATCTGATCGCCCTTCTTTATATATCCACCATTCACATCGATGAGGATGCTGTTGCCGAATGAGCGGACAAACTTGTTGTATCTTGCACTGACACGGCAGTTTCCCGTTGTGGAAACGGTTGTATAGCCAGGCATATCCGGTTCATCGAACTGAGGGGAATCCCAGTCGCTCACGCTCTTCCATGCAATGACCATCGTCCCGCCATCATCTATCCCATATTCACCAGCGGTGAATGTGATTGTCCACGTAGAGAACTCACCTGCAACGACATCCCTATCAGGAGAGAGCGTGACAGTACCCATGTATTCTTTATCAAGTCTCATTATCCATCCTCCTTTTTATCATACGAAAAGAAACACCAGGCCAAAGAAAGCAAGCAGGAGACAGTATGGAACCGTCAGAAGCATGGACTTCATCGGATTTACCTGCTTATGAAGAAGCGATGACACAAGCCCCGCTATGACGAATGTATTGAGGTCTGCAGGAGGCAGTCCCTGTCCAGCTGCTGCCAGATGCGCGCTTGCAGCGGCAGCATGCACATCAGAGACCCCGGTTGCCATCCAAGCCGGACCAAGGATCGGAAGAAGGGATGTCTGCGTTGTGCTCTGCGCGCCAAGCAGCATTCCTCCAAGGATGAGAGAACCAGCGCCTCCAAGCTTCAAGGCTATCGCGTTAAGTCCGGTTGCCCATTCTGATATAGCAGCGATCTGCCCTCCCACCCTGAATGCGCCAAGGAAGAAACCGGCAAATATCTGGATAAGGATGCTTACACGTACAGTCTTTATCGATTTACCAAGCTCACTTGAAAGATTTGTCCTGAGACATGGAGTGATTGCGATCGCAACGATTATCGCGACAAGGAGCGCCAGCACGATATTGTTCGTAAGCTGCCCTATTACAGGAATCGAGGCAATTGCAGAATATAGATTCGAATCCCCTATTGGAATTGCACGCAACAGCTCTCCCGTGACATCAAAGCTGATTGCGGGGATGCTGTTCAGGGCAACGATCAGGATGAGGACCATGAGCGGGATAAGATTCTTCCACTCTCTCTTAAGGATGGCAGAAGCCTTCTCTGTAGGAATAAGATACTCCGGCATCTTGTACTTCTTTCCGATATATACCTTGCAGACGAAGAGCGATGTAAGGACAAAGGATATACCGACGGTAAGATAGCTTATCTGGAGAGTCGCATCTGTAGGGATTCCTATAATCGAGCATGCGACGTTTATGGCATTTGAAATAGGCGGCATGATTGCCCCCAATGAGCCTCCTGTCACTATGATCGCACAGTTCAGGTCAGGATCTATTCCCATATCATCCATGGCTGGTACGACGAGCATTCCGATTACAGCGCCGACAGCGGAAACTGTTCCAACCAAAGACCCTCCGAGGCACATGGCAATGAGAATCGAGAGTATAAGGCCTTGTGGCGTATAGCCGAAAATAGCACGCAACACGTTCAGCACAGTATCCATAGCACCGGACTTTACCTGCAAAGCTGAGAATATAGAGCCGAAAAGAACAATGAAGATGATGAATGCAACCTGATTGAGGCCTGTGAGCCATGACTCAAGCCATACGATCGGGTTGTATACACCGCCAAGGAGAAGGGAAAGGACTCCCGTTCCTATAAATGCCGCAATAAGGTTGCCGCCAATGAGCGGAATCTTCTTCACAGTGCTTACGAGCATGAGAAACAGTATCGGTATTATTACTGTAACCATCGTAATCCACCTCCCACCAAAATGAATGGGAACAGTATATTTATTCAGCACTATGAGTGTAAAGCAAAATATTTGCTATATAGCATAGCAAAAATGTAATACTTATGATAAACCAGTCCTATGAACTTACAGACGTTCAGGATATTCATCGCCATAAACCATTACGGAAAGCTTACGGAAGCTGCAAAGTATCTCAACCTCACGCAGTCGGCCCTGTCACGTACTGTCCATCAGCTTGAAAAGGAGATAGGCGCTCCTCTTTTCAATCACCAGGGCAACCGCATCACCCTGAACAGAAACGGAGTGAGATTCCTCGAGATGTCGAAAGCTGTGATAGCAGAGTACGACAGCTGCATCAAGGAAATAAGGGAAGAGAACGGCTTCCTGGACAGAAGCATAATAATATCGATAAGCTCAGCGGGGGTTTCAATTCCTGCCATAATCCATGGGTTCAGGAAGATCCACCCTGAAACATGGTTCTCACTGAGATCCCATAAGAATGATAAGGACGACAGCGATGTGCAGTTCACATTCTTCTGTACGATTGACAGCATAGATGATCCTGATTCGGTTTTCCTTGCAGAAGAGGAATTGTATCTCACAGTCGGAAAGTCGAATCCGATTGCCAGCCAGCAAAGCGTTGCGCTATCCGAACTGTCTTCAAAGCATTTTCTCTTTGCTGACTCAAACAATGACATGCAGAGAATACAGATGCACTACTGCCGTCTTGCGGGATTCGCTCCTGAGCTGGACAACATCGTTGACAAGCAGGTCATAATGATCATGCTGCTTGAGCTTGATGAAGGGATCACGATGCTTCCGAAGATGAACAGCCCAAGGCTTGCCCAGATTCCGATCCATGATATCCACTGCACAAGGAAGATATATCTGAGGAAGAATACGCAGATATATGAAACAAGGCTTGCAAAGGAATTCGAGAAGTACTGCATAGAGTATTTCAGAAAACGCACATAGGGAATGGGCATCAGGACAAGATCCTGACAGTTCCCTCATTTCCTTTGCGCGAAACTTCCCATACTGTACTGCATGTCAATCCTGTGAATGCGCTGTCATGGCTGACAAGCAAAAGCGAGAATGATCTGTTGCTGCGATCCATGATCTTCTCAAGGATCCTCATTGACACGATATCAAGATGATTCGTTGGCTCGTCCATCACGATTATATTACGGCCATCATACCTTGAAAGGATGAAATCGAGCTTCTTCAGCTCTCCGGGACTCGGTTCGGGATTGCCTTCGAGGAGAAATGACGGATCAGATCCCATTCTGTAGATGTCTGAAAGGATCATCCCCTTCTCCTCATCAGAAAGGGTTCTTACGCGCTGGAGAAGACGTTCCCTCTCATCATCAGCATATTCCTGCGGGATATACAGCAGATGCCTTCCTTTCCCCTCCTGGCAGATCTTAGCGACTATAGCCTTCACAAGGAGTGTCTTGCCGCTTCCGTTCCTGCCTGTGACAGCTACATGAGAACCAGGGGAAAGAGCAAGGGATGGAACACTCAGGGTGTAATCTCCTGCAGAAAGGACAGCAGGGCCGAATGATACATATGGGATGTATCCTCCAGCCTGCAGATCAATCCCTTCTTTTCTCATGAGTGGCTTTTCCATTCCGGCAAGCTTCTCTTCCTTGTGCCTTGCATGTGCCAGGATTCTCCGTCTCTGGTCCTCAATCGAGCGATCCTTGCCTGTAAGCCTTGCTCCATCGATTGCGGCTTTCCCGCTGTGGTCATGGATATCCAGTCCAGCCTTTGAAAGCCTGCCATGCATGCCTCTTGATTTCTCTCCAAGGCGATCTGATACGAAGGAAAGCGACGCAATCTCAGCAGAGAGACTGTCATAGGCATTCCTGCCATCCCTCTTCCTGCGGTCTATCTCATCCAGAGCCTCTGACAGAGGCAACGGTATATCATAGAGCTTTGCAGGCTTTTCCATGATCCTTTCAAGGAAGATGGTCCTAGATGAAATCGCCGCAGCGGTGCTTCTGTCATGCGTTATCATGATCCCGCAACCTTCAAAGTCCTTCAGCGCCGATATGACAAGATCCCGGCTTTCCTGATCGAGGTGATTGGTCGGTTCATCAAGTATCAGGATGCCAGGACGTCTTGAAAGAGCAGCAAGCAGCTGCAGCCTCTTCTTCTCTCCTCCTGAAAGGACAGAAGGCTCAGCCAGCATATCGTCCGAGATTGAAAGGCAGGACCGGAGCTTTCCAGTCTCAGCTGTTCCATCATAGATATAGCAGCAATCATCGTAGCGAAGTCCTGTGAACACCTGGGGACAGGTTACGATCTCCCCGCTTACGCTAACTCTCCCATGGTCAGGTGCAAGCTCTCCGGAAATAAGCCTCGAAAGCGTAGTCTTACCCGCTCCATTTGCACCGGCAAGCACTGTCCAGCCAGAGGAAAAAGAAAGATCCAGGTCATCGAAAACAGGCAGGGATGATCCAGGATATGCATATGAGATTCCAGATAATGATATATATTCAGACATTCTGACTCCTTTCTCTATATGTATTGTGGATAATCAGAACATCTTCATCGGCTAATCTCCTTCCTTTCTCTCAGCATAGCATTTGCAAGGCCAATTGTCATCCAGGACGCCAAAGGCAATCCCGGCTTTGGTCATATTGCACCATACTCTGCAAGCAGTTTCTCGATATCAGTGCCATGAATACGTTTTAAAGCTTCCTTTATCGCAATCTTTTCCTTTAATCCAAATTCCATCTCTGTAAGCTTAGAGCCATCACGCAACGAGACAGAGGCACGAACAAGGTCGCGTACATCAAAAGCGCTTCCCCACACTTCAGGAACACCACGATCAACGCTCATCAATGTATACACAGCCTCCATTGCAGTCCTTATCGAATACTCTGTAGTGAAGATAGTATCGCGTTCTGTCTCCGCAAACTGTCCTATGAATGCGAAATTGACAGCACCATCCGGAACAACATATGGACGATCCCCGAGGCTCCGTGGCATGAAAAAGGCAGTGATGTATGGCATCATGCACGGAACTGTATTGCAGCTGTTCTCTGCAATATCCTCAATCTCCTCCTTAGGGACTCCTATATGGTAAAGCCATTCCATCGCAATCTCCTTACCGGTGCATTCACTCATCGGCTTTCTGACAAAGTCACCTTCCACAAAGGGGAAAAGCCCATATATCCAGCCAACAAGCTCATTCTCCTTCTGAGCCCTGAACTGCGGCTGTCTGTTGAATGTCCAGCTGAGAAGCCAGGCGGAATCACGGGCTGTGACGATACCTCCTGTCACAACCTTTCCTGAATATGGATTGCGTTTTGCTATCTTCTCAATATACGGAACGACGCGTTCATCGAAAAGAGTGACAGTTGCGCTCATCAATGTCGTCTTCAATGGATCTGAGCAGAATTTCTCAGGATGACCGAAATCATCAGACTGTGATGCGATACGCTTCCAGAGATCCCATCCACCTCCCTTCTTCAGTTCCGGGCTGTATTCAGCTTTCTCATGCTGGCTTCCAAGCGTGCTGTTCTCAACACACCCGCCAGGAGTAATGAAGAGAAGGTCATCATCGGACAGTGCGATGCTTCTCTCACCTTCCTTATCCATCACGGAAAGAGACACTGCACGTTTCACGCCACCTGCTACAGCGAAACGGACATCAGTCACCTTTGTTTCAGTGATGATATCCACGCCTAGGCCTTCAAGATATCTCTGAAGCGGAAGTATCATCGATTCATACTGATTGTATTTCGTAAACCTTAGAGCTGAGAAATCAGGAAGGCCATCTACATGATGGATATAGCGTCTTATATAGATTTTCATCTCAAGAGCTGAATGCCAGTTCTCAAAAGCGAACATCGTCCTCCAGTAAAGCCAGAAATTGCTGTCAAGGACTTCTTCTGAGAAGACATCTTCGATGGTCTTGTCATACAGTTCCTCATCCGGAGTGAAGAAAAGACGCATGATCTCAAGCTGTGCCTTATCCGAGAGGGCGAACTTCCTATCGGTCCTGCCGTCTTCACCCCTGTTCATCGTCGCTCTCATAAGTGAATAGTTCGGGTCATCCTTATTCAGGTAGTAATACTCATCAAGGACGCTCATTCCCTCATTCTCGATTGAAGGAACCGAACGATAGAGATCCCACATGCACTCGAAGTGATTGTCCATCTCACGCCCACCTCTCATTACATATCCCAAACCTTCGTAATCCCAGCCATCACAAGCTCCTCCGAGAACAGGATCCTTTTCGATGATGTGGACACGGCTGCCATCGACATAGGCATCGCGGACAAGGAAAGCCGCAGCAGAAAGTGCTGCAAGGCCGGAACCGATTATATATGCAGACTTTCTCTCTGCACCTTCCGTTTTCCTTGGTCTGACGAAAGCTTCATAGTTGCCACTTGAATGATACATATTGTTTCCTCCTGGCCTGAAGCTACAGGAAAGGAGGAGTGGAGTGTATTTACAATCGGCCCCTTCTGTCAGGAATCCTTGCACCTTGGCTTGAATGTAAGGAGGAGAAACGTTCCACGGCCTTCTCGAAGCTGCCAGCCATTACGCACTCTATCCGCTTTATCATCAAATCAGGCTTCTCATCCATACCGCTTCCGACCCAGTCAAGCATGATGCCTATGAAGGCATATGAATAGAATGATGATATGAACATAAGCTCTTCCTCAGCCAACCTGCCTGCAGCTTCCGTCTCACGAAGGACAGATAGAAGGAGCTCTGTCACAGGACCTGTAAGGCTGCGTTCCATCTGCTCACGGCTCATGGAATTATAGACATTGAAGACAAAGACATGATTCTTTTCTACCGCATGGAATATCGAAAGGAAGCCTTCCTGCCATGTATCATGTGTCTTCCGTCCTGATAGTATTGCCGTTATATCATATGATATGATCCATCCAACAAGATCATAGATATCCCTGAAATGATAATAGAAAGTCATACGGCTGATTCCGCATCGCGCAGCAATATCCATGACAGTAATGCGTGAAAGAGGCCGTTCCGAGAGCAATGATTTCAATGAATCAGCTATTGATTTCCTTGTCAGATCACTCATATAGGCATTCTAGGTCAGCAGGAATGGTAAGACAAGCATATTCCGAGCTATTGCATTCATGGCAGGATAGCTGAAAATGAATCACCCGTTCAGGCTTCCGCTGTCAGGAATGGATGGGCAAGGAGCGTTTCCCCATTCCATCGAGACCTTATGCATCGAAGGATATCATTTCGCTCGCCATAGACAGGCAGATGGGATACTATGAGCTTCTCAGGAGCTGCAGAGACAGCAAGATCGGAAACATCAAGCGCATCCATATGCCCGGCAGCATCATCTGCAGTCCCTGGATAGAATGAGCATTCCGCAATCAGGATATCAGCAGATGAAGAGAATGCTGCAAGCCTATCGGAAAGTGCACCATCAGCGGTATATACAACGCTCTTCCCATCATATGAAAGCTTCACTGCCAGGCATGGGACAGGGTGCTCCGTCCTCATATATCTGACAGAGAACGGCCCTATTTCTTCCACCGTATCTTCATCAATCATGGAAACATATGAATATGGAGCCATATCAAGCTTATGGCTTTCCATTGCATGGAAAACAAGAGGATTTACAGGCCGCTTCAGCTGCATTGATATAAGACGGGAATAGAGTGCCACTCCGGCATCAGCATGATGATCGCTATGGAAATGCGAAATTATGATATCATCGATTTCATCGAATGAACGTATCCTCTGGATGAGGGAGAGTGCACCAGACCCTATATCAAGAAGCACGGGATACCCCTCAGCCTCAACGATATAGCAGCTTGTTGCGCCGCCTGCAAGAGGTGCTCCCCCGCTCTCACCTATGACCGTTACCTTCATATTCCCCATATGCATCCTCCAGCAGCATCTTCGTATATTCGCTCTGCGCCTCTTCTTCCATCCTGCTGCAATCAAGGCATTCCACTATGCGTCCATACCGCATGATGTAGACCCTGTCACAGAAATAGCGCACGAGGCCGAGATCATGTGATATGAACAGAAACGAAGCACAGGTTTCCTTCCGTATGCGCCTGAGCAGATTCATAACCTCAGCCTGGATTGAGAGATCAAGCGCTGATACGCATTCATCTGCGATTATCACTTCCGGCTCAAGAAGGATCGCCCTTGCTATAGCTATACGCTGTGCCTCCCCACCCGAGACCTCCCATGGGTGCGCATCGAGAATAGCTTGTGGAAGATTGACCATGGACACCATCTGGGTAATCCTCTCTTCCAGCTCTCCCTTTCCTGCTTTCGGGAAATTGATCTGCAGAGGCTCCATGAGGACATGCCGCAGCGTGAAATATGGATTCATAGCCCCTTTGGGATCCTGGAAGATGTACTGCACAGAACGCCTGAAGCTGCGCAGCCGCTCTCCCTTCAGAGCGGAAATATCATCACCATGATAAAGGACAGTACCGCCAGTCGGCTTATCAAGGCCTCCTATGATATTGCCGAATGTGCTTTTGCCGCTGCCGGATTCCCCCACGATTCCGACAGCCTCTCCTTTCCCGATTTCAACCGATACGTTCCGAAGTACTTCAAAGCCATTATCCCTGAATACCTTCGATACATTCACGCATGAAAGCACGCTCATAGCACACACCTCACGAAATGGGTTTCCGAAATCCTGGAATACTCCACAGGACAGGAACAGGAATCCCGACGGCAGCTGCAGCGTGAAAGAAACGCACATGAAAGGCTCTTCCTGTCAGGAATGGAGAAAGAGCTGACAAGCTCAGGAAGATCCTGGTTGCTGTCCCTTGCATTCATCGACTCCAGTTCAATAAGGGATTGTGTATATGGATGAACGGGAGCAGAGAAGATCTCATCGCACATACCCTCCTCAATGATCCGGCCTGCATACATGACATACACCCTATCTGCAACAGAACGGACAAATCCAAGATCATGGCTGATGATGAACATGGAAAGACGATCTCGGCCTGCAAGAGAGGCGTACAGGGCCTCTATCTGCCTCCTTATGTGGATATCAAGCGCACTGGTAGGTTCATCTGCAACAAGAAGCTTGATATCATCCATAAGCGCTGCCGCAATATTGACACGCTGCTTCATTCCCCCTGAAAGCTGGAAAGGATAGAGCGAAAGCACACGCCCTGCATCTTCTATGCCCAAAGAGGAAAGCAGGGCTGCGGCTCTTTCGACAGCGGCTTTCCTTCCTATACCCGGATGATTATGGACATAAGCATCTGTCATCACCTTGGATACTGTCGTGAGGGGATAAAGCGAATCGCTGGTATTCTGAGGGACGAAGCCAACACGTCTATACAGCCTGTCCCGTCGTTTTTTCCCATCATAGGCAAGCACATCCTCCCCATCGAAGAATATCGACCCGCCTGTCACTTCAACATCATCCGGAAGAATCCCCAGAAGCGCACTCATGCTCATTGTCTTGCCGCATCCGGATTCCCCGACCAGCGCAACTGTTTCTCCTGCATCGACATGGAGAGAAAGCCCAGCAAGAATAGTATGGCGTTCATCCTCTGCACAGAGCGAACGGAACGAAAGAAGCTCAGCCATGACGCCCCCTCCTACCTCTCTCAAGCACTTCGCTCAGCCCGTCGCCAAGGAGATTGAATCCAAGGACGATGACAAGAAGGGCAATGCCTGCAGGTATAGCCTGATAAGGATAAGTCAGCACATATCCTCTCGCCTCGCTCAGCATCATCCCAAGGCTCGTCGATGGCGGCTGTATGCCAAGTCCAAGGAACGACAGCGATGATTCCAGAAGGATCGCATTCCCTATGGATGCTGTGAACTGTACCACAAGACGGGAAAGCATCGGAGGGAAAAGATGGAAAGCGGCAATCCGGAATCTGCCTGCCCCATAACTCACAGCTGCCCTGATGTAAAGCTTTTCCATCGTCTCCAGAATCATCGTATATACAAGACGGGAGAATACAGGAACAATGGAAAGAGCGACAGCCAGAGCTGAAGGAAGGATTCCTTTGCCGGCTATCGTGACCAGCACAAGCGCTATAAGTATCGTAGGAAAGGCCATGAGAGCATCGATTATCCGCTGCAGGATACCGCTTATGCGCTTTGGCGATAGCGCAGCGACAAGGCCTAGAGCAATCCCCAGGACAGCACCGATTGTCACAGAAAGAAGGGCGCTGGAAAGGGCTACAAGGCTTCCGCTCATGATCCTTGATAGAATATCACGGCCGAAATGATCGGTACCGAGGAGATGTTCAGAAGATGGCCCCTGAAAGCGGTTATATATATCCATGGACTCAGGATCATAAGGAGTGAACGCAATAGATACAGCAGAAAGGACTGCTGCTGATACAGTGAGGACTATCCCGATCATGAATGAAATTCTGTGCTTCTTCATAATCTGATGCCTCCTGCTTTCCTCATCGAAGGATTTGAGATAAATAGGATGAGATCGGTAGCCAGGTTCATAAGGACAACGAGGAACGAGACGAATATCACAATTCCTTCCACCAATGGGATATCCCTCATCTCGACAGCTGTAAGGAACAGGCGGCCAAGACCTGGCAGCGCGAATACTGACTCAACTATTGCCGTTCCTCCAAGGAGCTTGGCAAGTTCGCTGCCTGCAAGCGTAAGAGGACCTGGAAGCGCATAGCGCAGCGCATATGCCATTACTAGCCTGATCCTTGATATCCCGCGGACCTTGCCGATTCTGTACCAGTCCTCATTCCTTGCACGTATCATGCTGGCACGCACGAGGCGGAGAAGCGGTCCGGTCTCGCCTATTGCAAGGACAGCGACAGGGATGATTATCGATGAAAGATAACCTTTCAGGCTGACCGATGGTGGAACATAGTCACCGACATTGACCCAATGAAGCACAGACGAGAAAAGTATGAGGAAAAGAAGTGAAAGCCAGAAGGACGGGATGCTTGAGAAGACCTGGACAACGCTTCTGGAGAATGCATCAAGGAATCTCCCTCTTCCAAGCGCCGCTGCAGATCCAAGGGTGACAGAGACGAAGAAAGCCAGAAGGACAGATAGGAACGCAAGCGAGAATGTAACACCGATGCGCTGCCTGATAAGCGTTGATACGCTTTCACCAAAATAGCTTGAAACGCCAAAATCGAATGAAAGAAGCCCTTTATAGTAAATCAGGACACGCTCCATGAACCCCCTGTCCAGCCCCAGACCAGATGCAATGGATGCGACAGATGATGCTGATCCCTCCGTGCCAGCTGCAATCAAAGCCGCATTGCCTGGTATCAGCTCAAGAGCGGCAAAAGCCATGAAGCTCACTATCGCCATGACTGCAAGGGATGCAAGAAGCCTCTTCGCTATATACTTTCCCATCTTGCTGAAAGTCTAGCATTTTGAATGGATGCTTCCTAGCTTATCTATCAGAGTATTCAAGGAGATCCATCCTGAATATATTTATCGGATATGTCCTGAAGCCCTCCAAAGATGAATCGGTTACGTATATCTGTATAGGATCCTGTATATACAGAGCCGGAACCTCTTCAGCAAGGATCTCCTCCATCCTGACGGCAATCTCCCTGCGTTTCATCTCATCAGCTTCCCCTGCATAAGCATCAAGCAGGCTGTCAAACTCATCATTTGCATAGTTGAAGTAGTTCTCAGCAGCATCATGCCTGTAACGGGAAAGGAGGGAAAGTGCGTCAAGGCGTCCGGTATGCCCAACGACCGTAAGATCGTAATCCCTGCCGTTATAGATATCACTCAGCCATGTCGCCCATTCGACTATCTGGATATCAACATCAATACCGACATTCCTGAGCATATCGGCAATTACCTGGCCTGCATTCACATATTCCTGATAATTCTTCGGTAGGAACATCCGCAGATGAAGCTCCCCTTCTCCATATCCAGCCTCGGCAAGAAGCTCCCTGGCCCGTTCCGGATCATATGGATACTTTCCATTCATATCTGCATACTCGCTGAGGACAACCGGGAAATGCGAGCCTATCTGCTCCCCATACCCCCACCATACAGCTTCTATCAGGGCATTCTTGTCCACAGCATGGTTGATAGCCATGCGTACCCTTATATCATCAAGTCCTTCGCTTTCATTATTCATAGCCATGAGCTGCAGGCCATTTGTAGGAAGGGCATGTATCGTGAAGCGGTCATCTCCCTCGAAAAGCCCAACAAGATCACCGGTGATGAGTATTATATCAAGCTGTTCATTCCTCATCGCAGTGACAGCACTTGTCATATCGCTCATTATGACGAACTCAACCATATCAATATCACAGTCACCGTTATAGTACGGATTCCTCTCAAGGATGAGAGACTGCTGAGGAATCCAGCTGGAAAGCATATACGGACCGCTGCCCACAGGATTTGTCCTGAGGCTTTCATCATGCTCTGTATCGACAACTGCAGACCAAGGATATGCAAATTTGGCAAGAGCTGTCACATCCAGGCTATTGAATGCAAAGCGTACAGTATTCTCGTCAACAGCCTCTATGGATGAGATGAAGCTATAATCCTGGCTCCTTGCGGATGACGGGGAAACAAGCCTTGTGAAAGATGCGGCTACAGCTTCGGCATTACAGGCATCGCCATCTGAGAACATCGCCCCTTCTCGAAGCGTGAATGCAATGGAAAGGCCATCCTCGGCTATGCTCCAGCTTTTCGCCAGGCATGGCTCGATATTTCCATTCTCATCGACAGTCACAAGTGTCTCATATATGCTGCTTGTTACCTGGAATGTGCTTGCGCTTGCACTCATCTGCGGGTCAAGGCCATCGGGATCAACAGCAATGGCCATTCGTACTGTTGAAGGCGAAGGTACCGCAGACTTCACTTCTTCAGAAGCACCGTTCCTTGAGCAGGATACGAGAAATGCAGAAAGCAGGAATACAGCCAAAGCTGCTGAATATATTCTTTTCATGATGGAACAAGGGTATATCAAAAGGCTTATATCTGAAAAGCACGGCATTTTATTTGATAGCATAGATGAAAAAGACCTTATTGCTTATGCAACAAGGCCCTATCATCCCCAATTTTGATACTGCTTACTTTTTCTTCTTAGCCGCTGCCTTTTTCTTGCCAGAAGCCTCCTCAGATGCTGGAAGGTCCTCAGAAGGCTCGATCTTCACATCTGTACTCTCTTCGGCATTTTCTGCTGCTTTCTTCCTGGCAGCTGTTTTCTTTGCAGGCTTTTCCTCTTTCTGAGACGATGTGTCTATCTCTTCGGCTGTTTCCTCGGCTTTCACATCTTCTGGTTCTGCCTGTTCCTCCGGAGCCTCTACAGGATCCGCCTCAGCAGGCTCTGAGAATAAATCCTGTTCAGCCATAGCTTCAGGCACAGCCTCTGCAGCCTTCTTCTTCGAACTGGACTTCCTCGCAGCCTTCGGGGCTTCCTCTGCAGCTACCTCCAGCACATCTTCATTTCCCCCAACGGCAGCCTCAACAGCTTTCTCCGGTGCCTTTTTCGGATCATCCCAGGCAAGGTTACCTTCGCGATCGGTATAGGTATACGCGATGGCGTAATAGATGATAGGGTCCTTCTCCTTCCATCTGCGGTATGCAGCGGAGACAGCGGATGCCATGCCCCTGTTGTTCACATAATCCTTGCCCTTATCCAGCATTATGGTTCTAAGCGAACCAAGGGAAATCTGGATCTTCTTGGAATAGAGAGCTATTGCAAGCTCGCCGATGAAATCATAGATCTCGTCATTCGTCATAATTTCCTCCTTGATATAATGATAACCTCAGAAAGTAAATCCAGATCAGAAAAAGATAAGAAATATGGAAAAGCAATCTTATGAATAGAACGAATGTCATTCACGGATAACAATGCATACATTCTTATCCAGGAATCCAGCAGCATAGCATGTCATGAATTTTATTGGCATATGCATAAAGAAAGTGAATTTTGGTTTTCCGGTGCTATAATTCTCGATATGGATGATACCAAACAGCTACTGTTCGATATGAATGGCAGATTGCCTGCTTTGAAGTATACGCTTCCAATGGCAGTACAGCACCTCGTTGCAATGATAGTCGGCTGCGTCACGCCAGCGATCATCATCTCATCAATTGCAGGGCTGGATAGTTCTATGAGGATCCTGCTGATCCAATCTTCGCTTGTCTGTGCTGCAGTCTCAACATTGCTGCAGCTTTTCGGTATCACACGTTTCTGCGGAGCAAGGCTGCCTCTTATCATGGGCGTAAGCTTCGCGTACCTTGCAACTATGCAGGATATTGCAGCGACATCCGGCATAGCCACGATCTTTGGAGCACAGATCATAGGAGGGGCTATTGCTATTGTCATCGGCATCTTTGCAAAGCAGCTCCAACGCCTCTTTCCGCCTTTGATTACGGGAACCGTAGTCTTCACTATCGGCCTTTCTCTTTATCCTACAGCAATAACATATATGGCAGGAGGAAGCGGGAGTGCATCATTCGGATCCTGGCAGAACTGGATTGTAGCGATTTTCACGCTGGTTTGCGTGACAACGCTCAACCACTTCGGAAAGGGAATGCTCAAGCTTGCATCAATACTCCTGGGAATTGCCGCTGGTTACCTATTCTCGGCGTTCTTCGGAATGGTCGATCTCTCTGCAATCAAGGAGGCTGGCATCTTCTCTCTCCCTGAAGTCGCACCATTTGGCATCAGGTTTGAGCTCTCATCAAGCATTGCATTCGCTGTCCTGTTTGCAATAAATGCTGTACAGGCTATTGGTGATATGTCCGCAACTACGATCGGAGGAATGAACAGGGAACCATCCGGCAATGAGCTGAGAGGGGGAATAATCGGTTTCGGGCTATCGAATCTTATCTCTGCCGTATTCGGAGGACTTCCGAATGCCACATACTCACAGAATGTCGGAATCGTCTCATCCACGAAGGTAATAAACAGAAAAGTCCTGGCTGTCACTGCAGCGATGCTTCTCATTGCAGGGCTGATTCCAAAATTCTCAGCTCTCCTTACGACAATACCGCAATGCGTATTAGGAGGGGCTACGGTATCAGTCTTCGCATCAATAGCGATGACAGGCATGAAGCTTGTCGCAATGCAGCCAATGAGCTATCGGAACACCTCGATAGTCGGCCTTTCTGCGGCACTCGGCATGGGAGTAAGCATGGTAAGCGAATCACTCTCCCAGTTCCCGGACTGGGTAACGATGGTCTTTGCCTCATCCCCTGTCGTGATTGCAGCAATAGTGGCAATCCTTCTCAACATAATCCTTCCAGATGAGGAAAAGCAGAACTGAGATCCATATAAGGCAGCCGATGGCCTTCAAAAGAAGGAAAACTGAGAGATAAGCATCCCCATCCTTCCAGCTTGATTATTGTATTGCCTTGGCCATGAACATCTCCATAGACTGCCCATGTTCTGGGATATCCACAATCAAGCAGCCACAGTCCCTGTAGCCAAGCCTTCGGTAAAAATGCTGTGCGTCCTCATCAACTCGCGTTGAAGTCAGCAACATGTCATATCCTTGGGATTTCATATCAGCTTCCCAATATTCCATAAGCATTTTCCCATAGCCTTTTCCACGATGCTTCTCATCGATAAGCAGCAATAGGAAATTTGAAGACCTGGCTGAAAAGATCAACAATACTGATTCACATCTTCTTAAAGACTACCTGGGAGTCCACGCTGCCTGGTATAAGGAATCATCAGGCGCAGCTCTCTCTTTCATCAGGTCCTACATTGCATTCAGGAAAGGTGATCTGAAGCTGTCATTCATTAAAGCTGGAGAGGCAAGAGAAGGATATGAAAGGGCTCTTGCAGCGCTAAGGGGATGGGAAAAAGGCAAATGGACTGGCTTTTATTCAAATGATGCATTGACAGATACTGGGAATATGATCTACCTGATGCAATCTTTGATGGATTACATAAGGGTGCTTGGAGAAGGTCCGTACTTCTACGAATGGGACAGGTATTTCACCTACTCTGATGAAGATAGGAATGTCGTATTGATAACAAATCTGGAAAAACGCCCAAGCTCTATCGAGATGTATAGGATATGGAAAGAAAAACATAAAACAACTTCATAAAAAATGAAGGCTTTCCCAGACAGGTTCAATGCCTATATCGAAGGTGTCCTGAGACTCTCAACGCACCAAAGCAAGCTCACATATTCCCTACCCCCAGAAGATACGGATACAAAAAATCAAAAAGGAAAATAGATTGCTTTCTTCTCCTGGCTGAAGACGGGAGTGTTCCCGCAATTGGATTCCCAAGACGATACATGTATGCTTTATGAAAGTAATAGTATTTTATCATTTTCTTGTATTTTCTCCGTAAAGTGATAAAATATTATTACATGATTAATCTTGATGAATTCGGCATGATGCCGATAGATATCCAGAAAGAAATTGCAAGGAAGGAAAAGGAACGAAGGAAGCAAAAAGGTATCACCCAAGAAGAGATGGCACAGCGTGCAGGCCTCTCTCTTTCCTCCTTGAGGCGCTTTGAGCAGACGGGTGAGATTTCATTTGCCTCTCTGGTGAGAATTGGAGCTGTCCTCAATGACGAAAAGGCATTTCTGAATCTCTTCGAACCGCAAGAGTACCAATCGATGAAGGAGTTGTTAGATGCGAAACGTCGAAAAGGCTGATGTGATGGCATACGGCAGACTCGTCGGGACTATTGCCCTGACTGACCGCGGACTCACTGCGTTTGAATACTCGCCTCAGTGGATTGAATCAGGATTCTCGATCAGCCCATTTTCCCTACCACTGAAGCCAGGGCTCTTCACAACAACCAACAGCGCCTTTGAGTATATAGCTGGAGTTTTCGACGACTGCCTGCCAGATGGGTGGGGACGGCTCCTCACAGACAGATACTTGGCAAGCATCGGGATTGATCCTATACAGACAAGCATCATCACACGATTATGCTTGTTAGGTGATAGCTCTTCGGGACTTCTAGAGTTCATTCCTCGATTAGAGGAAAGCAAAGGAACAGACAAGTTAGATCTTGATGCTTCTTTCAGCGCCTCCAAGCTCATCCTGGCAGAAAAGGATATTTCCAAGTACGCCATGGACGACCTATTCCACAATGGTGGCTCATCAGGAGGTGCAAGGCCAAAAATCAATGCGTATATTGACGGAGAACCCTGGATTGTAAAGTTTCCGGCATCCATGGACGGTGAAGATGCAGGAGTGAAGGAATACGACTGCAACCTGAGAGCTGTCGATGCAGGACTCGATACTGCCGTTTTCCGACTGATGGAATCAAAGCTGACAAAGGGCTTCTTCGCCAGTAAACGCTTCGACAGGCAAAATGGGAAACGGATCCACATGATCAGCCTGTCAGGCCTTCTTGAATCATCTCATAGATACCCTTCCTTGGATTACAGACACCTGCTCAAGGCGACATACTTCCTCACAAAAGACGAAAACCAGATGTATGAGGCGTTCAGGAGAGCGGTTTTCAACGTGAAGATCGGCAATCAGGATGACCACGGAAAGAATTTCGCATTCCTGTACGATGAAGTATCCAGAAAATGGCATCTTTCCCCCGCCTATGACCTCACTGTCAGCACAACCTACTATAGAGAACACTCGACTTCAGTATGTGGCAAGGGGAAAAACATTACTGATGATGATTTGAGAAGGCTGGCAGACGAAGCCGGTCTGGACAGTGGCAGGAGGGAGGAAATCCTGAATGACGTCAGCACAGCATGTCGGACAAACAGCTGAGAGGCTATCACTCTCTCATAGAAGCAACTCTGTTTTCCATGCCAGTTTTAAAAGTTTTCTGCTTTCATATTAGAGATAAAATGCAATCACTCCCACTCAATGGTAACATATGTTCTCACACTATATATAGTAGCTTTGATTCTCAGAAACTCCATATATTTCTCTCATTTCTCCCAATTATCTATATTTCCGAAGATTTTCTTCGTCAAAAACTAGT
>CALXLI010000070.1 GCA_944389155.1 uncultured Spirochaetaceae bacterium | reverse complement strand
GGACACCCTAATCTCTTCCTGTCCCGATATAGTCCTGAACGCAGTATCAGGCACAGCTGGACTTGAATATACGATGATTGCCATATCATCAGGCTTCGATGTAGCCCTTGCAAACAAGGAATCGCTTGTGCTTGGCGGCAGCTTGGTAATGCAAAGCGCAAGAGAGCATGGAGTGAAAATCATACCTGTTGACAGCGAACATAGCGCAATATATTCGCTTCTTAAAGGCAGACATGCCCGGAAACTCATAATAACAGCATCAGGAGGCCCTTTCCGGGACAGAATGGATCTTTCCACGGTAACGGTAGAGGAAGCACTGAAACATCCAACATGGAAGATGGGAAGGAAGATAACAATAGACAGTGCAACGCTTGCCAACAAAGGACAGGAAGTGATAGAGGCCTCGGTTCTGTTTTCATTTCCGCCTGAGCTGATTGATGTGACGATACACAAGGAGTCCATAGTCCATTCCATGATCGAGATGGAGGATGGCGCGGTCTATGCTCTTCTATCGAATCCTGACATGTCTCTCCCTATTGTCTCAGCTATAAATGGAGTGGACAGCGGCAAAGATGCTGTCTCTCCCCTATCGTTCAAAAACCTTGATCTATCTTTCAGGGACTGGGACAGAAGCCGATTCCCGATGCTTAGTCTGGCGTATGATGCACTGAACATGGGAGGAAGCTATACGATAGCATACTGCGCAGCTGACGAGGTTCTTGTGGATGCTTTTCTATCTGGACGCATCCCTTTCACTGCAATCGGCGATATAACGAAGGATATATTCGGCATGGATTGGTCTTATCGTCCAAGCACGATAGATGAGATACTTGAGATAGAGAAGAAAGCAAAAGCGGAGACAGAAGCCCTATGCTAGCCTCGCTTCCTCTTATTCTTCTTGGACTCCTGGCCATAGGCATCATGCTCTTCCTTCATGAGCTTGGGCATTTCCTAGTTGCCCGCTTGTTTGGCGTTGGCGTTGACGTTCTGTCATTCGGCATAGGACCGAAGCTTGTTTCGTATCATGGCATGCGAACTGAATTCAGGATTTCGATGATTCCATTCGGTGGATATTGCAGGATGCAGGGATCATTGGATCTCACGAAAGCACTTCAGGATAATGAGAAAAACCTCGATAAGGCAGAAGATGGCTCTTATTTCTCAGCATCGCCATTCAAGCGCTTTCTTATATATCTGGCTGGACCTCTTGCAAACTTCGTGCTTGCTCTCATCCTGCTTACGCTCTCCGCGATGATTCCCGTCGAAAGACTTTCAGATGAAGCGTACATAACGCCAGTCACAGCCTACCCTTCACTGTTTCACTCCGCGATAGAGCAACCCAACGTCATGAAAGGCGACAAGCTCATTGCATCAGGTGACAGGGCATTCATTGACTGGCAGGACGCAGAAGGATTCATAAGGGAACACAGCGGAGAGATGATCCCGATTACAGTGCTTCGTAATGGGAAGATTATCGAGCCCTCCCTTATACCTGTAGAGACTGATGATGGATGGGCATACGGGATAGCCTTGCTGCAGCCAGCTGTTGTAGGAAGTTCGGATTCTGAGGACTTCCTGCCTGGAGACAGGATAATCAGCATAGATGGAAAGGATGTTGTCTCAACCTATGATATATATGAGAACGAAGGCAGCAGCTTCACGCTTACGATAGAGCGCTCAGGTACAACGCTGGAAAGAAGGATTGAGGACGGGCACCTTCCATTTTCATGGAAAAGCAATATAAGGATTGCTGGAGATGGCGGGAATCCGCTATCAAGCGCCTTGAAGCGAAGCTCAGAGATGTTCTCTTCTACTCTCTCTGCCCTTGGTGCATTCCTTACATTCCACTTCGAAGAGGCTCTGAGAGTCATAACAGGACCAGTGAAAGCAGCAGAAAGCATTGGTCATATTACGGTTGAGGCTTTCGCCGTAAGCCAGAATAGCGGAATAAGGGGACTTCTGCAGCTTCTCGCTATAATCAGCATATCGCTTTCAGCTGGAAACATACTTCCGATACCTACATTCGATGGCGGGCAGATGCTGATGGCCCTGTTTGAATGCATAAGAAGAAAGGCCCTCTCTCCGAGGACCTATGTAATACTGCAGATCATTGGGATGATACTTGCCTTTGCCATCATGGTGATAGTCTATGCCATTGATGCTAAAGCCTATTTCTTCTCATAGCCTTTCTTATCCGGAAGGACTGGCTCTCTGAATATCTCACTCTGGGAAACCTCTTCAAAGGACGTAGTATTTGCATTGTATCCTACCTTGAAGCTTCCCGTCTCGCCGTTACGCTGCTTTGCAACGATGATCTTCGTTATCTGCAGCACAGCCCTGCCATTGGAATCCTTTGCAAGGTTCTGCTTGTCCTCCTCGGAGAGCGTCCTCGCCCTGTGTATGAACATAACAACATCCGCATCCTGCTCAATGGATCCAGAATCCCTTAGATTTGAAAGCATAGGCTCACGCTCCTCGCTGTCCCTGGAAACCTGACAGAGCACGATGATAGGGATCTTGAGCTCACGGGCAAGCTGCTTCAGCGACTTTGAGACAGCTGCAATGACTTCATGACGAGGTGTACGTGGATCAAGACCTGGATCGATAAGGCCGATGTAATCAATCACGATACAGTCTATATGCTTGTCACGGCGAAGCATCCTGGCTTTTGCCCTGAGATCGCTGAGCTTGATGTTCGGAACATCTATTATATAAAGAGGAAGAGGATAAAGCGTATTCGCAGCATCAACCACGCGGGTTGTCTCATCCTCTGAAAGATCCCCTCTTGATATATTGCTTGTATTTACCTTCGAGATAGTTCCGAGCAGTCGGATCGTTATCTGCGACGCTGGCATTTCCAGGGAAAAGAACGCAACGCTTTTCTTGTACTCCCTGATCATGTTGCGGATCATGGAGACGCCGAAGGCTGTCTTTCCTATGCCTGGACGAGCTGCGACAACTATATAATCCTGGGGCTTGAATCCGCCATTTGTATACTTATCGAGGATCTGGAAACCTGTCGGTACAGAGTCGTCCTCCGCCTCTCCTGATATGCGGCTCATCATTGTCTGGATAACCCCTGAGACAATTGAGCTTATGGAATAATCTTCCTTATCAATGGAACCTTCCTCAGAAAGCTTCATCATCGAGCTCTCGCTGCTATCCAGGACATCGTAGATATTGTTCGACTCATCGTAAGCGGAGTTGTTGACATCTGATGTCAGCGTGATAAGCTGACGCCTTACAGACAGCTCCTTCACGATCTTAGCATATTGCTCAGAGTTGCTTATTATCGTATTCGAGTCTGTAAGCGATGATATATAAGCAATGCCACCAGCCTTCTCAAGCCTGTTCTGCTTCTTGAGATAATCAACAAGGGTAACTATATCGACAGTGAAGGCAAATGAAGACTCCTTCATCCGGGCAATAGCCGTGAATATCTCAGCATTGGCTGGCTGATAGAAATCGGAGGCGCTGACAAGCTGCGATACGCTGTCATAAGCCTCCTCATTAAGAAGTATAGCGCCGAGAATGGCTTTCTCGGCATCATCATTATGAGGTAAAGTCCTCACTCTGGGCCTTAAAGAGACTCTGTCTCTGCTGCTGGAGCTTCTTCGCTCTCTACAGCTTCCTCAGATGCTGCACTCTCAGCATTCTCTGCCTCTTCTGCAGCCTTTGCAGCTTCCTCAGCAGCCTTTGCAGCAGCTGCTGCCTCTTCTGCAGCCTTCTTCTCTGCAGCAAGTCTCTCAGCCTCAGACTGTACAAGGAGCTTGACTGAAGAGAACTCGTTCTCATAAAGATGGATGATGACACTGTATGTGCCAGTCATCTTGATTGCATGTGTTGCAACATCGATTCTCTTCCTCTCGATCTCGAAGCCAAGCTTCTGAAGCTCTGCCTGAACCATCTGTGATGTTACAGAGCCAAAGAGCTTTCCTGACTCACCAGCTGGAACAGTGATTGCAAGAACGACATTGTCAAGCTTCTCCTTAAGAGTAGCAGAAGCTGCCCTTTTCTCTGCCTTTCTCTGCTCGATAGCTGCTGCCCTTGACTTGAAGAGAGCCTCATTGGCCTTGTTGTAGATTACAGCTGCCTTTGTAGGAAGGAGGTAGTTTCTTGCATATCCGTCCTTTACCTCTACGACATCTCCCTCTTCCCCGAGGTGTGTGACATCCTGATTAAGAATGATCTTCATCCTGAACTCCTATCTTCTTCAGATCGAAGAAGTTCTCCAAGACGCCCAGAAGCGGGACGCCAAGAAGAATTATGAAATTTATCCCTGGGATGAGCAGGCTCATGATGACAAGGACAATGAGCACTGTCATGCTCTTCACCGTCCTGTGCCTCCGGCGTATTCTAGCGAATATGACAGTGAAGCCCTGTATTGCATAGAATACCGTCCAGACCAGCGCTGCGTTCATCACTGCTATCTCCAGCAGCATGGGAGCTGATACAAAGCGCAGGATAAGGACCAAGGCCCATGAGATTATGAAGCCCCAGATCGCGTCCTGAGGGAAAGAGAAACGCATGACACTCTCTTCCCAATCGCTTTCTCTTGAATGCAATGCGCTTTCGTATATGAAGCACGTTGCACAGATGCCGCAGAGCAATACCGGAAACAGGAAGCTTGTCACGGTTATCAATATAAGGTCGATGAAGACGCTTACATCAACTCCCGGAGCAACAAGGCTCAGCATCGGTGAAAGAACTGCAGCAAACGCATTTCCATATGCAGTATAGACTGCGGAGGAAAGCGCCCTATCAGATAATATGAACGCGGCGGCAGGCACTACGAGGATGATGGCAGGAAGCAACACGAAAAGCAGTCTTCGAAGCAGCCTCCTCTCACCTCGTGTCCGTAGCCAGACAATCCCAGCCGCTGACAGCGACAAGGGAATATACAGATCAATGAGAAGCAACGCAAAACCAAGCTTGGTAGTCAGGCTATCTGATATCATGAATGAATCAGTCACGATTATCAGGAGAACCTCCAGGACTATCAGCAGGATTGCCTTCCTCTCCCCGTTGTTGATGGCATACAGAAGCAGCGGGAGGATGAAGAAGATGGTGAAGAAATCCATATTGAAGAAGATGAAGCTGATAACGAACATCAGCACTGCTTCAATGCAGCTTCTCAGCGCACTTCTCTCTCCTCTCTGCATCCTATGCCTCACTTCTTCTCGAATGGAAGATAAGCAAGAGTGCGAGCTCTCTTGATTTCCCTGTTAAGAGCTCTCTGATGCTTTGCGCATGTTCCTGTTATGCGAGCTGGAAGGATCTTGCCGCGCTCTGTGATATAGCGGCGCAGTGCATCAGGGTTCTTGTAATCAGCAGGAGCTGCTCCCTGGCAGAACTTACATACCTTCTTCTTGTAACCAAGCTTCCTTACACCGCCTTTCCTATCCTTGAGAGCGGCATCCTTGTCCATGAATTCATTATTTTCTTCGCGCATTTTATTCTCCTAAAATCAGAATGGGATATTATCATCCTGGAATTCCTCAGGACCTGACATATCAGGCATTGCAGAAACCGATGGTGACTGCTGCTGATACTGCTGAGTCTGAGGATATGATGAACTCTGCATACGTGGTGCAGAACCATTGCCCTGAGCCTGGCCGAGAAGCGTGAGATTGTTTACGAAGATCTCGACACGTGAACGTGTCTGACCATCGCTCTCCCACCTGTTCTGCCTGAGCTCACCCTGAATCGCAACCTGCCTGCCCTTCTCAAGATACTGGCTCATCGCCTCAGCATTCTTGGCAAAGTAGACGCAGTCAAAGTAACTGGCATCTTCAGTCCAGTTTCCATCGGCTCCTCTACGATTCCTGTTAACTGCTATTGAGAATCTAAGGCTAGGCGTCCCACCGTTCTGCGGATACCTGAGCTCGCTGCCGCGGACCAAGCGTCCGATGAGAACGACGACATTCATATCTGAAGGCATAGGCTATCCTTATTTCCTCTCTGGATTTACGAACAAGAACTTAAGAACCAGTGTTGAAAGCTGGAAGATGTTGTTCATAGGAGAGATGGAAGCTGTATCAGCCTCAAGTTCGAAATAGACGTAATGACCTCTGTCCTGCTTCTTGATCAGGTATGCAAGGGTCTTGACACCCATATCCTCTTCTTTCGTCACATTTACGTTGTAGCGTGCGAAAGTCTCCTTAACAAGCTCCATGCCTGCCTTGAACTTCTCCTCGTCTGATTCGAGGATGACTGTGAACTCATAATTCTGAATCATGGTTCCTCCTTGTGGCCTTTAGATTTTCGATCCGATCATTCGGATAAAGAGGCTTATTGACTATAGCTTCTTTATGCCATCATAGTCAATAGTTTTTCCATATATGCTACCCTAACTTTTGCACGTGCCTAGAATTGTTTTCTCTGCCCATAATAAGCATCCTTCCCATGCTTCCTGAAATAATGCTTGTCCTGCAGAGCCTTTCCTGCACGCTTTATCCCAGGATTCAGGGATTCTGAGACATATGCCATCCTGGCAATCTCCTCCAGAACGACTGCATTATAGACAGCCTCTTCTGCACTCCTGCCGAAAGCGAACGGACCGTGGTTCATGCAGAGCACCCCTGGAGTGGAGAGGATATCGCGGTCAGAGAACGCCTCGAGGATGACTGTGCCTGTGTGCTTTTCATAATCAAAGGCAATCTCTTCATCGCTCAATGCCCTGGTGCATGGGATATCACCATAGAAATGATCGGCATGTGTCGTTCCATAGCAGGGAATATCCCTCCCGCTCTGAGCCCATGCCACGGCGAAAGAGGAATGCGTATGGACAATAGCGCCGACCTCGGGTCTTGCCTTGTATATCTCAATATGCGTAGGAGTATCAGAAGACGGTCTGAGACGCCCCTCAACGACACGGCCATCCAGATCGACTACAACCATATCAGAGCCTTCCATCTTATCATACTCAACGCCGCTCGGCTTTATGACGACAAGCCCGGAATCCTTGTCAAATGCGCTTACATTGCCCCATGTGAATATCACAAGGCCGTGCTTTACGAGCTCTATATTTGCCCTGTATACCCTTTCCTTCAGTTCTTCCAGCATATATAGACGCTACTCCATCTTATCTATCTTTTGCAATCATCCGAGTTCGAATAGAATGAAATATATGTTTGATGCCCATGCCCATATCGGAGAACATACAGAGAATGCCTTTGTCTGCACGGAAAGCACACAATTCCTTGAAAGCGCAAGGACTTTCAGGCATTGGGCACTAGGAACGATACCAGAGGGATGCGAGAGCGATATCGAAAAGCTATATGAAGCCGCAAAAGCCGGTGGCCATATCGGGGAGATAGGGCTTGATAAGCGCTATCCGGACGAGGAGAAGCAGATCAGGATATTCAAGGATGCATTATCTGTTGCAAAGGAATGCGACAGGATAGCTGTAATACACGCAGTGCGCTGCTACGGTACTGTCCATCAGATTCTCAGGGATATGGGTATAGATCGCTTCATCATACACGGTTTCACAGGCTCAGGGGAAATGGCAAAGTGCTTTATCGGCCTGGGCGGTATCATATCCATATCTCCAAGGGCGGAAAGGGCCAAGTCATTTCCATCCTTGCTTTCTCTTCCGTTTGTCACGGAAACCGATATGAAGACCGGGGATGATGAGATGGCTGTTCTTTCCGCTTGGAACAGAAAGCTTTCGATGATCACAGGACGGGATATAGAGAAGGAAAGCGAAAGAAGGATCAGGGATATATTATGACAGATCAGTTTCTCAGGCTTGAACGCCTTATCGGTAAAGAGAATGTTGAGCTGCTGCACAGCAAGAGCGTTGCCATATGCGGCATAGGAGCTGTCGGAGGGCACGCTCTTGAAACACTTGCAAGGTGCGGCATAGGACACATAAAGGCTGTAGATTTCGACACGATTGAAGAGTCGAACATAAACAGGCAGATACTTGCCCTTCACTCGACAGTCGGGATGAAGAAGACAGATGCTGCGCTCATAAGGGTAAGGGATATCTATCCTGACTGCGATATCAAAGCATATCCAATATATATATCTGAGGAAAACCACGATGAGATCTTCGCAGGCTCGGATATAGTCCTTGACTGCATTGACTCGCTCTCAGCGAAGGTATCGCTGCTTGAGGACGCATATAAAAGAGGAGTGCCAATAGTAAGCAGCATGGGGGCAGCTCTCAGGCGTACATCATCACTTGTACGGACCGCAGACATATTCGATACATACGGCTGCCCGCTCGCACGGCAGGTAAGGTCGATGCTGAAAAAGCGAGGTGTCGGGAGAGGCATTGAAGCTGTTTTCTCCCCTGAGAAAGTAAGATTTGACTATATAGATCCAGACCAGGATGATAAAGCAGAGACAGATGCGGAGAGCAAGCGGAAAAGACGGATACTCGGATCACTGCCGACCGTGACAGCTGTCTTTGGGATAACGATCGCAGAGCTTGCGCTCAGGAAGCTTCTGCCTCAGGATGCGCTTTATGGAGAGCCTACTCGATGAACAGGCTCTCTGCCTTGGCCTTCAATGTTCCTGGAACAGATCCTGGTATTGCAATCCTGATCCTGTAGCGTGAACGCTTGTTGTTGTTCTCAAGGATCTCTGCAGACACCTCTGCATCAGCAAGCGTTGAAAGGCCGGATGCGGTAAAGCTTTCCCACCTGCCATCAAGCAGCAGAGAGACAGTGTTATCAATATTCCAATCCTTCATCCTGATGAGCCTTGGTGTAAGCACCGTGAACGTGTATATGGCCTTGCCATCCTCCTCCCCTATCCTGAGAACGGCTTTCCTGTCATCTTCTTCGCTTTCAAAATTCACAACAGCTGGGATCTTCGTTTCCATATCTGGCTCCTATAAGACAAGCCACCGATCTCTCGGTGGCTTTGATAGCAAGAAGGGCTTACTTCTTCTTATGTCTGTTCATTCTAAGCCTTTTCTTTCTCTTGTGTGTTGCTATCTTATGCTTCTTTCTTTTTCTACCGCAAGGCACAATATTGCTCCTTTCTTGGACACCCCAAGAATTTTTGTAATTACCGGTTTATTATGCTTAATTGGAAAATATGCGTCAAGTAGCGCCGGCCATGAACATAAAACAAGCATATAGTGCTTAAATCTGGCAGCAATAGCTAAAACCGACCATCCTTTTTTTTGCTCACTGCATCGCTGTTTTGTATTATAATCTTCACATGCTCGTCCTTATCCTTGGACTTGGCGCTTCAGGAGGTGGAGCTGAAGCTGCTGAGTATTATCTTAAGCTTGGTAATAAAGTCCTCATAATGGAGACTTCGGAGAAGAAGATTCCAGAGAGTCTCAGAAGGATGGGGGCGCTTTTTGTCTCAAAGCCTGAAGCGATGAAAGCAGTAGAAGACGCCGACCTTGTCGTAAAGCTTCCAGGGGTCCCTATCCCCTATGCTATAAAGTCAAAGGCAAAACGCACAACCAATGACATAGCTGCACTTCTTGAGAACCCCAGGACGGAAAGGATAAAGAAGATAATAATCGCAGGAGACAAGGGAAAGACAAGCACAGCATCTGCCCTCTCAAGCGCCCTGTCGCAGCTCGGGATGAAGGCAGCTTTCTCCGAAGGCCTTGGATACTCCGCTTTCCACATCCTATCGGACCTTGAGAATGATAATATGTCATTCGATGTGCTTATCCTTGAGCTTTCGCACTGGCAGATCAGGGATACAGCTGAGGCTCTGTCATATAAATGGCCACGTATTGATATCATAGGCGTGACAGATGAGCTGAAGATGCCGACCTCAAACACGGACTTCAATGCAGAAGGAGCCCTTCTCTTCGGGCCATGGGCAAGGAAGGTGATAATACCGAAATCGCTGAAGGAGCGCCTTGTCTTTGCAGGCCTTGTCCCAAAGACAAAAGTCCGGACATTCCCGTCGATCTTCAATCCTTTCAGATACAGAAGCGGCATGGAGCTTGCATGGGAATGCGTATGTGCAATGGGGTTCAGGAAAAGGGACGCGTTGAAGGCATTCTCAAGCTACAAGGGAATACCGAACAGGCTTGAGCTTGTAGGGGTTGTCGATGGGATATCTTTCATAAACGACTCGGCTTCTGTGCTGCCGCTTTCCGTTGCATTCTCAATGCGTGGAATGAGAGGTATTCCTGTAAATCTCATAATCGGCGGTACTGAGCACAGCCAATCAGATCCTCAGATGTTCATGGATGCTGTAAAAGATGCAGTATCGGTGACACTTCTGTCAGGATCGCTTACAGACAGGCTCATCACGTTCCTAAGGCGTGAGGATATAAAGTTCAATGGACCGTTTGACAGGATGGAAGATGCCATCTCAGCATCCATCGATACAATCAATGAACGCAGGGGCATCAAGAATACATCTGAGATCATCCTGCTCTCCCCCGGCGCTTACGCTGATGAGCACTTCACGAATGAATTCGAGCGTGGAAAGGAGTTCAGGACAATCGCAGAATCAATCGTTGAGTCTAGGACATTGCAAAGAGGCGTCTGATCTCCGTTGCTGTCTTTTCCTTTTCCGTCTCGGAAGCTCCAAGAGCATCAAGACGTGAGCTTACAGACTCTTCAAGCAGCATCTCGCCTACTTTCATCAATGCAGATTTTGCCGCATTGAGCTGCTCAAGCATTATCGCTGTATCACGTTCTTCATCAAGCATACGATCAACAGCCATCACCTGCCCTGCAGCCTTCTTCAGTCTTGCATGAATCGCATCTCTATCCATAGAATCAACCAACATTGCCGTTTATGTATTTCTCAACGCGGAGGAAATGACCATCAGCGCCGAGCTTCCTGCCATCGATTGTCACATATCCATCCACAGTCTTCATAGGAAGGGCAAAGAAATGATCCGGCTTGATATAAGTCGTGACTTTCTCCACATCTCCCTCTCCCTCATATTTCAGCACAGTTCCCGGTGCGATATCATCAGCCCAGATAAGCTCGCATGTAGAGTGCGTCGTATCATCAGCAGCCGATGCCGCAAGGAGCATTCCATAGCTCTTGACGCCACGGAAATTCGCTGGCTTCAGGTTCGAGACAAGGACGATGTTGCGCCCCATAAGCTCATCGATTGTATAGTATGGAACTATAGATGAGACAATCTGCCTCGGCTCAGGCTCACCACAATCAAGCTTGAGTATATAGAGCTTATCACCATTAGGGTGCTTCTCAACCTCGACGATCTTTGAAACCTTGAGGATCACACGGCGAGCAAATTCCTCAGCCAGGCTTTCTTTCTTCTCTGTGTTCTCTTCCACTTTATTTCCTCCGTTCTCTTCGCTCTTGCGCTCTTCCCTCTCCTTCTGAGAACCGGAATAACGCTCTTTCAGACTCTGTATCCTATCGTCTTCAAGCTTCTCGAAAAGAAGCTCGACCTTCTCAACATGAAGAACCGGCTCTGTCTTTCCGACAGAACTCCAATCAGCACCATCTGCTGCGATGAAGGAAAGTATCTTCTTTCCGGTTGATGGCATATAAGGAGTAACCATGACGCCAAGATCCCTTATAAGATACATAAGCGTGCGAAGCAGCTTCTCTGCTTTTTCAGGATCCTCTTTTCTCGCTTTCCATGGCTCACCTTCCTGGAATGCCTTGTTTCCGATATCAGAAAGCTCGAAAATAGCACGCAGGGCATCTTTCTCATCAGCTCTCTCAAGCGCAGCCGTGATTTCTTCCTCTCTCTTGCGGATATCACCAAGGAGAACCTCATCAAACTCTCCGCTCTTTATCTCACCATCATAGAATCTTTTCACGAATGTAAGCGTTCTGTTCACAAGATTCGAGAGATTTCCGATAAGCTCTTTGTTTACCTTTTCCTGGAAATCAAGCCAGGTGAACGTAAAGTCGCTTTTCTCCGGCCTGTTATAGAACATATAGAATCGCCATACATCAGCAGGGATTCCAGTCTCCTCAACATCATTGCCGAAAATTCCGATGCCTTTTGACTTCGAGAACTTCCCGCCTTCATAGTTAAGATACTCTGTTGAAGACATATGGTGAAGCATAGTCCACTTCTCTTCAGTTCCAAGCAAAGTTGCTGGGAATACTACTGTATGGAATGGTATATTATCCTTTCCTATGAACTGGAAAAGCTCTGTGTTCTCAGGATCTCTCCACCAATACTCCCAATCCTTTGTCTTGTTTGCCGTGATTGAGATATATCCGATAGGCGCGTCAAACCAGACATAGAAGACCTTATCCTCATATCCTGGCTTATTGACAGGGATTCCCCACTTCAGATCACGTGTTATGCACCTCTCCTGAAGGCCATCCCTTATCCATGACATGGTTGTCTGCACAGCATTCCTGGCCCAGAAGCCATCCACCGAGGCCTTGTCCATCCAAGCCTGAAGCTGAGGCAGAAGCTTAGGAAGGTTGATGTAGAGGTTCTTTGTCTTCCTTACAACAGGTGTTGCACCGCAGACAGAGCACTTTGGCTCTATAAGCTCGGTAGGATCAAGAAGTGTTCCGCACTTCTCACATTGATCCCCTCGTGCATCCTCATTTCCGCAATGCGGACAGGTACCTTTTACGAAACGATCGGCAAGGAAGCGTCCGCAATCAGGGCAATAGAGCTGCTCGGATTCCTTTTCTGTTATATAGCCGTTATCATCACAAGCCTTGAAGATTGCCTGGACTATCTCAGTCTGAAGCGGAGTCGAAGTCCGTCCGAAATAATCAAAATCTATATCAAACCAACGATAGATTGCTTTATGGATCTCATGGTAATGATCGCAAAGCTCACGAGGAGTAACACCTTCCTGCAATGCTCTGGTCTCACTTGCAGTTCCATATTCATCTGTACCGCACACATACATTGTCTCATAGCCACGTGAACGGCAGAAACGTGCAAAGACATCAGCGGAAAGAACCTGTGTAAGGTTCCCCAGATGCGGTATGTTGTTAACGTAAGGCAAAGCCGAAGTAATCAATCTTTTCTTCATGAGCACTACTATAACCCCCATGGGGCATGAATCTCAAGAACATAGACAAAACCATTACTCTCTTTTTCCATGTACAGGCATAACAAAATCTTATTACAGCTACTCAATAATACACAAATATTAAAATTGTTAGATTGGAATACTATTTTATAAATTATATCATAAAAACAATAGAAACAAAATTTACAAAATCTACTTGCACATACATTCTGTTTCTGCTATAGTCTCATCTGTTGCTGAAAAGCAGACAAATGGCGCGATAGCTCAGATGGTAGAGCAAGCGGCTCATATCCGCTCGGTCAGGGGTCCGAGTCCCTTTCGCGCTAC
>CALXLI010000069.1 GCA_944389155.1 uncultured Spirochaetaceae bacterium | reverse complement strand
GGATCTCCTGCATGAGGGAGAACCTCGAGACACTTGGCGTCAGGTGCGAGGAAGAGGAAGATGGACTTGTGATCCATGGGACAGGAAAGGTCGGAGGCGGTGCTGTGAAAGGCTTCGGAGACCACAGGATCATAATGGCCATGGCTTCCCTCTCGTCCGCAGCCGATGGTGCAATCACGATAGACGACGAGAAGGCGGCAGAGGTGACATTCCCCGGATTCTTCTCGCTTTTGGAGGAAATACGGAATGAGAATATATGATTTGCGCTCGGACACGTTCACAAAGCCGACAGAGGCCATGAGAAAGGCAATGTATGAAGCCGAGGTCGGAGATGATGTCTATGGCGAGGATCCGACTGTCAACAAGCTTCAGGAGATGGCCGAGGAGATAACAGGCAAGGAGAAAGCTCTGCTCATCTCATCAGGCTGCATGGGAAACCTCATCCCCATGATGATAAAGGGAGGGAGAGGCAAGGAGATACTCACATCATCTTGCTCCCACATCGTGAACCACGAGATAGGAGCGATAGCCTCGATCTCAGGAACTCTTCCTGTAATCGTCCCCTCCGATAAAGGAATAATGAAAGCCGATGATGTCGAGGCATCCATTCATGGCTATTCATATGACATGTCAGAGACCTCGATGATCGAGACAGAGAACACGACTTCCGGCATTGTCTACCCTATCGCTGAGCTGAGGAAGATAAAGGAGGTCTCTGAGCGCCATGGGCTCTGGACGCATCTTGACGGAGCAAGGATATTCAACGCATCCGTTGAGTCAGGCATAAGCGTCCGTGAATATGCAGCCACGGCCGATGATATCACATTCTGCCTGTCAAAGGGCCTTGGAGCTCCTGCATTCTCGATACTTGCATCTGACTCTGACTTCATAGAGAAGGCAAAGCGATGCAAGAAGATCCTCGGAGGCGGCATGAGGCAGTCAGGAATAATCGCCGCTGCAGGGATATATGCGCTGGAAAACAACATAGAAAGGCTTAAAAGCGACCATGAGCATCGTGCCGCGATATCAGAAGCGCTCGCTGCCGCATCCTGGGCCGATGTTGAGATATCATCAACCAATATGATATTCTTCTCATCTGCCTACCCTATCGATAGGATAATAAGCGCTATGAGGAAGAGTGGCATCCTGATGCTTTCTGAGGGAAGACTCGGAAGGATCGTGCTTTCTCTGAACATAAGCGATGAAGATACAGATGATATTGTATCGCTTATCGGGACTATAGATGAAGGAGAGCTATGTGGATAGCGTCATCGCAGTATATTCAGCAACAGGCAACAGCCTGAGCATCGCAAAAAGGATAAAGGGTGCCGAGATACATTTCATAGAGGAATTCCTCGACGGGCGGTATGCTCTTCCTGAAAGCACCGTACGGCTTGGGATCGTGTTTCCGGTATATTGCTTCGGCCTGCCCTTTCCTGTCCAGAGGTTCATCAGGGACTGCCTTTCAGCAAGGGACAACTCAAATCTTGGATACATATATGCGGTAGCGACCTGCAGCGGCCTGCCACTGACGGCGCTCTCAGATCTTGAGACCGAGCTGACAGGGATAGGATGCGCCCTCTCATACGGGGCGACTGTCAAGATGCCAACAGCATATCTCCCGCTGAAAAAGGATGCTGTCGGTGAGATAGATACCCTTGCAGCGCTCAACAAGGTTCAGAACAAGATCGAGCACATCATCGATGACATAGAGAACGAAAGGATCATGATCCCATCAAGATGGGTGATGAGACGTTTCTTCCGTGCATTGTCACGCCAGGCTGCTGCCCCAAGGAAAGGCCAGCTGATGGCAGGTGACAGATGCAATGGCTGCGGCATATGCACACATATATGCCCGATGGACAACATAAGGATAGAGAATGGAAAAGCTGTCATGGGAGACAGCTGCATATCATGCTTTGCCTGTTACCACAGATGTCCGCCAAATGCCATAATCTATCCAAAGGCACATGGCCAGTACAAAGGACTGGTAGATACAAAGGAGCTTTTCAAGCGATGAATTTCGATACGCCGGCAAAGAGAAAAGGGACAAACAGCGTCAAATGGGACAGCGAGGCGATTGCGAATATCGCATCGAACCCCGAAGCAGAGCCATTCTGGGTCGCGGACATGGACTTCCTCACCGATCCAGATATAAGGAAGACAGGATTGGAGCTTGCGGAGCTTGGCATATATGCCTATCCGGATTTCCACGACAGGCTCGAGAGTGCTGCATCGCACTGGCTCGAAGCCAAGCATGGCTGGAGCGTAGGAGCGGATGATATCACATTCGCAATGGGCATGCTCCACGGGATTGCATCAACTCTCGAGCTCTTCACGGAGCCTGGCGACAAAGTGCTTGTCCCATCACCGATGTACAGGCCATTCAGGGACATAGTAGTGAACAACGGCAGAGTCCTTATCGAGTTTCCTCTCTCATATGACGCAGGACGCTTCTACCTTGACAGAGAGCGCTTCCAGAAGGCAATGGAAGGTGTGAGCTGCATACTCTTCTGCTCTCCTCACAACCCATCAGGAATAGTCTTCACGGAAGATGAGCTTGAGTTCGTCCTTATGGAAGGAAAGAAGCATGGTGCCATTGTGCTGTCCGATGAGATACACAGTGACCTTGTGCACCCAGGATTCAGGCACATCCCGATGGGCAAGGCAAATGAGCGCATAGGAGCGAGATGCGCAACATTCTTTGCACCTTCAAAGACATTCAACATCGCAGGAGAGCATTGCTCCTTCGTGCATTTCTCCGATGATGGAATGAAGAAGACATTCATAGCAAGGGAAAAGGCGATGAAGCTTGCAGAGCCATCGATAGTGATAGGAGAGCTGACGATAACTGCATATGAGAAAGGGCTGGAATACAACAATGAGCTTTGCCGGTACCTTGGCGGCAACATGAGCGCTATAAGCACATTCCTCAAAGACAACTGCCCTGAGATCAAGGCAGCAAACGGCAATGCCTCGTTCGTCACATTCCTGGATATATCATCATACTATGACAAGATCGAGCATGAAGTGCTTTCAGACCCTGGAAAATACAAAGGCGGACAGGGAGGAGGAATCCTTTCACGCTTCTTTGGAGTCAATGCGTCAGCCGCGATGAATGACGGCACATGGTTCGGAGATGACTGGAATCATTTCGTCAGGTTCAACTACGGCACGTCAAGGGAGAATGTGCTCAATGCCCTATCAAGGATCGTCGATGCTGTGAAATCCCTCTAAGCCTCGTTCCCGTCCTTATCCCAGAAGGTGCTTCTTGCCCAGTTCCTGACATACAGGACACAGCAGAGGCACCTTTTCCCATATATTCCCTCCATTGCTTTTGCATACTTCGTTATCTGCCCCTTGTGCATCTCAGGGCACATGATCCTGTCCGTCTTATAATCAACCGCGATAAGATGATCGCTGCAATGTATGAGAAGATCGACAGAACCTTCCAGCACCATATCACCATCAGGATAATAGAACCTCACCTCTGTCTCGCATTCATTGCCATCTACATACTCTCCATAGAACGAAGATGAGCGGAATGACTTCGCGGCATCCAGAGCAGCATCATTGAGCATGATGCTCTCCTTGTCATCGAGGGTGCTGTCGGAAAGCGGCTTCTGATTCTCTCCGGAAATTTCCCTCTCAAGATATTTATGAACAAAAGTTCCGAATAAAGTATATAAATTTTTTGATGCTATCAATGTGTCGATCTCCAGAGACGGAAGCATCTCCCCTTCCATGAAGGAATTGTCAAAATCATCAAGGCTATCGCCGACACCGACACGGAGAATCCCTGCATGACCTTCCTCATATAAAGGATTGCCATACCACGATGAGTTGTCATTGCTGTCCTTCCTTGGGAAAAG
>CALXLI010000068.1 GCA_944389155.1 uncultured Spirochaetaceae bacterium | reverse complement strand
ATTTCCTCCGCTTCCCGAACAGGGAGGTCGCATCGTCGTTCGCAGGGAATCTCCTTTCGCGCTATGCAAAAAGCCCATCATTCCTGAAGCACTGGTTCTCATCATTCACCAGGGCTGCCGCAGCTGGGGATGAAGAGGCCCTTAAGGAGAAGCTTGACGAGTACTTCTCCGCGTTCTCATATGAGCTGATGGGAGGAGACAGGGAGAGGTCGTACCATACTGTATTCCATGCCATATTCATAATGGCAGGGCTTTATGCCGTATCGGAAGACAGGGGGCCTGCAGGAAGGTCTGATGAGGTCCTGCTTACAGGCAGGCACATATGGATATTCGAGCTCAAGACGGACAGGAGCGCTGATGAGGCCCTGAGGCAGATTGAGGAGAAGAGATACAGGGAAAGATACTCCTATCTCATGAAGCCGGGTATGGTGATGCACTCGGTGGGCATATCGTTCTCCACAAGCGAAAGAAGAATCGCAGAATGGAAGAGCGAATGATCTTCAGAAGAATAAGCATGGGGCTATCCCCTTCAGGATAACCCCCAGCTTGCCTCACATGGTCTTAGGAAAGATCCTGCTCCCGTACTGAGCTGCAAAGACATGACCTTTTTCATCTCTTACAGCTGTAAGGTATACATCACTGTATTTCTTACGGACCAAACCTTTCCATGGGTATATCGCATCAAGATCTATCGGTTTTCCGTTCAGCGTCATGGAAAGCGTATTGCCTTCAATCCTGAGAAGGAAGCTATCGCCTTCACCTGAGATGTACTCGCCTTCAAGCTCTTCCATCTCAGCTTTGCTCCACTCTCTTTTCCTATGCTCAATCCTTGTGGAGAGTACAGGACGGCCAAGCATTGCATTGAAAACCGCATCTGATACAGCCCCGACAGAAACATCCATCGTGTTGCAAAGCACCACAACTCCAAGCTGTGCATCTGGAGAGAACGCAAAGTTCGATGAAACTCCAGGAAGGCTTCCGCTATGCTCTATTATGGTCATATCATCAAGCATCTTGGACTCAAGGCCATAACCATAGTACACACCGGGCTTCATCAGAACCCTTGGCTTCTCCATCTCATGGATCGAATAGCGATCTATGATCCTTTCACCAGCCAATGATTCACCTTCAGCAAGATACATCGCAGCATATTTCAGCATATCTGAAAGAGTAGACTTGAGGGCACCGCCACCATGCAGTACAAATGCATCATTCTCATAGTCTTTATCAGCTCTCCACTCACCGTTCTCAAGCGAATAGAGAATTGCTGCATTTTCATCAAGCGTGTTGCGGATAAAGCTCGTGTTGCTTCTCATCATCCCAAGAGGTCTGAGTATCCTCTCATCAAGATAGCGTGCGAATGAACCATACCCTGAATGACGCCTTATGATATCCGATAAAAGCCCGAATCCATCATTGCAATAGCTCAGGCGCTGCCCAGGAACACCTGTGAACCTAGTCTGAGAGTCCAGCCGTGATGCTACGCGGCGCACGCCTTCATCTGCAAAGTCCTCTCTATATATAAGCTCATTCTCAAGGCTGTCCTTTATCCCCATCTCCTCAGCTGTCTTGTCAACAACAATGCGTGGAAGAGGAAAATAACCGCCAGAATGGCAGAGCAGATGCCATATAAGAACATCTTTCCCCTGGTTTTTGCCCTTGAAGCAAGGGATGTACTTGCTTACAGGATCTGTTATGGAAAGGATGCCATCCATCTGCATCTGCATTATCGCAAGTGCCGTAAAGGACTTCGTCACAGATGCCATGCCGAATATCGTGTCACGGTTTATAGGAAGGCGTTTCTCCGCGTCACGATACCCAGAATAATGTTCATAAAGGATGTTTCCCTTTTCATCTGTCACGCCAATGGCAAGCCCTCTGGCATTGCCATCAGCCATTACTTCAGATATAAGCGCTTCAAGCTCTCTCCCGCACTCTTCTCTCATGCCATCACCCAAGGCTTCAGGCCTTTGATACCGAGGCCAGGTTCTGATGAAAGGACAAGATGACGGGTATCCTTGACTGTGAAGCCACCCTCGAACGGAAGCTCAGAGAGTGAGAACGATGCATCGAGGTCAGCCCGTGTTATGTTCTTCATTCCGGCGCCAAGAGCTGCGGCAGCGTTTATGGCTATTCCGCTCTCCTCTGCCATGCAGCCAAGCATGCACTCTACCCCGCCAGCTTCTGCAATCTGGACAATCTTCCTTGCTTCATAGAGCCCGCCGCACTTCATAAGCTTTATGTTGATATAATCAACAGCATGCTCTGAAACAAGGCGAAGAGCATCCTTGGAGTCCCAGCACGCCTCATCAGCCATGATAGGTACAGGGCTATGCGAAGTGACATATTTCAGGCCATCGAAGTCATAGCGCTGGACAGGCTGCTCAACAAGCTCTATATCATAGTCAGCAAGGCGCTCGATAAGATTCACAGCCTCTTTCGCATGCCAGGCCTGATTAGCGTCAAGGCGTATCTTCACAGCATCACCCACAGCTTCCCTGATTGCCTTCACCCGTGCAATGTCATCAGAAAAAGATGTGCCGACCTTTGTCTTGATGGTATCAAAGCCATCCTCAACGTGCTTCTTGGCAAGGGCCGCCATCTTCTCAGGCTCATCTATGCCAACTGTCATGTCTGTCTCGATCTCTCCTGACATACCGCCCATGATCTTATAAAGAGGAAGGCCGGTGCTCTTTCCGAGGATATCATGGCAGGCGATATCAACAGCAGCCTTTGCAGTCATTGCATAGGCAACTGTACGTGAAGCTATGGCATTCACAGCCTCGATATCCCTAGGATCCTGTCCGATGAGCTTCTCCCTGAGAGCTGCGACGGTCGCGACAGTGCCCGCAAGGTTCTCTCCTGTGATCAAAGGACCTGGAGAGCCTTCTCCGTATCCAATGATGCCTTCATCTGTCACAACTTCTACCAGACAGCTGATAGCATGCGTGACTATTCCAAGTGATATCCTCAGAGGATGCGCCAATGGCACCTCCAGCTTATGTGTCCTGATATCAACGATTTTCATCCATTACTCCTTTCCCCTGCACTTCTCACAGAAGTGGCAAGCTACGAAATGACCATTCCCAATATCCCTGAGTTCCGGCTTCTCCGTGCTGCATATAGCATCCGCCATGTAGCACCTGGTGTGGAACACACAGCCCGAAGGAGGATCAGCAGGACTTGGAAGATCACCTTGGAGTATAATCCTTTGATGCTTCTCTTTCGAGTGCCGTTCAGGAAGCGGTATTGCAGAAAGAAGCGCCCTTGTATATGGATGCGAAGGGTTGGCAAAAAGCTCTTCCTTGTCTGCTGTTTCCATGACATGTCCCAGGTACATTACCATCACCCTGTCAGATATATGCTTTATGACGCTCAGGCTGTGCGATATGAATATATAAGCCATACCCATAGACGACTGAAGCTGCCTCAGAAGATTCAGCACCTGCGACTGGATAGATACATCGAGAGCTGAAACAGGCTCATCGCATACGACAAGCGAAGGACCGAGGACAATAGCCCTGGCTATTCCTATCCTCTGCCTTTGCCCTCCGGAGAACTCATGAGGATACCTGTTGTAGTATTTAGGGTTGAGGCCAACAACATCCATCACCTCAAGCACCCTCTTCCGCTCCTCTTCCTTAGTCTTATAGCGCTTCTGTATCTCCAAAGGCTCCGCGATTATCTCGCCGACAGTCATCCTCGGATTCAACGAAGCATATGGGTCCTGGAATATTATCTGCATATCAGAACGCATCTGACGAAGTTCCTGTCCTGTTGCCTTAGTGAAATCCTTTCCCTTGAAGATAACAGAGCCGGAAGTCGGTTCGATAAGGCGAAGCACGGCACGTCCCATAGTGCTCTTGCCGCAGCCTGACTCTCCGACAACACCAAGAGTCTCGCCCGCTGAAAGGGTGAACGAAACATCATCAACAGCCTTTATCGGAGCGCTCTTTCTTGAAAATACGGAAGAGCCTGATGGGAAAAGCTTTCTCAGATGGCTCACTTCAAGAAGCGGAGCTTTATCGAAATTCTCACTCATTCTCATCCTCCCACTCATCTGTATACTTGAAGCAACGGACTTTGCGTCCGCCCACATCTGCAAGGATAGGCATATGCATAGCACAGACTTCCTTTGCCTCCTGGCACCTTGGGCAGAATGCACAGCCTTTCGGCATGTCATCGAAGCTTGGAACCGTACCTTTTATGACATTCAGCTCTTCCTTGTCATCATCGAGCTTAGGTATGCAGTCCATCAGCCCATATGTATATGGATGCAGAGGACGGTCGAAGATGTCATCACCATTGGCGCTCTCAACAACCTTTCCTGCATACATCACCATAACATCATCTGCAACTTCTGCAATGACACCAAGGTCATGGGTTATCATCATGACGGAAGTACCGGTCTTCTCCTTCAGCTCGTTTATCAAGTCAAGTATCTGGGCCTGTATCGTCACATCGAGTGCTGTTGTCGGCTCATCGCAGATCAGGAGCTCAGGGTTGCAGCATAGTGCCATTGCTATCATCACACGCTGTCTCATGCCGCCTGAAAGCTGATGGGGATATTCATCAAAGCGCTTCTCCGCAAGAGGAATACGCACAAGCTTGAGCATCTCGATAGCTCTCTCCCTAGCCTCTTTCTTCGACATATGCTCATGCAGGAACAATGCTTCCGTAATCTGCTTGCCGATCGTGAACACAGGGTTCAGGGAAGTCATGGGTTCCTGGAAGATCATAGCGATCCTCTTGCCTCTTATCGAGCGCATTGCGGTCTCATCCTTCTCCAGGAGATCCTCACCTTCGAATATGATCTTTCCGCCCTCTATTCTTCCAGGTGGTTCTATAAGCCCCATTATCGAAAGGGATGTCATGCTCTTGCCGCAGCCTGACTCTCCAACGATTCCAAGTGTCTTCCCCTTCTCAATGCTGAAAGATACATCATTTACAGCCTTTACCGTACCGCTTTCTGTCCTGAAGAATGTCTTGAGGTTCTCTACCTGTAGGATTTTCTCTGCCATACCGCCTCCTAAGCCTTGAGCTTCGGATCGAGAGCATCACGCAGTCCATCTCCGAAGATATTGAATGCGATAACAGTGATCATGATTGCCACGCCAGGCATTATGCTGTAAAGCGGACGATAGCTTATGAACGTCTGAGCTGCGCTTATCATATTGCCCCATGATGGTGTTGGAGGCTGTATGCCTATTCCAAGGAATGAAAGAGAAGCCTCATACATGATTGCATTTGGAATTCCAAGCGTCACAAGCACGATGATCGTTGAAAGGCAGTTCGGTATAAGGCCCTTCATTATTATCCAATATGTACTTGCCCCGCTTACCTTGCTCGCCTCTATATACTCCTTCTCCTTCAGCTGCATCACAGAGCCACGTATCATACGCGCAGTACGTACCCAGGTCAGAAGGCCAAGTGCAATGAAAAGATTGATCACTCCCTTCCCCAGGAACGTCATTATCGCCATTGCGAAGATAAGGTCAGGGAATGCCTGGAAGATCTCCATGATCCTTGAGATCACGCTGTCTATGACTCCTCCGTAATAGCCCGCGAGAGAACCAAGGGCAACACCGACAATCGAGGCAACGATCTGTGCGACAATACCGATGCTGATAGAAACACGGGACCCGTAGATTATCCTTGAGAGTATATCCCTGCCGTATTCATCCGTACCCAGAAGATGTGCACTGGATGGCTCCTGCAGAACCGCACTGTAATCCTGATACGCTGGATCATATGGAGCGATGAGAGGAGCGAAGATCGCTACGAGGATCAGAAGCACAAGCACAAGAGCGCAGAACATAGCCATCCTGTTCTTCATGAGGCGATGGAAGGAATCACCATAGAAACTGGAATACCTGATCCCATTCTCCATGATATCCTCCTCGAACTTCTTCTGTTTATTGAAAAAACCAACGAACTTCTTGACCATTATTTTGCTCCTTTGCCAATGCGGATGCGCGGATCGAGGAAAGCATAGGATATATCAACGATGAGATTGACGATGACGAATACAAATGCGATATACATGACAGTGCCTTCCAGAAGCGGAAGATCTCTGTTTGACATGGCATCAACCGCAAGCTTTCCGATTCCAGGTATCGAGAAAACCTTCTCGATAAGCATTGATCCTGTGAGCATATAGCCGAAATCAGTACCGATGAGAGTCACTATAGGAATCAGAGCATTCTTGAGCGCATGCTTGAGTATGATGACCGAACGTCTCACGCCTTTTGCGCGAGCTGTACGGATATAGTCCTGGTTGAGAACCTCCAGCATGCTGGTACGTGTAATGCGAGCCATATTTCCCGCATAACGTGCCCCCAGCGCTATACTTGGCAGCACATATGATAAAGGCGAATCGAAACCGGAGATAGGGAACCAGTTAAGACGAAGCCCAAAGACTATCTGAAGTATGATAGCAACCCAGAAAGCCGGTGCAGATACTCCTATGATGGAAAGGACCATCACCACAGTATCGATGCCCTTGCCTCTTTTCGCAGCTGCGAATATGCCGCATGGTATGCCAACAGCTGCCGCGAAGACAAACGACATGCATGCCAGCTTGAATGTAACACGGAAGCTCCTGAGAAGCGCATCCGTAACCACTTCCCTTGTAAAGTAGGACGTGCCGAAATCCAGATGTATGGCGCCCTTTACGAAATCAAGATACTGGACGATATAAGGACGATCAAGGCCAAGCTCATGCCTGACCCTAGCTATGGTTTCAGCATCTGCTCTCCTTTCAAGCATCAATGCAACAGGGTCTCCTGGAACAACTTGAAGGAGGATGAATGTAACAAGGCTGATGCCTATAAGCACAAAGATTGTCTGCAGCAGCCGTTTAGCTATATATGAACCCATTCAAATTCCCCTAACGTGAAAATGGGGCTGTCTCCCAGCCCCACCTAGGATAGAAAAATCGCTTACTGAACGATATCTGCATCCTTCCAGAACATGCGGAATGTCGAATCAATCTCGAAACCTGTGATGGAAGGGTTGAGAAGATAGTACTTCGTCTCATTGTACAGAGGTGTCGTAGCCCAATCTTCCCTGGTCATGATGTACTCAGCCCTCTCATAGATAGCCTGGCGCTCTTCTGTATCTGTTGTTGCGATACCATCACGGAGAAGCTGCTCGAACTCAGCATTGTGCCAGAAGCTTGACCTGGAGTCCGTATTCGTCATCGGATAGAGCATGCTCTCTGGATCTGAATAGTCTACATACCAGTTGGAGATGCTGCAGTCGACGCCGCCGTTGAGCCTCATATCAGTCCATGCAGCAGAGTCAACCTGGTCTACGATAACATTGATTCCTGCAGGCCTAGCCTGCTGCTGGAATGCTGTCGCGATAGCAACGTTGCCCTGATACATCGTATTGACTGTTACGCGTACATCGATTCCATTCGGATATCCAGCCTCAGCAAGAAGCTCCTTTGCCCTCTCTGGATTGTACTCGAACTCAGGAAGCGTATCATCGTGTCCGATGATGCCAGCAGGAATATATGATGTAGGTACAGTTGCAGTACCATGCAGGATGCTGTCGCAGATAGCCTGGCGATCGATTGAAAGCGCAAGCGCCTCCCTTACCTTTGGATCAGGGAATGTCCTTGTGTTGTAGGACATGCTGTAGCATCCAATCGGCTGGAAGCCATGCATCTGATCCTTGAGGCTTGGATTGCTTGAATATACAGGATATATGGAAGGATCGACATCAGCATAATCGACATTTCCCATCTGATACTCAAGGATCTGGGTATTGACATCATCAATGAACCTATACTCAACACCATCAAGCTTTACAGGGCCGCCATGATACCCATCAAAGCGTGAAAGCGTTACGCCAACGCCTGTTCTGTAGCTATCCATCTTGAAAGGACCTGTTCCATAAAGGACAGTGAAGCCCCAGTCATCTCCTGCTGCCTCGCATGCATCCTCTGGATAGATGGCACAATAGGATGTCGAGAGCACTGAAAGGAACGGCGCATAAGGCATCTTGAGCGTGATTGTGAAGTGCGTATCATCAATGATATTGAAACCAGCAAGCTCATCTGCTGTTCCAGCGATCATCTCATCATAGCCAACGACGTTCTGAAGGAGGCTTGCCATTCTATCCAGCTTGATAAGCCTCTCATATGAGTACTTTACATCGGAGGATGTGAGGATCTCGCCATTATGGAACTGAACATCAGGCAGGAGCTCAAAGCTGTAGACAAGCTGATCGTCAGAGATCTCAGGCATTCCTGTAAGAAGGTCAGGCTCAATCCCCTCTTCCGTTGTAAGGAGAAGAGACTCTGTGATGTTATCTGTGATCTTCATAACGATACTGTATGTATAACGCTGTGGATCAAGGGCAACCTGCGGATTTGCTGCAGCGACACGCACAATCTTGCCGCCTGTCACGCCCCCCCCGGTTGCAGTACTGCTAGTTGCTGCACTCTCACGGCTTCCACCTGCGAAAAGCGATGTTGCCATAAGTGCTATAAGAATCAGAACCAAGAATTTTTTCATATTCAACTCCTAAGAACTGTTTGGATAGGTGGAATATATCACAATGCAATGAGCATGTTCCATTATTTGGGGCAAATTCTAACAATTTTTTTAAAATATTCACAAAATGTTATCTATATAACAAACTCAATGTTTTGAATTCATATCCGAAAAGAATCTCAACGCATTGCCCACACGGAACTTATCCATAACAGAATCAGGGAAACCGCGTTTCCCCATTTCTGCAAAGAGAGCATCAAAGCACTCTGGATAGTCAACCTCAAGACTGCCGGGGATTCCATCTATATCCGTTCCGATGGCAATGACATCCTCCCCTCCCGTCCTATACACATGCTCCACATGCCTTGCCATATCAGAGATGTGGCTCACGGCTTCATCAAGATCTGAGGGAACCGGGCCAAGGAATGACGGATGGAAGCACAACCCTATCACTCCGCCCTTATCTGCGATGGCGCGGATCATATCATCCGTGAGATTGCGCGTAGCATCGGTGACAGACCTCGCATTTGAGTGCGTTGCAAGAAACGGCTTATGCGATGCTCTGACAACATCCCAGAAACCTCCATCGCTCAGATGGGAGACATCAACAGCAATACCCAGCCTTTCACACTCCGATATAGCCTCAAAGCCCTTTTCCTTGAGACCTTTCTCCATTACACTGCGATCCTTCGAGTTCGGATAGCCAAGCTCATTCTCCCTGTTCCATGTAATGCCGAAGATCATCACGCCCCAGTCCTTCAGAGTCCTCAGGCGGGAGATATCCCCCTCGATAGAAGCACCATCTTCCGTTGTCAGTACAGCGTGGAGCGTGCCATCGTAATCATCTGCACTTCTCATCTGGGGGATTCCGGCATTCTCAATCTCAGCTGCGAAACGGTCATGAAGGACATTCAGCTCCGTCCACGGCGAATGGGAGAAAAGCGCGGTGTTGACATACAGCGCAAAGCACTGTGCACCCACACCAGCCCTCTCAAGATGTTCTTTCGTTACGCAATACGGACTGGAAAGAAGGGAATATGGCTTATCTGTGCATCGCAGACGATATATTGCATCTGAGTGAAGGTCTATCATCTTCTCCTCCCTAGAAGAAGACCAATGGATTCTTTCCGGAAGGGATAGGAACCTTCCTTCCTGCCAACGGCTGAATAATAGCAATACCAGGTCTCTTCATTTTCCTTGTATTTGATATCACATGCGGTTATCGACTCGCCAGCCCACCCGCTTTCCGCTGAAAGCTGCATAACCCCCGCATGATTCCAGGCAAGGCCATCCTCGCTTTCAAGAAGAAGCATTGCAGAACGTATACGTCTTTCGCTCATGTCATAGAAACGTGAGCAGAGCGTAGCTGCAAATCCATCCTGGCAGGGAATCACCCTAAGCGCGCCTGGCGCTATATTGCTGTACGCGGAATCAGGTTCCGGGGTTATGATCACAGGCGATCCTATAGCCTCATATGGCCCTGATATATCACGGCTCTCGAATGAAAGCGAATAGGCTGCACTGCCTTTCTCCCCCTTGGCGAAATCCGCAATCCCCCCTCCTGTGTATAGCCTATACCTTCCATCAATTGATATAAGCTGCGGATGCGAAAGCTTTTCCCGTCCATCACGGAAAGATGCGTAAGGAACGGATTGCGCGTTTATCATTTCCGCAGGGTCGGTCCATGTGGAAAGATCTGTAGAGCTTGCAGACATGACAGCAGAAGGGATCTTCCTCATCAGCCTGTCCCTATCTGTCTCATAGACAAGATAATATACACTGCCTTCCTTATATATCGAGGGAGTGTGGCCGAACATGAAGACAAGGCTTTCCCTCTTCCATTCAAGGCCGGAAGTTGATGAGAAATGCTCAATACCGAAAAGCGTCTCCGCGAAAAGATGCCAAAGCGAATCAGGGGATTCGTCAGGCAGGAGCAGTGCTGGACTGGATAGCTTCGGATAAGGATAAGCACTCACAGTCGCAATCGGCTCATCGTTGAATGAATACCAATAGCAGCCCTTTATAAGAGACAAAGGCACGAAGCGCATCAGTCTTCCTTGTTTCGCCTGTTCCTCTTAGGAGTGAATATAGGATCAAGCTTGTCTTCCAGATTGAACTTCACGGTTGCCCATTTCACGATCCTGGAATAGATGAAGAACGAACCGAAGATCGCGACACCGAACACGAGCAGTATCAGAAGCGGTGCTGCATTCTGAAGCTCAGGGAACCTTGATCCAAGCACTCCGATGATGACAAACCCAAGTATGAAGAAGACTACAAGAAGCAGAAGATTGACCAGGGTCGCTATGAGCATGAAGACAATTGAGTTGGTTTTCTTAGACATTTTTCCTCCTGCCCTCAGCAAATAGAGAGATCATGAGGGCTATGACAGAGAGCACGATAGCTGCATCTGCAATATTATATGTTGGGAATCTCTCCATCCCAAATAATCCATAGTTGTTCGTTGAGATCCAATCAACAACACGAAGAGAGCGGAAGACACGGTCAATTATGTTGCCGACCCCGCCTCCGACTATTCCGGCAAGACACCATTTCTGCACCCTTGTCGTCTCGCCCTCGGCCTTTCTGGAGACTATTGCATATGCAATCAGGGCTATGACCGCAATCGGCAGAAGCACGAAGACAATATACTTCACAGGAACAGGAAGATCAGCTCCGAATGAGAAAGCCACAGCATCATTCCTGACATGGCATATCCAAAGGAAATCCGAGAAGAATGATGCAGCAATGCTTCCCTCCGGTATGAAATGAACGACAAGCGCTTTCGATACCTGATCGAGAAGGACAATCAATATAGATAGCAGGAATGGCCTATAGCGTCTCAAAGTCCTGTCTCCGCATCAATGAATACAGTATCGAGCTTCCATTCTCCTTTGGTGAGACGTTCAAGCGCCTTTACGCCAAAGACCTCGCTCCTATAATGTCCGCCAGAGAGAACGTTGATTGCATTCTCCTTTGCCGTATGATAGATCTCATGCGTCGCAACCCCCGTTATGAAGAGGTCAACGCCATCATCTATGGCCTCCACGATATCATCAGCTCCAGCTCCGCTTACGATAGCAACGCTGCCTATCATATCAGGGCCAGCCTTTATGACGTTCATTCCGCCATCCCTGTCAAAGCCGAGAAGACGGGCAATCTCAGGGATGGTCATCGGGAAAGGAAGGGAGCCTTTGTATCCTATATAGGCTCCATGGAAGAGCGCAAATGGATCATATGATGTCATTCCGAGGCGAAGCGCCATCTGCGCGTTGTTGCCATACACAGGATGGGCGTCAAGCGGAAGATGCACGGCAAACAGCGAAAGGCCAGCATCAAGCGCTCTTTTCACCCTTCTGTAATGTGCGCCTTCTATAGCTATCGGCTCACCCCAGAAAAGGCCATGGTGCACAACAAGCACATCCGCCTTTTCCTCTGCAGCCCTGCTTATCGTCTCCTCTGCAGCATCTACAGCGAATGCGACTTTCCTTATTTCCCTGTCCGGGCATTTGATCTGAAAGCCGTTGAGGGACCTGTCAAAAGGGAATGAAGATATATCGAGCCTTGTCCAAAGCTCTTTTCCATACTCACTAAGAAACATGAACAGAGTATAATTCGTTGACATGAAATATTCCACTCTCTAAACTTTGCTCGTGATCAGAGAACTCAGCTCAGAGGAGCTTACGCTTTCATATTCATCATATTCATTCGATTCAGTAAAGCCCGGAACGAACATAATAGGACAGGAAAGGGCTATCGGTCTTCTGAGGCTTGGCCTTCGTACAGACCGCATAGGATACAATATATTCCTATCGGGCGACGATGGTTCAGGCCGCCTCACAGCTGTTCTGGAGGAGATCTCACGGATAGACAGCAATACCGAAAGCCTTATGGATGCAGCTTATGCCTACTCCCCTGGAGATGCTGATCCCGTTGCGCTTACATTCGGAAAGGGAATGGCCGCGCAGTTCCAATCTGACCTCTGCAAGCTTTCACGGGGAGAAATGTCAAAACAGGAAATCTCCGAGAAATGGCAGGATGATAAGCTGACATCCTTCATCTCATCGCTACCTCCATATAGCCAGGACAATGATGCATACAGGATGAATATTGTCCTTGACAGGACCAATGACCATAAGCGTCCCACGATAATAGAGACGCACCCATCGCGCAAATCCCTTTTCGGCTTCACGGACAAAGACAGGAAAGCGCATCTTTCCGTGCATATCGGGTCTTATCAGAAGGCCGCAGGAGGCTTTCTCATACTCAATGCAGAGGAAGTTGCAGAGGATGAGGAACTGTGGAAGACTCTTCGCCGCTACATAGAGATGACCCACAGGGCTATGACTGCAGAAGGGGTGATCGGAGAGATGATGGGCTCAGTCAGGCCCCGCCCTATACCAATCAACACAAAGGTCATACTCATAGGAAATGAATCAACATATGACAAGCTGATGGAGAATGACGGGAAGTTCATAAGATACTTCCGCATCGCACCTGAGTTTGATTCAACGATGAACGCAACAAAGGAGAACATAGAAGGAACCGTAAGCTACCTCAAAGCCGTAGCAGAGCCCTTCCTCCCTGTAAAGGATTCAGCCTTTGCGGAAATCCTGCGTCATTCATCATGGATTGCAGAAGACAGGACAAAGCTCTCCTCAGAGCTGTCTCTTCTAGGAGATCTCCTGCAGGAAGCAAATGATGAGGCTATCATCAGCGGGAAAAGCGAGGTGGATTGGTGCGATGTGAAGAAAGCCCTGGACAACAGGGATTTCTACGCAGCCCTGTCAGAAGAGAAGATAAACAGCGACATCAAACGCGGCGATATGGTCATATCACTGGATGGGATGAAGACAGGAATCGTAAATGGTCTTGCCGTGATGGACAGGGGAACATCCTCATTCGGCACCCCTGCAGTGATCTCAGTGGCAGTTGCCCCGGGAAACGAAGGGATCGTGAATATAGAGCATGAGGCTGGGCTTTCCGGAGGAATCCATGACAAGGGCCTTCTGATACTCGAAGGCTATCTGAGGCATCGCTATGCAAAGACATTCCCTCTATCGCTATATGCTGGAATATGCTTTGAGCAAAGCTATGCAGAGGTAGATGGAGACAGTGCATCGCTTGCAGAGCTGTATGCCCTCCTCTCAGCCATCGGTGAAATACCTATAAGGCAGGATGTAGCTGTGACGGGATCTGTAAGCCAGATGGGAGCGCTGCAGCCAGTCGGAGGCATAAACGAGAAGATCGAAGGTTTCTTCAACGCGTGCAGCACCGTCGGCCTTACAGGCTTCCAGGGCGTCATAATCCCAGAGCAGAACATATCATCGCTCATACTCAGCTCAAGCGTAGAGAATGCGGTAAGGGACAAGCTCTTCCATATATACGCAATAAGCGAGCTTGATGAGGGGATGGAGATACTCTCAGGAATGAAAAGAGGCAGCAGAGACAGGCATGCGGCATTCCCTCCTGGAACGTTCAACAGGAAGGTCGAGGATGGGCTGAGGAATCTCTGGCGATACTCCCAGGAAAAGAACTAAGGCCCCACTAATCGTGTTGCCGATTTTATCACAACACTAAATATCCCCACTTGAAAGCAAATATAACCTCTGATACACTAAATATGGGCACAGCCTCTTGAGAGGACAGCCCACGGAGGTTTTGGCTTCGGCCACTGAAGATCTTATGCATGGAAAGGAACTTTCTTACATCAAGGCAGTAACTGCTATCTGCCTTTTTTTCGGTGTGCTTGGCGTTGCCCTTGCACTTAAGTCAGACTCATCATCTATGCTGTTCGATGGCATGTACTCGCTAATACAGAGCGCATTCATACTCATGTCAGGCTGGGTAGTGAAGCTTATCTCAAAAAAGGATGATGAGCATTTCAACTTCGGCTATGCAGCATTTGAGCCGTTTTACATCATGCTCAGGACCATAACGCTGTTCATCATGAATGTATCGCTTGGAATAAGCGCAATCAAAAGCATCGCAGGCGGTGGCTACGAGGTTGAGGCAAGCATAGTGCTGGCATTCACAGCGTTTTCTGTCCTCGTATGCTCTATTGTATGCGTCTTTCTATACAGGAAGGGAAAAGAGCTCAATTCACCTGTTCTGCTGACAGAGGCAAGAAGCTGGCTCAACGACACGCTGCTGAGCGTTGCGGTGCTTGCATCGTTCCTGCTTGCAACTATACTCAAGCATCTCGGATTCAGAGAGGCAATGCTTTATATAGATCCGATAATCACAATCCTTTTTGTCATATTCCTGGTTCCAGGGGTTTCAAAACAGCTCTGGCAGGCTATCAAGGACCTATTGGATGCAGCCCCGCCGGAGGGTGACAAGGAAAGGATAGAGGACATAATCTCAAGCTTTGGCGAAACATACGACTTCAAGGATTGGATGGTATACTCATCGCGCCGTGGCCGTCTGATACACTCTACAATCCATATAGTGCTCTATGAGGACATAACGCTGAGCGAAGCTGATACAATGCGTTCATCTATGCTCAAGGCTATACGTTCCTCCTGGCCTTGGAGCGATACGGACATAGTCTTCTGCGTTGATTCGAGCTGGATGGAATACGCTGTCCCGGAAACATTCATCGCAAGGTAGCGTTTTCCTGCCATTTGTATAGAAGGATAGCGGCAGCTGCTGAGACATTAAGCGAGCCTTTCGCTCCATGCTGGGGTATCGAGACTATCCCAAACGATGCGTCAGCCCTCTTTCTTGCCTCAGCGCTGATCCCATCCTCTTCCGACCCGATTATGCATATGCCATGCTCCGGGAAGCTGAATGTCGCTATATCCTCACCACCTGTTTCCAGCGCGAATACAGGAATACTGCTGGGGATATCAGCAAGATCCATCTCCTTCCAGTCCACACCGTCAACCGTACCTCTGCTTGTACGCCTTGCCCTTGGGTGCTCTGGCGATGCGCTTCCAGGAGCAATGTAGATTCCTGAAACCTGGAATGACTCTGCAGAGCGGAATATCGAACCGACATTATATGGAGATCGGATATGATCAAGGAAAAGATAGTGAGGAAGGATCGAGCGTGTGCTCCAATCTATATTGCCAGTCTCATCCACAGCGTCCCAGTCTGCAGGAACATCTCCAAGCGATGAGAGTATGAAGTAGTAGATATCCTCAAATGAAAGGCTGTCTCCCTTTGAATAGAAGAACCGTATCCTATCCTTATCAGAAGGGGAAAGGATTTCTGAAGACATTATGATATCCACGATCTCATCAAGATAATCCTTCCCAGGATCCGCCGCTGCCGCTTCATGGAAAGCATCCGCTGAACGCCTGAGCTGGACACGTGGCTTGAGCGTTCTGATCTTCTTAGCGCTTATCATCTTCATCAGGTATGACGAGAATCGCGAACTCGCCTTTTATCGCATCACGGGAAGAAAGAGAGGCAATTACATCCTCTGCGCTTCCTGTGATTATCTCCTCATGTGCCTTGGTGAGCTCTCTTCCGACAACAAGACGGGAACTGCCGACCTCCGCGATGTCTCCAAGTGTCTTGAGGACACGGAACGGAGACTCGTAGACAACAAAGGCATCACCTGCAGCAAACAGCTCCGACAGCCTTTCCTTCCGCCTCCCCTGCTTTGGGGAAAGGAAGCCCTCAAACGTGAATGCCTTTCCGATATTCCCAGCGACAGAGACAAGTGAGACAAAAGCAGAAGCACCTGGAATCGGGATGATGCTATGCCGTCCGCTCTGCCTTATGTACTCAACCAGACGCGCGCCCGGATCTGAAACACCTGGAGTGCCTGCATCAGAGCAATAGGCAACGCTCAGGCCTGAATCAAGCAGGTTCAGTATTCCTTTTGCACTCTCTTCCTCGTTGTGCGCATGACAGGCTATAAGCCGCTTATGGATTGAATAGCGGGAAAGCAGCTGGGAGGTATGGCGCGTGTCCTCGCAAGCTATGACATCAACCTCTCCAAGCACCCTCACTGCCCTGTATGTTATATCCTCAAGGTTTCCTATCGGAGTTGCAACCATGTAAAGATCCATATGGAGATTCTACAGATAGGAAATGATTTAAACAATGGAATTTGTCTGCTACGATGAACCCATGAACATAAATATCGCAAATGATGCCGCAGAGCTTGGTAAGAGAGCTGCTGACAAGATAGCAAAGCTCATCGGAAATGCAATAAACGAAAAAGGACATGCAAGGATAGTTCTCAGTACCGGGGAAAGCCAGTTCGAGACGCTCGCTGCCCTTGTAATGGAGGAAATAGACTGGACAAAGGTGGAGATGTTCCATCTTGACGAGTATGTCGGTCTGGACAGCACCCACCCTGCAAGTTTCTGCGGTTATCTCAAAAAGCGCTTTATATCAAAGCTGGACCTTCACTCCGTGCACCTTATCAGCGGCATTGGCGATGTGGAAGGTACAATCAAAGAGATCTCTGAGGAATTCAGGAAATCCCCAATAGACGTCGGGGTTATCGGAATCGGGGAGAATGGGCACATCGCATTCAACGATCCTCCTGCGGATTTCAATGCATCAGAAATCTACAGAATCGTGACGCTCGACAGCAAATGCAGAGCCCAGCAGGTCCGGGAAGGCTGGTTTGCATCAATCGACGATGTTCCCCGGGAGGCTATATCAATGACACCAAGGGCGATACTTTCCTGCCAGCATATAGTCAGCGCAGTCCCGCACAGCGTGAAAGCAGAAGCTGTCCGCAACACCTTGGCCACCCCTCTCACGCCAGACGTCCCCGCAACGCTTCTGAAGACACACCCTGACTGGAACCTGTTCCTCGATACCTCTTCCTGCTCTCGTGTCATAGCACTGTAGCAAAATCTGGTATTTTTCACCTTGGAATATGGTCATCCATGCCATTTATCATGGAAAGAAGAGCCTTTTCCTGTCTTGGCATGGAAAATGCTTTATTGGAAGCAGGAGAAGACTATGAGTATATTCACAAGAATCAAGGACATTGTCTCATCGAACATAAACGCAGCCTTGGACAGGGCGGAAGATCCGAAGAAGATGATAAATCTATCCCTTAAGAAGATGGAGATGACCATCGGGGACATAAAGGAGATGATTGAGCAGAAGAAGGACGCTGCCAGGGAAACAGAAGAGCGCATCAAAGAGGAAAAGGCTGCACATGCCCGCTGGGAGGAAAGAGCGAGGAAAGCCGCGGCAAAGGGCCAGGACGATATGGCTCGCGAGGCTATAAAGGAAAAGAGGATCCTCGAAGGGAGGATCAAGGAGGATGAGAACAAGCTATCAGCGCTCACTTCTGTAATCCCGTCCCTTGAAGCGACTCTCAGGAAAACAGAGGAAAAGCTTAAGGAGCTTTCAGAGAAGGCCGAAGGGCTCAAAGAACGTGCGGAAAGCGCAAGAGCCAGACGCAAGGCGGATGAAAGCAGCACCTATGAATGGGAAAGGAAGATAGAGGAAATGGAAGCAAGGCTCAATAAATGGGAAGAAGACCTGAAGAGCCATGACACAACGGATTCATTCGAGAACGAGGAAATAGAGGCAGAGCTCGAAAGGCTCAGGAAAGAATGCGGTCCTTCAGCTTCCGATAGACCCCTCTGAACTGATCGTAAGTAATGCCCAATAATTCAGCAGCCCTCTTCTGATTGCCGCCGGCATCGTTGAGGGCCTTTTTAATATATTTCAGATCAATTTCTTCATGTATATAAGGATAATCACTTAAGTCAGTATCGCTTACAATAGGTTCAGCGCAACTCTCGAAGGGATTTCTGAAAGGTTCTGTATCTATATTGTCAATCAAGCCTCCTTCAGCCCTGTACACAGCCCGTTCAACTGTATTCTTCAGCTCCCTTATATTCCCAGGCCAGCTGTACTCCCTTATCCTTGCCTCAGCCTCAGGGGAGAAATAAGGCACATCAGCATATCCGCACTCCTCAGCCATCCTGGACGCGAAATAGACAGCGAGCAGCATGATGTCATCTCCACGCATGCGAAGAGGCGGGACGAATATGACCTCAAAGGAAAGCCTGTCCAGAAGATCCTCCTTGAACCTGCCATCACGGGCAAGCTGCTGCAGATCCGCATTTGTCGCTGCTGCTATCCTCACATCTGCATGCCTGGTCTCTGATGATCCGATGCGTTCAAATGTTCCATACTCGACTGTACGGAGGATCTTCTCCTGTGTCTCAAGAGGAACAAGATGGATCTCATCAAGGAACAACGTCCCTCCAGAGGCTTCCTCGAATCTGCCCTTGCGCTCCTTTCCAGCACCGGTAAATGCCCCCTTCTCGTAACCGAAAAGCTCTGACTCTATGAGAGATGGCGGAAGGGATGCAAGATTGACAGTCACCAAAGGCCCTCCCCATCGCTTTGAGAGAAAGTGCAGGCGTCTCGCTGCAAGTTCCTTGCCCGTTCCCCTCTCACCTACGAATATGACAGGCCTATCGACCTTGGCAGCCTGCGCTACGCGATGCTGGAAATCAAGATAGACCTCGCTTTCCCCTATTCCTTCCCTGTAAAGCATCCTGGACATAGGTTGATAATACCATACTTGGCATTATTCACCAAATATTTCCTGGAAATATGGACTTGGCACGCTTTGTGCATATAAAAGGCAAGGAGACAATATGAACGCATTTTCAAGATTCATAGACATCATAAACGCAAACATAAATGCCGCGCTGGACAAAGCGGAAGATCCGGAGAAGATGCTCCGTCTGCTGGTACAGGAACTGGAAGACGCCGTAATCGAGACAAAGAGCAGATGCGCCTCTGACATGGCCGCCCTTCTTTCATCTGAGAAGAAAGCGGAGAAAGCGGAAGATGAAGAGCGAAGATGGGAAGAGAGGGCAAAGCTCGCTGTAAGCAAGGGAAAGGATGACCTAGCCCGTGAGGCGATCTCAGAGCGAAGGGAAAAGGAGAAGGAGAAGATAAGCGCACGCGAAAGCGCCGAAAGGCTCAAGTCTGAAATCGAGAAAGAGAAGAAGGAAATAGAAAGCCTCGAAGAAAAGCTTGCAGAGTCGAAGAAAAAGCTCAGAATGATGATAGAGAAGAACGAGAAGGCAAAATCTGAAGGGAAAGCACGGGAGAACGAGAGAAGAAGCCGTGAACGCAGATTCGAGGAGATGGAAAGGAAAATCGAGAGAGCTGAAGGTTTCCGCTCCGCAAAAGGCTCGTTTGAAGACGAAGAGATAGAAAAAGAGCTGGAGGCTCTTAAGAGAGAGAACAATGGTCAGAACTAAACGTTGGACAAGATCCCCGCGGGGAGAGATATTCGGAGTTGCGACAGGGCTTGCTGAATGGAGGGAGCTTCCTCCAGGAACAACACGCATCATCGTATTCCTCATAATACTCTTCACCGGAGTTTTTCCCGGTGCTGTCATATATCTCGTACTGGCGGCAATCCTGCCAAAGCAGAGGGAAGAGGATATAATCAGCGAGGGCGAAAGCTGCAGCAGGAGAAGATACAGCGATCCAGTAATGGATGCGCGCTTTCATGAAAGCAATGAAAGCGACAAGGAAAGAGATTGGGACGAACGCTTTAAGAATATGTAATTTGTTGCATTTTTGTTGCATGGGTTATAAGTCGTTGCAACAAGCAGCCTTTGGCAGTTATAATCGCCGCAGTTTGGCGGTAATATGAAGAAGGCAATACTCAAGCTTAAAGACGGAAAGGAATTTACAGGGACTTCCTTCGGTGCGGACATTTCTCTCCAAGCCGGGGAGGTTGTTTTCAATACGGGAATACCAGGTTATCAGGAGATACTCACAGATCCATCATACAATGGGCAGATAGTCACGCTCACAAGCCCGATGATAGGAAACTATGGAATATCTCCAGACAGGAACGAAAGCAGCGGGATAAAGGCAACAGCCCTTATAGTCCGAAAGCTCTATCGCGGTCCGATAATGCCAGGAAGAATCACACTTGACGAATTCATGAGAGAAGAAGGAATCCCAGGCATTGAGGATCTGGATACGCGTGCACTTACGCTATATATTCGAAATAATGGCTCTCAAAACGGAATATTATTTTGTGAAGATAATAGAAAAGAAGCGGAAAAGAAACTTGAAACCTTTCCTCTCATAACAGAGCGTGACCTGATAGATGGAGTGAGCGTCAGGAAAGCCGTGCACAATCCTTCTCTCGGCCCAGGCTTCGAGGAAGCTCCTGCACATGCTGAAAAGCACATCGCTCTTGTTGATTACGGTGTGAAACGCTCAATCATCTCGTGTCTTTACAAAAGAGGCGCAGAAGTTACCTTGCTTCCGCCAAGCACAACAGCCGATGATATATTCCAGCTATCCCCGGATGCACTGTTCCTTTCAAACGGGCCAGGAGACCCAGCACTTCTGAAAGATGCCGTATCACTCGCCCGCAGCTGCATAGGAAAGCTGCCCGTACAGGGAATATGCCTTGGGCATCAGATCATAACACTTGCACTCGGCGGGAAAACCGTGAAGATGAAATTCGGCCATCACGGCTCAAACCATCCTGTCCGCGACAACGACACAGGAAGGACGTTCGTGACAGCACAGAACCATGGATTCATGTCAGAGCGCTCTTCCCTTCCATCCTCTATCCGCATATGGCTTGAAAATGCCAATGATGGCTCTGTCGAGGGACTCTATTCGCTGGAAGAGAATGTAAGATGCGTGCAATTCCATCCGGAGGCAGCTCCAGGACCTGAGGAAGCTGAATCCATCTTCGATACTTTCATGGAGGCTATAAAGTGAAGAGAACAGATATTCACCATATACTCGTCATAGGCTCAGGGCCTATCGTGATCGGACAGGCATGCGAATTCGACTACTCAGGCAACCAAGCTGTACGCGCGCTCAAGGAAGAAGGATATGAAGTCTCTCTCATCAACCCGAATCCTGCAACCGTCATGACAACGCCAGGGCTTGCCGACCACATATTCCTGGAACCTCTCAAGAAAGAATATATCGAAAGGATATTCGATCAGGTTGGACCTGATGCAATCCTATCAACAATGGGAGGACAGACAGCACTCAACCTCACAATGGAACTTGAAAGAGCCGGAATACTTGAAAAGTACGGGGTTAAGGTCATCGGAGCATCTGCAGATGCAATAGAGAAAGCTGAAGACAGAGGCAAATTCAAGGAAATCATGACAGAGCTTGGCTATGAAAGCGCAAGAAGCGGGATTGCGCACTCTGTCGAGGAGGCTCTGAAGATAAAGGAAGAGATTCCTCTGCCTCTTATAATACGCCCATCATTCACGCTTGGCGGAATGGGAGGCTCCATTGCTGAAAAAGAAGAGGATTTCATACCATCTGTGGAAAAAGCGCTCAGCGTCAGCCCTGTACATGAGATCCTCATAGAAGAATCACTCATAGGCTGGCGGGAATTCGAGATGGAGGTGATGAGGGACAGCAAGGACAATGCAATCATCGTATGCTCGATTGAGAATATCGACCCGATGGGCGTGCATACAGGAGACAGCATAACAATCGCTCCGATACAGACACTCAATGACGAGGAGTATCAGAAGATGCGTACAGCATCGATCGAGATCCTCCGAGCTGTAGGTGTTGACTGCGGAGGATCAAACGTGCAGTTCGCACTCTCACCCGACCACAGACGGATGGTGGTGATTGAGATGAACCCAAGGGTTTCGAGGTCATCGGCCCTTGCAAGCAAGGCAACAGGCTTCCCGATTGCAAGGATCAGCGCAAAGCTTGCAGTCGGCTACACGCTCGATGAGGTCCAGAACGAGATCACGGGAGCATCGGTCTCATGCTTTGAGCCAGCTCTCGATTATGTTGCTGTGAAAGTCCCGCGCTTTGAACTTGAGAAATTCCCTCTCGAAGCTGCAGCGCTTGGAACCCAGATGCGTTCCGTTGGCGAGGCTCTTGCACTGGGAAGAACCGCGCTTGAAGCCATAAACAAGGCATTCAGGTCCTCCGAGCAGAAAATAGAGGGAATCACGGCATTGGACAGAAGAAAATACGATGTAGACCTTCTTCTGCGCTCTGCGCATCCGCTTCGCTATCTTGCGGCCTACACAGTCATAAAGGAAGGAGAAGAGGATCTGGAGAAGCTTTCAAGGCTCACTGGCTATGATATCTACTTTCTCTCGCTTCTGCAGGAGCAGTGCAGGCTGGAGAAGAGACTTGAGAGCGATGAGCTTACAGCTGAGCTGTATGCAGAAGCAAAGCGCACAGGGCTGTCGGACAGGTACATCAAGGCACTCTCTGGCTCGGAGCTTCCTGCCCCCATTCTCCCTGCACGCCACTATGTGGATACCTGCGCTGGGGAATTCGAAGCCCTCACTCCTTATTGCTATACATCATACAGCGAGGAAAACGAAGGAGAAGGACTTGGCAAGGATGCTGTGATAATCCTTGCATCCGGTCCTAACAGAATCGGCCAGGGGCTTGAGTTCGATACATGCTGCACGCTCTCTTCCCGTGCTTTCAGGAAGCATGGCAGGAAGACGATCATGATAAACAGCAATCCTGAGACAGTATCAACAGACTACAATACTTCCGACAGGCTCTACATTGAACCGCTGACAGCAGAGACTGTGCTGGACATAATGCAGAGGGAGGGAACAAAGGATGTTGTCGTACAGCTTGGCGGCCAGACACCACTGAACATGGCTGCAGAGCTTGAGAGGAATGGCGCAAACATAATCGGCACATCGCTTGAAAGCATCGACAGGACCGAGGACAGAGGTCTCTTTGCTGCAGTCGTAAAAGAGCTAGGTCTCAGACAGCCAGAGAACAGAAGTGCCTCAACTGTGGGTGAAATCAAGGATAAAGCACATGAAATAGGATATCCTGTACTTTTAAGGCCATCATTCGTGCTTGGTGGAAGAGCTATGTTCATAGCATATGACGATGATGGGCTTGAGGAATTCCTGAAAAAGCCTGAGGTGACGATCTCCAAGGATGCACCTGTCCTGGTTGACCAGTTCCTTGAAGATGCGTTCGAATACGACCTGGATGCAGTATCTGATGGGAAGAGCGTATATATAGGAGGAATACTCCAGCACATCGAGGCTGCAGGAATACACTCAGGAGACAGCGCGGCTGTATTCCCTCCTTATAAGAGCAAGCCAGAGATCCTTGATGAGATGAGGGCGTGGACGCTGAAGCTGGCAAAGCACCTGAATGTCCAGGGACTGATGAACATCCAGTTCGCGGAGAAGGATGGCAAGCTGTACATCATCGAAGTGAATCCAAGGGGAAGCCGGACCGTACCGTTCATATCTAAATCAAGCGGAGTTGATCTTGTAGAGGCAGCAGTAAGGGTATGGCTTGGTGAGGACCTTGTGAAGCAGGGACTTGTGAAAAACGAAGGCGGCATCGGTGAAGGAAGATGCATAATGGGATGGGCAGTAAAGGAAGCTGTATTCTCATTTGACCGCTTCCAGCACGTCGATCCCGCCCTTGGGCCAGAAATGAGAAGCACCGGAGAGGTTGTCGGATATGGACGCACATTCGGCGAAGCATATGCAAAGAGCCAGGCAGCAGCAGCGAACAGGCTCCCGACATCGGGCCGTGTCATCATAAGCGTGAACAACAAGGACAGGAAGACCATCGCACCGATTGCGAAAGCACTGGAAGAGCTTGGCTTCAGCATCCTTGCGACAAAAGGAACCGCAAGGGATCTTTACAGCGAGGGAATCCTATGCGATGTAGTGCTGAAAACCCAGGATGGGCACCCTAATATCGTAGATTACATAAGGGAGCATAAAGCGGACCTTGTGATAAACACCCCGATGGGCTTCCATTCACGCAAGAGCGATGATGATATCAGGACAGAGGCTGTAAGAGCGCACATTCCGTACACAACGACGACAAGTGCAGCGAAAGCGGCTGTAGAGGCAATAAGATATCTTCAGGAGAACAGATTCATCGTCAGGGAGCTTCCCCAGCCAAGAGGATGATCAGAAGCTATCAACCCATGAAACAGCTCTCTGGAAAGCAGGGAGTTGTTTTTATTGGGCTTTCCATGCCAATTGCGTGGCTTGTGATGAATATCCGGTGCAGAGCTGAAATCCAGCAGCAGGCCATTATTGTCCAAAAACACAGCTGATAATCCCCATTGCCATAACTTAGCCTGTAATTGGAGAAAGCTATGAAAAAACTATTTGCACTTCTATTTGTGGCTTTTGCAGCCATTGGCTTTGTGTCTGCAGGCGATTTCATCACTGCAAACGACCTTGAGGATGCAGCTCTCACGACTACCGTTGAATACGATGGCGTAGAGCTTATCGCGACAAGCGAGAAAGGCATAACCATTGAGAACCTCGGTGATGATACAAGGGAAGCAGAGGATGGAGAGATCTTCAATGCAAGGATCAAGCTCAACGGCGGCGGCAACCTGACAAGCAGGGCAATCAAGTTCACAAGCGATACGGATAATGCAGAGCTCGTTGTATATCTCAACAGCTCAAGCAAGACAGATGCACGTACTCTTATTGTCGCGAATGAAGCAGGAGAGGAAATTGCGGCTCTCACAGCGCCTGCTGACAACGGAATCGCAGGATTTGCCACATGCACACTCCCTGAGGCCGGTGAGTACTATATCTACTCAAAGTCCAGCGGCATAAATATCTACATGCTCTATTGCTGATTATGGGAATAAGGTATCTATCATTCATACTGCTTGCTGCCATCCTCTCTTTCCCGCTTGGCGCAAAGACAGCATGGGAGGAAGTCGCTCCTCCCTCTGTTGATTCTGTTGAGATTGATGGAAAGCAGGCTACTGTCAACTTTACGATGGCAACAGGAAGCGACGGGGCCGATAGAGGCACTGTCTACCTGACTGAAAACGGAAGCATTGTCGCATCAAGGGCAATCGGAAGAAGCAGCAGGGCTGGCAGGAATGCTACGTTCGAATTAGATCATTCGGGCTCATACACTGTCTTCGTAGAGAGCGAAAGAAGAACGGAAAGCGATAAGAAGAGAAGCGGCGGATTCCCATTCTCATTCACCCTTCCCCTTTCTTCCCCTGATTTCTCGCTGAAGAACACAGGGGATGGAAAGATAGAGGTCAATATCGGGAAAGTCGATGAAGCTGAAAGCTATATTGTCACGATAAGCGAGCATCTGGATGCTGATGCCATAGATGAGATAACCATAACAGAACCAGGTACCATCGCTTTTCCCGGCATTCCAGGCAAAGCTTACGACTTTTCTGTGACAGCCATCAGAGGCTCCGAAAGCATCACAGCAGGGCCTGTCAGGAAAACATGCAGAGAAGATGCCGAGAGGGACTGGAACTTCGCATGGTTCGGGCAGTCTACGAAAGAGAGCCTCAACAGAGTCGAGATTGTCGATAGCGACAATCTGACGCTTAGACTATACAGTACAGCCTTCGATGATAAAGGCGTGACTGTCGAGAAAGGCGGCAAGTTCACAGCGCTGCACGATGGAATCTCATACTTCTATACGGAGTTCGATCCATACAAGGAGAACTTCGAACTATCCGCAACATTCACGATCGACTACATCAACCCTACCGCGGATGGACAGGAGGGATTCGGAATCCTTGCAATGGACAGCCTTGGCCAGCATGGTGTCTCTTCAGTGAACCACTATACCAACAGCGCAGGAATCATCGCGACGAAGTTCGAGGAGACGATAAACGGAACAAAGCACACAAGCAAGGACACGCTTGGCGCACGATTCGTCACTGGATTGACAGAGGAGATCATAAACGGCGGCGATTCGCTTATCGCGGAGAATGGTAAGGTCACCGCACATGCGTACAGCTACGACAAAAGCGCACTCATCAAGCAAGGCGATGTATACAGGATAACCCTCAAGAAGGACAATACTGGCTATCATGCGATATACAGAAGGGAGATAAAGCACGAGGATACAATCGAAGAGTATATACTCTATGACTGGAGAAAGCTTGAAGTCATAAATCCTGATGTATCATATGTGGGATTTGCTGTTGCAAGAGGCTGCAACGCAACTGTCAGTGATATCACGCTGACAGTGACAGACCCGAAGACAGATCCACCAGCAGAGAAAGAACCCGATGAGCTCGTTCCTCTTATCGCAAAGGTAGACAGCACAGCCTCCTACAGCGGCGATGAATATCCATTCGTGTTCGTATCGAACGCAGATGGCCTTATCACGGTAAAGGATCAAAACGGCAATCTGATTGTGGATAATGCCGCAGTAAAGGCAGATCAGGACTTTGAAGCCACGTTCGCGCTCAGCGATGTCATCAATAGCTACCAGATAGCATTCTCACCTGATGCATCCTTCAGGCCTGGGGAGAAGATGACTATCGCACAGTACGACAGGATAGAAGAGGAATACAAAGAAGATTACAGTCCTGTAAGCATACAGTTCTCAGTAATACATCTATCCTATCCGGGAGAAAAGCTATACGTATCAAAGGATGGCAGCATTTTCGGAAATGGCTCTAAGGAGAACCCACTGGATCTAGATAGCGCGCTTCGCTATTCAGCGCCAGGGCAGACCATAGTCCTCCCTGCTGGAGAATGGGTGCTTTATGACGGCATAATCATAGAGCGTGGGAACAGCGGCAAGGAAGGAAGCCCGAAGACCATCACATGCGAAGACGGAAGATGTATCTTCGATTTCGCCTACAACGGCAATGGAATGCAGATCTGGGGAAACTGGTGGGTCATGGAGAATGTTGATATAACAAACACCCCCGATAACATAAAAGGGCTTCAGATTGCAGGAGACCATAACATCGTCAGGAATGTCAGGGCGTACAGATGCGGGGATACAGGAATCCAGATTTCAGGAACCAGCCTTGAGACTTGGGACAAATGGCCTCATGACAACCTTGTAATAGGCTGCATCAGCCATGATAACAAAGACAGCGCAGAGAACAATGCAGATGGATTTGCCGCCAAGCTTACAGTCGCAGATGGAAACAGGTTCATTAACTGCATCGCCTATTCGAATATAGATGATGGCTGGGACCTCTACTCCAAGATTGAGTCAGGCCCAATCGGAGAAGTTGAGATAATCGGCTGTGTTGCCTATGGAAACGGATCACTCTCAGATGGATCTGGCAAGGGAGACGGCAACGGCTTCAAGCTCGGCGGTGACGGAATCGCAATCAGCCACCATATCGTGAACAGCACAGCCTTCTCAAACGGGCAGGCAGGAATCACAAGCAACAGCAATCCATCTCTGATCATCGAGAACGTAACCAGCTACGGCAACGGAAGCGAGAATATCGCACTGTACGGCAAGGGGAATGCTCCTCGCGCATTCATGGCATCGGGTGTTCTCTCAATGAGCGGAACAGATGCAGACAACATCTCTGAACAGCCAGATCTCGCAAGCGAGAGCAATTTCTTCTTTGACGGAGCAGAGAGCAGGAACAGCGAAGGAAGAAGCATAGGCACCTCTATCTTCCTTTCTACGGACACCTCGATAACCCCTGCTCTTACAGAGGATCTATCTATTGAGATGAACGGTCTTCTGGAGGTAATCGATGAGAGCGTCAAAGCCGGCGCTCGTCACTGAAGGACCAAGAAACACAGCTCTTCAGGATAATGGAATCCTGGAGGGCTGTTTCAATACATATCCTTAAGGGCAATGAGAATCACTTCAGCAGAGACCATCCTGCAGAGAGCTTCTGTAAAACCATCTTTTGAAAACAGCCAGTAATGCCTCGTGCGTATCTGATTCATCGCGTCACCATATTCCTTCATCAGATCAAGTTCATCCACATCCAAAGGTCTGTTCCTGTATTTGCATGATCCGATTATCCCTTCATCGGGATTCTCTGCAGATACTGCAACGATATCGATTTCAGCGTCCCTCCTTGTCTTATGATTTCCTCCCCACCATCGTCCGATGCTTCCGATAAGGAATGGGCAATCTGAATATTTCATGATGTAATCCTTTGCCATACGCTCAAATATGCTTCCCATATACTCATTAAGATGCGGAGCGATGATCTTATCATAAAGCTCAGCTCCCCTGCCTGATGAAATGACAGAGGCATATTTGTATACGAAGCGAAACCAGAATCGGAGAAAGAAATCATCAAGCCGATAAAATGTCTTTTTCCTTGAAGCTTCTCCTATCGGAGATTCTTTTCCTATGAATCCCAATCCGATAAGGGATTTCAGATACGGACTGCACGCTCCTGTCGCCATTCCGATTGAATCTGCTATCTCAGAAAGCCGCGTTCTGCCATCTGCCACAGCCCTGAGCAATGAATCATAGACAAACGAATCCTTCAGCTCTTCCCTCAAAAGAAAAGAAGGCTCAGAGAAAAGAATCCCGCTTGTACTGAGAATGGAATCTATTACAGCTTCCCTTATGGAGTTCTTTCCCAGAAAACATTCCATATAATACGGCACACCCCCTGTGATTCCATATAGCAAGGCCTTGTCCTCATAGCTGTAATCAGGAAACCATCTTGCAGTTTCCCTATAATCAAAAGGTTCAAGTTTGATCTGAGCTGTTCTTCTGCCGTATATAGGGCTTTTCTCAGCGAGAACATCATCTTCCATAAAACTCATCGAAGAACCGCTGAGTATGACAAAAAGCCCTGATTCCTTCGCCTCATAATCCAGAAAATGCTGAAGTACCGAAAGTGAGGAAGGGATTGAAACAGCAAGATATGGCAGCTCGTCAATGCAGAACACAATCCGCTTGTCCTTTGCAAGCCTGCTGATGGCAGCAAATGCAGAGCGAAGGTCAGAGAATGCCAGTGAAGGATTCTCTTCCATTCCATATTGATATTCTGATATTACCCTTGAAAGTTCCCTGAGATTATCGTTCTCACTGCCTTTTACAGCACTGAACAGGATAACAGCCTTGTCTTTGCAGAACTCGTTTATCAGTGCGGTTTTTCCTACACGACGCCTTCCATAAAGTATGATACAGCCATATCCCTGCTTTTCGTACTGTTTGTTCAGGAAAGCCAATTCTGATTCACGTCCGACAAACATAGTATTCTCCTCTCTGATATTTGCTATAATCAATTATAGTATAATTCATTATACTAATATTGGCCATACTACAAACCTCATACCGCAATCCGAAAGAACCATCGAGGTTACGACTGAAGGAAAGTCCAGCATTGCATTAAGCGATAGCTTATTTCTCCCTTCAGTGCTAAAATCCGAATCGGAGGAATGCCATGGAAGAAGCATTCATGCAACGTACAGTAAACTGCGGCAGCTTGAGAGCGGCAGATGAAGGCAAGACAGTTGTGCTCAATGGCTGGGTACACAGAGACAGGAATCATGGAGCGCTGCATTTCATCAACCTGCGTGATAGATATGGAATGACACAGGTTGTTGTTGATGATGATGCGACAGAGGAGCTTCAGAAGGCAGCGTCCGAGCTCAAGCTTGAATACTGCATAGCAGTCAAGGGCACAGTAAGGCGCCGCCCAGATGATATGATCAATCCAGATATGGCAACTGGAGAGATAGAGGTCAAGGCCGAGAGGATAGATATACTTTCCAAGTGCGATGTCCTGCCATTCATGATTGATGAGGAGAACAACGCAAGAGAGGATCTCCGTCTTAAATACAGATATCTTGATCTCAGATGCAGCGGCATGCAGAAGCGCATCGCACTTCGCCATGAGATCGTGAAGGCTATAAGGGAGTATTTCTACAAGACAGACTTCCTTGAGATTGAGACGCCAACGCTTATAAGAAGCACTCCAGAGGGAGCCAGGGACTTCCTTGTTCCATCAAGGATATATCCCGGGAAGTTCTTCGCGCTTCCACAGTCCCCTCAGCTTTACAAGCAGCTTCTCATGGTTTCAGGCTTCGATAAGTATTTCCAGATTGCAAGATGCTATAGGGATGAAGATCCGCGTGGAGACAGGCAGCTTGAATTCACCCAGCTTGATATAGAGATGAGCTATGTAAAGCGCGATGATGTCCTCTCGCTTATGGAAGATCTCTTCGGAGAGGTCTTCAGAAAGGTCCTTGACGTAACGCTTCCTGCGCATTTCAGGCGTCTTAGCTACCATGACGCGATGAATACATATGGCTCCGACAAGCCAGATCTCAGATTCGGCCTGGAGATACACGATGCGGCATCGTTTGCATCGAAATCCACATTCAATGCATTTACGGAGACTCTGCAGAATGGCGGCTCCGTGAAATACATCGTAGCGCCTAAGACAGAGGGGCATGACTATACGAGAAAGTACCTTGGAGAGCTGGAAGCAGCTGCAAAGATCTACGGTGCGCATGGCATGGCTTGGATGAAAGCCGAGAACGGCAGCATCTCTGGCGGAGTTTCGAAGTTCTTTGCAGGCATGGAAAGCGAAGTGCTCGCCCAGACAGGAGCAAAGGATGGAGATGTGATCCTCCTTGTCGCCCATCAGGATTGGAAGAAGTGCTGTACATCGATGGGAGCTATACGTTCACGTCTTGGCGCTGACCTTTCGCTCATCAGACCGGGATATGAGTTCTGCTGGATCATTGACTTCCCTCTCTTCGAATACAACGAAGACGAAGGACATTGGGAAGCTGCGCATCATATGTTCTCGATGCCGCAGGCTGAGTATCTCGATACCCTCGAATCAGATCCAGGTGCGGTAAAGGGTGACCTGTACGATCTGGTGCTCAATGGCTATGAGCTTGCATCGGGCTCGATAAGAATCCATGATGTTGAGCTTCAGAAGAGGATCTTCCGCATCTGCAATATACCAGATGAGGTATCAAAGGAGAGATTCGGGTTCCTGCTTGACGCATTCCGTTTCTCACCACCACCGCACGGAGGAATCGCCCCTGGAATCGACAGGCTCTGCATGATTGTTGCAGACGAGCAGTCGATAAAGGAGGTGATAGCATTCCCGAAGAACACTGCGGCACTCTCCCCTATGGATGATTCACCATCCCCGGTTGAGCAGAAGCAGCTCGATGAGCTTCACCTCATCATAAAAGCTGAAGAGTGATCGATACCTTGATAATAGGAGGCGGGGCAGCTGGACTGTACCTCGCCTCTTTCCATCCAGAAGCAACGATACTCGAACAAAGAGGAGAATGCGGGCAGAAGCTTATCCTCACAGGTGGCGGTCGATGCAACTATACAAATGCAGCTGGACCGGAAGAGATGTCAGAGCTCTTCCATGGCAATAAAGCGTTCATAAAACGTGTGCTTTATGCCCATACCTCAATGGATATCATCGAACATTTCAAAACGCTTGGGATCCAGCCCTCAGAGGAAGAGATGGGCAAGATCTTCCCTCTTAGAGGAGATGCAGCAAGCGTTCGCTCTGCCCTCCTGAAAAGGGTGCATAGGATAATAAAGGGGAAAGCCGTCAGCATTGAAAAGAACGATGATGCGTTCATTGTGCACATGGAAAACGGCACATTGGAAGCAAGACGCGTCGTGATTGCAACAGGCGGGGAAAGCTTTCCGCATACAGGCTCGGATGGAAGCGGCTATGCTATCCTGAAAGCACTGGGACATACGATTGTGCCTACAGCCCCTGCTCTTGCTCCGATTGCGCTCAGCAGCAATCTCGCAAAGGCTGAGGGGATATCATTGAAGGCAAGGCTTGGCGTCGGCAAGAGAGCTGAATATGGGGATATCATAATAACACGGCGAGGGATATCAGGGCCTGCTGCGCTGAATATATCGAGGGAGCTTGCAGATAGCAATGAAATCGAGATCACGTTCTCCGAAGCCAGCATAAAGGAACTGAGGGAGAGCATGGGAGCAAGAACTGTCAAGAATGCGCTTGCGATCCCACCCCGCCTCACAGAAGCTCTGATAGGAAGTCTTGCTGATAGGAAATGCGGAAATCTCAGCAGGAAGGAGGAAGAAGAGATACAGGGCAGGCTATCCCATTTCAGGTCGCGGGCGAAAGCGATAAGGGAAGGAGCGATGAACACGCGTGGAGGCGTTTCCGCATCTGAGATAAATCCAAAGACGATGGAATCGAAAATCGTTCCAGGCCTTTATATATCAGGGGATGTCATAGACGTAGATGGCCCAACAGGTGGATACAGCCTGTCATTTGCATTCGCGACAGCATTCATAATAAGCAGAGCTCTTGCAGTGCCTGACGTATAGTCCCATTCTTTCCTTTCATGCTATACTGAGAACATGGCTAAAGAGCGTACGATAACCGGTCACTTCTCCCAATCCCGGAGATACTTTGAGAACACACTTGGCACTGAGTTTGACTTCACAGGATCCACGGGGCCTTATGAATATCTTCTAGGGGCACTGTCAGGATGTTTCTACAGTACTCTTTCTTCGATTCCCCATACATCTGGATGGAACAGCTTTGACATCCATATAACAGGTGTGAAGAGGGAGGAAGTGCCGACAACCCTGGAACATACTGTGATGGATATAACCGTCAGGGGTGCAGAGGATGAAGAAGAGGTAAAGGCTCTTATAGCAAAAGCCGCAGAGGATTGCTCGATCTTCGCAACGATCAGCAAGGTCAGCAAGATGGAAGTGAAAGTCAAGTTCGAAGCATGATTACACAGGAAGAGAAAATAGATATCTTTGATGGCTTCAGGAAAGGGATGCACTACTTTCTCACGTCTTACCAGCTGCCGGATGGCCTTAAGCATAAGAAAGGTGCGATCTCACACCGCCTTGCGCTATGCCTTTCCGCGGAGTTTCCTGATTATTTTGTCGATGTGGATATAAACGGCGCAGATATAATCGTCTGGGACGGTCTTGATGACATCAAGCTGGCACTGTTCTGGAACGAGCAGTATCTTACGGAGAAGGAAAGGAACAAAGCCCTTGCCTTCCATAAGGCAAACACCCCTGTTCTTACCCTTGGCTTCACGATGCTCCCAGACAGGCCATGGCTTCTGGTATATCGATTCGAGGCTGAGTACGTTGAATACCTTCATATAGACAAAGCAAGCTTTGCTGATGAGGTTCTCAGGCAGCGTTTCCTGGAAGACAAGGATGAAGGACAGCTTAGGCTATCGCTTAGGAAAAAGCGCACAAGGAAGATCACGACCTGACGGGATCTATCACCCGCCCTTCTCCGATCAGCTTGTAGACAGCCCGCTTCTGAGCATCTTCACAGCCATTCCATGGCTTATCCTTGTTCTCGCTCTTGTATTTCTGCGTCATCCACCAGTCATCATGCTGGACCCTTGCGAGATTCTTCTCCAGAAGGGCGAAGAGAAGCTTGCCGTACTCTACAAGATCATCACCTGAAAGAGCTTCCTTGGCCATTCTGTACAGCTGCTGTGTATGATGGATGCAGAAGCCCTTTGAATCCTCCAGGGCTTTCCTGAACTCCTGATCCTCCTTCCATAGCGCGGCTACTGTATAGCAATAGCGGACAAGACGCTCTTCCATGCGCGAGCAGATAAGGCATCCTTTTTCCCTTTCGCCTACGCTTTCAAAGAATGATGAAACCGCCTTTTCAAGCTTGCGTGGACTCGATGCGCTCTGTATCTTCTCGAATCCAGGCGCATAGAGACGCTTGCTCTCATCATAATAGGTATCCATTACAAGAGCGAGTGACTGAGGCTTTCCACCCTCTGCAAGAAGCGAGAAGTGGTGGGTGCAGAATCCATCCCTGTTCGTCTCGACACGGACCTCTGGAGTCATTACAGCTGAAGAGAGATAGTATCTGACACCATCCTCCTCAGCTTTCTTCATCAATGAGCATATGAAGCACTCGCTTCCTTCCTTAACACCATCCCATACAGGGATTGTCTCAAGCTGTATCTTCACCGGACAAGTCTCTCCGCTTTCTCAGCTGCATTCTCTGCAGTGAAGCCAAAAGCCCCTGCAAGATACTGCAGATTGCCTACCTCTCCATAGCGCTCACCGACATTCATGAAATCCATCTTCACCGGGTTTGTCTTCGCAAGATGCATTGCAATCATCTCTCCGACACCTCCAGCATAGCGTCCATTCTCCATTACAAGGACGCGGCCGCAACGCTTTGCTACCCTTTCAACAAGATCTGTATCAAGAGGCCTTATCGTATGAAGATCAACAACAGTTGCCTCTATCCCCTTCTCCTTGAGCATATCCTTTGCCTTAAGCGCTGCATCAACCATAAGGGATCCTGTGGCTATGAGTGCAACATCCTTTCCATCTGCAAGCTCTATGCCCTTTCCAAGCACGATCTCATCGCCAGCACCGTATCTGAAATTGATGCCTTTCCTCGGTGTTCTGATATAAGCTGATGAACCGCTGTGATATACCTGCTGGGTAAGGGAATAAAGGGACTGGGCATCGGATGGCTCAACCACAACCATGCCAGGGATCTGCCTCATCAGTGCAATGTCCTCAAAAGGCATATGCGTACCGCCATTGTACTGAGCTGTGATTCCGGGATCCGATCCAATCACGATAACCCTCTGATGAGTATAGCCGACAGAAATGAAGAGCTGATCATAGGCTCGGCGGGATGCGAAACAGCCAAACGAATGGATGAAAGGCACAAAGCCCATTGCGGAAAGGCCTGCTGCGATTCCGGTCATGTTCGCTTCTGCTATACCGCAGTTGAAGAATCTCTCAGGATATGCTTTCTGAAACGCCGTGGAACCTATGCAGGATGAGAGATCCGCATCAAGGAAGACCACATCCTCATGCTCTGCCGCAAGATCCACAACCGCACCGATCACAGTATCCCTGTAATGGGAATATACATGGGCATCCTTCATACTCTTCCCTCCCTGTCCTTAAGTGCCTTTATAGCTTCCTCGGCCCCTTCTTTCGATATTGCCATCGAATGGTTGGCCTTTACGCCCTCTCCTGGGATATATCCATAGCTCTTGATCGTGTTCATGACAATCATATGAGGCTTGCCTTTGACCCGCTTGGCGTTCTCTACAGCTTCCTCTATCTGCTGATAGTCATGGCCGCTTATCTCATATACATCCCAGCCGAAGCTCTTCCAGCGCTCTACTGTGCCTATCGATGGGATGATATCTGCAGTATATCCATCAAGCTGCTGCCCGTTCTGATCGAGGAACGCAAAGAGGTTATCAAGGCCCCAGGCGCCAGCAGCTTCTGCAGCTTCATAGATCTGGCCTTCCTGGGCCTCCCCGTCTCCGATTATGGCAAAAGTGCGGGAAACCTGGCCTTTAAGCCTTTCACCAAGCGCTATTCCTATAGCTGCGGAAAGTCCCTGTCCAAGGGAACCTCCTGTGAAATCGATGCCAGGTGTTTTTGTCATATCACAATGGGATGGGAGCTTCGTTCCACCCTGGTTGAGCGTTGAGAGCCAATCTTCCGGAAAGAAGCCTTTCAGGGAAAGCGCTGCATATACAGCTGGACCGGAATGTCCCTTGGAAACGACAAGGCGGTCCCTATCCTCTTTTGCAGGATCCTTCGGATCTACGTTCATTTCACGGAAATAAAGATATGAAAGCAGCTCGACTATCGACATGCTGCCGCCAATATGCCCAGATCCAAAGGAGGCAATCTCCCGGATTGTACGGCAACGGATTTCAAAAGCCGCATCCTTCAGGCTTTTCAGAAGCTCATTATTCATAAAACTCAACTCCTCATCCGGGCAATCCTAGCCCTTTCTTCTTCTGTTATATCATTGATTTCGATTGTTCTCGACAGGAATGTAAGCTTCGCGCTCTGCTCCAGGCACTCCATCCGGTCAAAAGCGCTCATAAGGTCACGCCCGAACGCAATAGCTCCATGGTTCTCCAAAAGCAGAGCCATGCCGCCCTTTGCTGCGTATTCAGAGACCCTCATCGCAAGCTCTGCAGTTCCCATAAGGGCATATGGGACCTTCTCGACTTCATCCAATAGAAAATAGCTTTCCGCGATTATCGAAGTGTTTATAGAGCAAGGAGAGGCGGAGAAGAGAGAAGCGAAGACAGGATGGGAATGCACGATAGCCTTGACATCAGGGCGTACAAGATAGACGCGCCTATGCATCTCAGTCTCAATGCTCAGCTTCTTATCTGGCGTAAGATTCTCACCGCTTTCAATGGAAACTGCTGCGATATCATCAGCAGAAAGCGACGCCTTGTCCTTGCCGGATGGGGTGATGAACATGATGCCATCACAGGCTGAACTTATATTCCCGCCGGTTGCCGTGGTCAGGCCGCGGTCATATACACGCTTCATGAAATATGCAATCTCTGCCTTTATCTCGCTCTTCACAGCTGCAGTCTAGCACATCGGGGAAAATTAGACACCATGGTTCAGCTGCGATGGAATCACGGAGAAGGCATCGCATGGATACAATACCTTCTCCTTGCTATCAGCTGTTTGAAATAGATCCTACCGCAATCATATCCCCGCTTTTCCTGTCAAAGAGGAGAATGCCGTTTCCTGTTATCTCAAAAGGCATATCAAGGCTATGGGAATAGTCAACACTGCCGAAGACAACCGCTGTAACCATGTCATCCCCTGTTTTTATCTTCACAGTTGTCTCCATACCAGACGGGAGCGTTGTATAGACAACTCCGTGAAGATTCCCCTGCTGAAGCTTGATGAACTCCGGGCGTATACCTACAACAGCTTCAGACACATCCGGTATTTCCTCAGCGCTTGTAAAGGCAAGCTCCTTTCCGAGCATGCTGAAAGCAATGGTCCTTGCGTTCACCTTCTCTGCAGTGACGTTTATGAAGTTCATCGTCGGATTCCCTACGAAATCAGCGACAAATAGATTGGCTGGCCTGTCATACACCTCCAAAGGTGGAGCGTATTGCTGAAGCAGGCCCTTGTTCATCAGGCATATCTTGGTCGCAAGCGCCATTGCTTCCATCTGGTCATGCGTGACATAGACAAAAGTTGAATCAGTATCCACATGGAGGCGTTTGAGCTCTGAGCGCATCTCAAGCCTGAGCTTTGCATCAAGATTGGACAGAGGCTCATCCATGAAGAGCACCTTCGGGCTAGGCGCAAGCGTACGGGCAATAGCAACACGCTGCTGCTGCCCTCCTGAAAGCTCTGAAGGATAACGCTTCTCGAACTGCTCTATCTTGAGCATCGCCATCATCTCATGGACTCTCCTGTCTATATCGCTTCTGGACCATTTAAGATTCTCAAGCCCGAACGCGATGTTGTCGTATACAGTCATATGAGGCCAGAGGGCATAGTTCTGGAAAAGAAATCCTATATCACGTTTCGCTGGCGATATATCAACACCGCTCTCGCTGTCGAAGACAACAGTATCACCTATTGTTATCCTTCCTTTGGTTGGTGTCTCAAGACCTGCAATCATCCTGAGCGTCGTTGTCTTTCCACACCCGGAAGGCCCAAGCAGCGTGATGAAATCCCTATCCTCGATCGTAAGGGAAAGATCATCGACGGCAACGAATTTATCAAAGCATTTAGTTACATGTTCAAGTACGATTCTTGGCATAATCAACCTCCGATTCCTTTATCAATGCTTGCTCCTGTCAGCCTGTTCGTGATGAACTGGACCAAGAGGACAATCATGATGATAAGGAAGTTTATTCCATTGCTTATCTGCGTAAGGCCATTGACCTCAAAATCCTGGAGCACGACAGTTATGATTGAGCCAGGAGCCGCAAGAAGGACAAAGAGAGAAAGTTCCCTCATGCATGATATGAACGGCAGAAGATAGCCAGAGATAAAGCTGGCTTTCTGTATCGGGAACAGTATCTTCACCATCCTCTTCCACCAAGGCACGCCTATGACGAAAGCGGCCTCTTCAATCTCCCCGGAAACCTGCATCATGGCATTGGCTCCGCTCTTTGAAGCGAAAGGAAGGAACTTGATTCCTCCAACTACGATCAGAAGCAGCACAGAGCTTCTCAGGAATGAGAAGGCAGGAAGATATGATACTGACAGATAAACAGCTCCAAAGCTCATTGCTGGGATAAGGTATGGGAAGAACGCCATGTTCGAAACCCAGCGCGCAAGCCTTGAGCCACGCTTACGTGCAGATGCATATCCGATGAGGATCCCGAATGTTCCGGAGATCAGGGCAACCATGAATGAGACCAGGAGGCTTCTTCCAAGAGCGCTCCATATAGTCGGATTGCGGAGTATGCCCTGCGAGGAACCGAAAACCCTGTTTTCAAGCGTATCGGTCGTTGTCCAGTAATAAAGGGAGAGCGTTGAATAGTCTCCAGGGACTTCAAGCAGGCTTTCCAACGCAAATGAAACAAGGGGGACAATCGCAAAGAAAGCTGAGATTATCATTATGATAACGGTAATGGGCATCCTTGCACGCCCAAGCTTCACAAGCGATACCTGCCCGGATTTTCCGCTGATGGTCGTGAATGACTTGCGCTTTCCCGTCATCTTATTGTTGATGGTGAGGATAACGACAGAGAAGACAAGCAGAACGATAGCGACAACGAACCCCTGTCCCTGCATTGCCGCCGTATTGAACAGCGATCTCATCGTTGTCGAAACGGTGGAGAACGAACCATTCTTGTTCAGGAACGCAGGAACCGTGTAGCTTGAGATGCTGCTTGAGAAGACAAGAAGGACCGTGGATATCAAGGCAGGAGTGACTATAGGAAGCGTGATCTTCCTCAGTATCTTCAAGCGTGATGCTTTCAGTACGGTAGCAGCTTCCTCAAGGTTTGCATCCATATTGCGCAGGATGCCACCGATAAGAAGATATGCAAACGGAGCATAGTGTATCCCAAGACACATCGCACATGGGAAGAATCCATAGAGGACCCATTCGGGGACGCATATTCCCGTAAGGCTCTCAAGCATTCCCATCTGGTTATAGCAGGCAACTATGCGGGTATTCTTGAAGAAGTTCTCCCAGAACATCGCGATTGACCAGCTTGGCATGATGTAAGGGAATACGAATATAGTGGAAAGGAACTTCTTCCCTTTTATATCCGAGCGTGTTATGAACCATGCTACAGCACCGCCGAATCCAACAGCGACTATGCATGATACGACAGCCATCGAGAACGAATTGAGAAGAGGCCGCCAGAACGTCAGGACCGAGTAGTTGTAGAGATTATCGAAAAGCAGCGTCTGCCAATGATAGAGCGTGAATGAGCCGACTGGCTTGCCGATATCACGTATCTCTCCAAAGTGGACAGTAAAAGCATCGCGAAGCAGCGATAGAAGCGGCAGACACACTGTCAAAAGCAATATGATGAAGAACAATACTGTTATCACATTCGCGGGTTTCGAAACATAAGAGTGCAGATTGTTCAGTATTCTTGTATTTTTCTTAGGATCTGTCATAAAAACTCCAGGTGAGGGACTCCCCTCACCCCAGAAAAGAAGCCATTACATTACGAGGCTTCTGATATAAGTGCTTGCATCCCTGTAAACAGAATTGATGTACTCAATATCCTCGACAATAGCGCCATCGAGCCACTCAGAAAGGGCATGGTCGCCGTCAAGCACAGGGACTTCAGGGTTGACTGAATAATAGCCTTCGCTGTCCCAGCCATTCCTGAAACCTTCAGGAGAGCACATATATTCGATGAAAAGACATGCTGTGTAAGGCAGCCTTGCTGTCTTCGGGATCATCAGCCACATCTTATAGAAGTATGATGTGAAGCCCTCAAGCGGCACATTCCAGCCTGTGATTGCAAGATCGTTGTGATAATCGTTCGTCTCAGGATAATCCTTGATCTTGTTGAGAGGCGCATAGACAATCTGTCCAGTGGTCATGGTTGCCATGTTCTTTACAGCTGTAGTATCTGAGCTGTGCCATGTCGTTACATTCTTCATGAGCTCTGTGACGAACTTGTATCCGATGTTCTGATAGCCATCGCCTCCTGCATATGGCTCACCGAAATATGACTCATATGCAGATGCAAGCTTCTCGCAGGCCTCATCGCTTGTGAGCATTATGAGGAAATTCATGTTGACGTTCTCTGTTGCAGGTGTCTGGAATGAAAGCTGGTGCACGCCTTTCTTCTCCACACCATCAGCGCCTGTAAGCTGCCATACATTCGTAACGTAATCAGGGCCATATTCAGAATTGGTCTTATTCCAGAAGAAGCACTTGTTGACATACAGGACAGAGAGCGGATTGCTGTCTGCTTCAGGAAGCTCAACCGTCGTAGGCACATAATTCAGCATATAGCCTGTATCGATAAGCATCGACTGAAGAGATGATCCATCCTGGATGAGGACTGCATCAGCGACATACTGATCCTGCCCGATTGCTGTCGTCAGTTCCGTATAAAGCGCCTGATCCTTGCTTGAGCTGAACTCTGCATAGTCAAACCATGGATACTTTGCCTTGAAACCGGCAAGCACGTTCTTCACGCCAGACGTAGACCCTCTGGCTGCAAACTGCACACCAGCGCTCTCAAACTCAGCCTTTGCAGCTGCCTCAAGCTCCTCAAGTGTCATATTCTCAGCGGCAGCTATTGCGTCTGCCACCGTTCCTGCTCCGCCCTTCTCTCCTGCACCTCCTGCAAAGCAGAAAGCTGAAATAGTGACAAGAACGAGAGCCAGTGATATTGCTTTCTTAAGCATCTATTCCTCCTTTACCAGCAACATTATGCTAAATTAACAGAATCTTAACTCTAATTTAACACGCTCTCAATACAAAAGCATCCATGTTTCTCGGTTGCCTCTAGAGATGCGGAACAATATAATGAGCTCTTGGTTAGGAGATTTACTATATGAGAATGTCCAGGATGTTTTCGAAAACTCTCAGGGAAGCCCCAAACGGAGCTGATACAAAAGGATATGAGTATCTTCTGAGAGCTGGGTATATAAGGCAGATGGGTGCGGGAATATTCTCCCTTCTCCCTCTCGGATTCAGAGCTACGGAGAAAATAAAGGCAATCATACGCTCTGAGATGGAAGCAATAGGCGCAGAGGAAATGGAGATGCCTGTTGTCAATCCTGCTGATATCTGGAAGGAAACAGGAAGATATTACTCAATCGACAAGGAGATGAGCCGCTTCAAGGACAGGAACAACAGGGATATGGTCCTTGCAATGACCCACGAAGAGGCTGTTACGGATATAGCCAGAGGTGAGGTGGACTCATACAAGAGACTGCCACGGCTTGTCTATCAGATGCAGACTAAGTGGCGCGATGACCCACGTCCAAGAGCAGGACTTATCAGGGTGCGTGAATTCACCATGCTTGACTCCTACTCATTCGACAAGGATGCAGAGGGGCTTGATAAGGTCTACAGGGATCATTACAGGGCTTATTTCAGGATCTTCTCACGCTGTGGGCTTCCTTCCATTGCAGTTGGCGCTGACTCAGGAATGATGGGCGGGAAGATATCACATGAATACATGTATCTCTCACCTATCGGAGAGGACACCATCATATACTGCCAGGACTGCGGATACACAGCAAACAGGCAGATTGCCAAGTTCAGGAAAGAGTATTTCCAAGAGGAGATGAAGGCAGTCGAGAAGAAGGCAACACCTGAATCAAAGACAATCGAGGCACTTGCCGAATATCTTGGAATAGATGCAAGGAAGACAGCAAAGTGCGTGTTCATGGTCGGTTCATTCATCAACGACAAGAACGGAGAAGAGGAAGACAAGCTGATTGTCGCTGTCATAAGAGGCGATCTGGAGGTTGAGGAATCAAAGCTTTCAAACGCTGCAAGGGCAAATGCCCTCAGGCCTGCACATGAAGAGGAAATCACAGCATGCGGCATGGTTCCTGGCTATGCATCCCCTATCGGGGCAAAGGGCGACTTCATCTGCATTGTCGATGACTCTGTTGCCAATTCCAACAATCTCGTAGCAGGAGCGAATGAAGCCGGCTATCATCTGCTTAATACGAACTACGGCAGGGACTACAGCGGAACAGTTGCAGATATAGCATCGGCACGCGATGGCTTCCTCTGTCCTGTATGCGGAAAGCCTCTCACTGCATCAAAAGGTGTTGAGATAGGAAATATCTTCCAGCTCGGGACAAGGTACTCAGCGGCCATGAACTGCACGTATCAGGACGAGAATGGAAAGCAGGTTCCTGTAGTCATGGGCTCTTACGGCATAGGCGTAGGAAGGCTTCTTGCATGCCTTGCAGAGGAATACAACGACGAGAGCGGGCTCAAGCTTCCTGTATCGGTTGCACCTTATCAGGTTCATCTTGTTTCCCTTGTGAAGGAGACAGAGGTTGCTGATAAGATCTACGAGGATCTGCAGAAAGCCGGGATAGAAGTCCTCTACGATGACAGGAAGGAGACAGCTGGAGTTAAGTTCGCAGATGCGGACCTTATCGGCATACCGCTTAGGATAACGCTCGGAAACAGAAGCCTGAAGGAAGGAAAGGTCGAGGTCAAGATCAGGGAAAGCGGTGAGACAACATCCTTCCTCCTGGAGGATATCGCAGATGAGATCAAGGCTGAGATACAGAGAGAACAGGCAGAGATAGACAGCAAGATCGTGAACAAGGAACTGGAGTGAACTGCCTTGCGTCTTAAAACGCGATAATCACAATGCTTTCGCAAGCAGATGGCCTCGGGAATCCGGGGCCATCATCAATAAAAAAGGCGGCATCTTCCGAAGCCACCTCTCAGGAACGCTTATGAGATTATACAGCGCCCTTTTCCTTGAGAACGTTCACAAGATATGTTCTCTTTGCTGCCTTTGCATAGTCAAGAACAGAATGTCCCTGATAATCGCGAGCATTGATATCCGCACCGCTTCTGATAAGCTGTGTAGAGATCTTTGTCTCGTCATTGCTGTTCACAGCCATGATGAGAGCAGTCTCGCCAAGATAGTTCCTTGCATCGATATTAGCGCCAGCTGCAAGGAGTGCCTCGATTACCTTTGGGTTCTTTGAGCTATTTGCTGCAAGATGAAGAGCGTTTGACCTATACTTAGGCTCAGCCTCATGGATGTCAGCACCAGCGGCGATAAGTGCATTGAGTACAGCAACAGAGTGGTTATACTGTGCAGCAAGCATCACCGGTGTGAGTCCCCATTCGTTATGGGCATTGATATCAGCCCCCTTATCAAGAAGATCCTTGATATCCCTGGCCTTCGTTGCGCTTATAGCAGCAGCAAGAAGCTTCTTATTAAGAGAATCAACAGATTTTGCCATATTATTTTCCTCCTTTTCCGATATTGTCTCTAAATAAGAGGATTGTAAAGCGAAAAAGATATGAAATCCGTATTTTATCATGCATAACTGCAATAAACTAAAACAGTTATGCTCATCATATTAGACAATTTGTGCAAGAATGGGCTGTAAAGCTGAAAATGTTCCTATTGCCATATCGCAAAAGAGAAGGCAGAATCTATGCATGTTGACCATAAATGAAATCAAGGCACTTCCCAAAGTTGAGCTGCATGAGCATCTTGATGGATCCCTCAGGCCATCGACAATCATCACACTTGCAAAGGAAAGAGATATCGTGCTTCCGGAATATGATGAGGAGAAGCTAGGTGCTTGGTTCAGGGCGGGATCTGAAAGGAAATCCCTTTCGCTCTATCTTGAGAGCTTCAATATAACGACAGCTGTACTGCAGGACAGAGAGGCCTTGGCAAGAGCTGCAGAAGAAGAGATCGAGGACCTCGCCGAAGATGGCGTCGTATACGCCGAGATACGCTTTGCCCCTTCCCTTCATACAAGGAAAGGCCTTTCGATGGATGAAGTGGTACGATCTGTCCTGGATGGTCTTCAGAGAGGAAAGCGGAAGACAGGTGTCGAGTTCGGCCTTATCCTATGCGCCATGCGCAACGAAAGCCCAGAGATATCCCTTAAGGTCGCTGAGCTTGGGGCAGCGTACTCTGACAGGGGTGTTGTCGGATTCGATCTAGCAGGAGATGAGAAGGGAAATCCCGCAAAAGCGCACATCAAGGCTTTTGAGTATATAAGACGGAAGAACTTCAATATAACAATACATGCAGGCGAGGCATTCGGCACTGAATCGATATGGCAGGCCATACAGATCTGCGGTGCACACCGCATAGGCCATGGAACAAGGCTCATCGATGACATGCTGACTGAAAACGGAAGGATAAAGAAGATGGGCTCACTTGCAAACTTCGTGCTGGATAAGAGGATACCGCTTGAAATGTGCCTGACTTCAAATATAGGGACAGGTGCCGCAGAAAGCTATGATACCCATCCATTCCCTCTGTTCTTCAAAGAGAAATTCAGGGTATTCCTATGCACAGACAACAGGCTGATGAGCGGAACAACGCTATCGAAGGAGCTTGCCATAGCAGCAGAGCACTATGATCTGACCATCGATGATATCGAGAAGATCACGATCAATGCCGCAAAGAGCGCATTCTGCCATCACGGCAAGAAGCTCAGCATAATCTATGACATCATAAAGAAAGGATACAAAGAGAAAAGAGAAGCTTGGGGCTTATAGTCCCCAGGCTTTCCATGGCTTTATCCTCATCCGTATCATCACATACAGCAGCGCAAACAGCAATCCGAACAGATGAGTTGCGTGCGCAACGGATCCTGTAGAGAAAATCGAACCGAAGAACTCTATGCAGAAATAAAGCAGGACCAACGTTGATGCTCTCATCGGAATGACTCCAAAAAGCAGTACGCCGGCGTTGGGAAAGAAGACAGAGAAAAGAAGCATAACCCCATACACCGCCCCAGATGCTCCCAAAAGCATTATATTCTGCCCGGTGAAGTAGAAGAAAAGATAGCTGGCTATGCCTGAAAGCGTTCCGACAAGCAGGTAGAAGAGCACGAACTCTCGCGTTCCGATCTTCCTCTCCACAGGGGAGCCGAACATGAACAGCGCAAGCATATTGAAGAGCAGATGCCATATCCCGCTATGCATGAACATATATGTGAAGAACTGCCAATACCAATGCCTGTACAGGACAAAGGAAGGTATCATGGAAAATACATAGAGAAGCCTTGGGAACAGGAATGTCACCGCACCGAACGCAATTATGTTTATGACAGCTATCACAACAGCTGCATTGGAGAATGTATACCTGAACTGTCTATTGATGATGCTATTCCGCATAATACAAAAGTTAACGGCAACCATACACAGGGTCAACAGGAAAGAATCTTCACACTGTTACATTTTTTCACAGTATTTATATGGAATTTCACTCATATATAGGGCAGAAATATCGCAGAAACAAGTTGGCACGCTTCTTGCTATATAGATTGTAGAGCAAACAGTTTTTTCAACAAACCTCCTTTTTAGTGTATTCAAAGACAGCCAAGCGCTGTCTTTGTTTTTTCCTTGAAGATAATGTGAAGCTGACGGATTTTGGCACGAAGCTTGTAGATATTAGGCAAAGAGCAACAGTTTTCACCTCCTTTGCGTGGAAAACATTCGCCGAACGGACTCTCCCACCCCATTTTCATCCGTTCGGCGTCTTTTTTTGATTCGTGAAATCAACTAGACTCTTGATATGGCAGTTTCAAGAAGAGACAAGGCAGACTTCTTTACGAAGAAGGCTCATAGCGAAGGCTACCCAGCTCGTTCTGTATATAAGCTTGAAGAGATAAACAGCACTCATCGCATCATAAAGCCAGGTGACTGTGTGCTAGATGTCGGCGCAGCTCCTGGATCATGGACGCTATATACACACAGGGAGCTTATAAAAGAAAAAGGGAAGATAGTATCCTGCGATCTCAATCCCCTCTCGCTTGATCCAGTGCCCCCTACTGTAACAGAGATAACAGGAGATGCCTTCTCAAAGGAAATAAGGGCAAAACTAGTTGATGAAGGACCTTATGATGCAATCATATCCGATGCAGCGCCTATGACTACTGGAAACAGGATCGTAGATACCTCTCGATCAGAGTACCTGGCAGAACAAGTCGTAATGCTTGCGGAAGAACAGCTTAAGACCCATGGCAATCTTGTAATCAAGATATTCCAGGGAGGCGGCGAGCAGGAAGTTCTCAAAAGAATGAGGGCAATATTCAAGAAAGCAAAAGCATTCAAGCCAAAGGCTTCAAGAGATGATTCCTTTGAGATATTCCTTATAGGACTGGACAAGAACTAGGAATACATCACATCAGCATTTTCATTTTTTTCTTCAGAAGTTGGTCAAAAGTGCGAGTCAGGGCGGTCACGGAGGGAAAGCAGTTCATCTCTGACCTGAGGTCATACTTCAGGGACTTCTACTCACGGATAAAGAACAACGGAAGGTACATAAGGTTCTTCTTCATCACCGGTGTTACAAAGTACTCCAGCCTCTCGATATTCTCGGAGATGAACAACCTTACGGACATATCTATGGATCCGAGGTTCGCATCAGCGTTCGGGTACACTGAGGATGAGCTCCTTAGCTACTTCGGCGAGGCCATAGACGAACACTATGAGGAGAACAGGGATAGACAATGGAGCTGAGGATGGGTTCCTCTATTTCCTCCGCTTCCCGAAAAGGGAGGTCGCATCGTCGTTCGCAGGGAATCTCCTTTCGCGCTATGCAAAGGATGACATGTTCATTGAGCACTGGTTCTCATAATTCATCAGGGCTGCCGCAGCTGGGGATGAAGAGGCCCTGAAGGAGAAGCTTGACGAGTACTTCTCCGCATTCTCCTATGATCTGATGGGAGGAGACAGGGAGAGGTCGTACCATACTGTATTCCATGCCATATTCATAATGGCAGGGCTTTATGCGGTCTCTGAGGACAGGGGGCCTGCTGGAAGGTCTGATGAGGTCCTGCTTACAGGCAGGCACATATGGATATTCGAGCTCAAAACGGACAGGAGCGCTGATGAGGCCCTCGCTCAGATAAGGGGCAGGAAATACGGAGTCAACTATAAAGAATGAGGAGAAAGCGGAAAGGAAGGGCATGGAGATCATCCCTGTAGGCATTTCATTCTCCTCAAAGGACAGACAGATCGCTGAATGGAAGAGTGAGTCTTAGGACTCACTTCTCCCCTATGATGTGGACATCAAGCTGATTGAAAGGCATATCGAGGCCATTGGCACGCATGACGCCCAGGACTTCAGCATTGAATCTCCAGAATATCTTCCAGTAATCACCGGGCTTGACCCATGGCCTGACTATGATGGTTATCCCGCTGGCGCCGAACTTATTGACTTCAACAACCGGAGCTGGATCTTTCATTACCTCTGGATAGGAAGATATAAGGGACATGAGCACATTCCTGGCTTTCTCTGTATCCATGTCATATGCTATATCAACAGACATATCGATGCGGCGTCTGTCTACATATGATGAATTCAGGATCGTATTGCTCCATACATACTTATTGTTCACCGTGTATTTCTTGTTATCGCCGGTTGTGAGGGTAACGCACATCAGATCCATCGCAACAACGGTCCCCGCAACTCCATCCTGTCCGATCTCAACCCAGTCCCCCACCCTGAACGGATCGTTAAGGGCTATCATGAAGCCACTGAAAAGAGAGCTTATGGATTCCTGAAGTGCAAAGCCAAGGACAACTCCGGTAATTCCAAGTCCAGCGATGACAGGAGTAAGATCGATACCCCAAAGCGCAAGGATGGCAAGCACGGCGACCATCCATACAATCACAGAGCAGACACGCCACAAGAGCGATGCCATAAGCTGCGAAAGCTTTGGATTGCGGGCGGCGAATTTCCTGAATGACCTACGGAAAATATATGATATGATCTTTGCGCAGATGAATATCGCTATTGAAAGGATAATGGTGATCAGGAAGCCTGGAACGTGCAGATCACCCGCAATTGCATCGATGGCACTTCCTATTTCCTGAATATCATTGGTTGCCTCTGTTGCTGTAAGTACCGGCATTGGCGACTCCTGGAAAATACAAAATGGACGGCACTGGCCGTCCATTCAATGATAGCATCAAAAACCTCAGACTGAAAGGATTCTCGTAAGGTTCTTCACAAAGTCCGCTGAATCAGATGGCATGACGCCTTCTGCCAGAAGTGCCTGGTCAAGGATCACGGAAGAAAGGGATCTGATGAATTCCTCATCAGAGCTCTCCTCGATTTTCCTTATCACCGGCGAATCCGGATTGATTTCAAGAAGAGGCTTGACTTCAGGGAGATCCGAGCGTCCAAGCTGCTTCATCATCCTCTGCATCTGTATGGACATATCATCATTGCTGAGGATTACAGCTGCAGGAGCATCGGAAAGGCGTGTGGATACGCGCACATCCTTGACTCTATCTCCAAGCGCTGTCTTTATCTTATCAGCAACGCCCTTCTTGTCCTCTTCCTTCTTCTTGTCATCATCGCTCTTGAGATCATCGATTGACTCTTCCTTGTTGATAGCCTTCAAAGGCACATCATCATAAGTACCTATCATTCCGACCACGATCTCATCTATATCATCGCACATAAGCAGGACTTCATATCCTTTCTCCTTATATGCAGCCACAAGAGGAGATGTCCTGAGGATATCCTCCCTGCCGCCTGTGATGTAATAGATAGCTTTCTGACCCTCTTTCATCCTCTCCTTGTACTGCTTGAGCGAGACATATCCATCACCTTCGCTTGACTTGTATCTTACAAGCTCAAGAAGTGTATCCTTGTTGGCATAATCGGAATAAAGACCTTCCTTCATCGGACGGCCATACTGCGTGATGAACTTCGCATAGAGCTCAGGGTTGTTGTCTGCAATCTTCCTGAACTCTCCCAGGAGCTTCTTCACGGAAGCACTGCGGATGCTTCTCATCACCTTGTTCTCCTGAAGGATTTCCCTGGAGACATTGAGAGGAAGATCCTCACTGTCTATGATACCGCGGACAAACCTGAGATATGAAGGAAGAAGATCCTTGTCATCATCTGTGATATATACACGCTTTACGTAAAGCTTGACGCCTGGACGGTAATCGGCATAGTACATATCAAAGGGAGCTGTCGCAGGAACATAGAAAAGCGTAGTGTACTCAGTTGCACCTTCAGCCTGCGTATGGATATAGAAAAGAGGATCCTCACTGTCATAGAAGGTGTTCTTGTAGAACTCCTTGTACTCCTCTTCCTTTATGCTGCTCTTGCTTCTCTTCCACAGTGCAGACGCGCTGTTGATCTGCTCTGTCTTCCTCTCAACGCTCTTGACCGGCTCGCCTTTCTCATCCTTCTTGTCATTGTCGTAATGAGTCTGGTCATATGTAAGATATATAGGATAAGCGATGTTATCAGAGTATTTCTTGATGAGATTATCCAGCGTCCAGCGATTGGCAAACTGTTCGCCCTCCTCATTAAGGGTGAGCGTGATTGTCGTACCCTGCCCATCTCTCTCTGCTTCCTCTATGGAGTATGAGCTTTCACCTGTGCTCTCCCACTTGTAGGCCTTGTCGCTTCCAGCCTTGCGGGTTATCACGGAAATCCTGCTCGCGACCATGAACGCGGAATAGAAACCAACGCCGAACTGTCCGATCAGATTGGAATCCTTCTTCTGGTCATCTGTAAGCGAAGCGAGGAATTTCTTCGTTCCGGAACTTGCAATCGTACCAAGATTGTTGTTCAGGTCATCTTCATCCATTCCTATACCGTTATCAGATATAGTGAGTGTCCTTGTCCCATCTTCGGTGAATGAGATATCTATGCGGGGATCGAATGCAAATCCCTTGAGCGCATCATCCGTGAGCGTCAGATATCTGAGTTTATCAATGGCATCCGATGCGTTTGATATAAGCTCACGAAGGAAGATCTCCTTGTTTGAGTAGAGTGAATGTATGATGAGGTGCAGAAGATCGGCAACCTCAGTCTTGAATTTCTTTGTTGTAGACATTTTCTTCTCCCTTTTAAAACATACAAACGGGAAAAGGAAACGGCAACAGATGGAAATGAGCATTTTAAGGCAATAGAGTCACAGTCAAGCTTGTGGTAGAATATCCTTATGGATTTTTCAAGACCAGACAATGCTCGGAAGATAAACAGGCTGAAAGTTCTCTCCGCACTGCGGCATGAAGAGCTTTCAAAGGCTGAGATATCAAGAAAGGTTAAGATCAACAAAGTCTCCATCGGAGAGATCATAGACATAATGGTGGAGGAAGGGCTGCTGGAAGAAGTTGGCAAAGCCCCTTACTCATCGGGCCGTCCCGCTATGCGCCTTGCCATAAAGGCAAATTCAGGCAGGGTGCTTTCGATTGATGCAAAAAGGAAAGCCATATCTGTCGCTGTATCGGATACAGTAGGAAGGATTCTCAGATTCGAGCGCTTTCCCAGGACCGAGAACCTTTACCCTGACCTTGAAAGGACAATAAAGAAGATGCGTGGAAGCGATAGCATGAAGATATACGGCATAGCTATCGTAAATGAGGATCTGGATATCTCATCAATCATAGATGCACCGAAGATCGTCCTGAAACGAGCAGAGGCTGAAAGCAGAAGCGAGATAGAAAGGATGGATGAGGCAGAGAACACCCTGTTCATCTCATGGTCTGATGGGATTGAGGCTGTGTACTATCACGACAAGACCCTTATGCCGCTTCCGCAGTTCCCTCATATCCGCTCACAGCGCGAAGGTGAATGCAGCTGCGGAGGAAGAGGCTGTCTGGAGGCGGCTGCGTCTGGTATGGAACTGCTGCGGAAATCCGGCAGGAAAAGCTACAGGGAGCTTATCAGCACTCCAGATGGGCTTGAAACCGTGAGAGAGGGCATTCGTCCAATGGCGGCTGCCCTTGCGATGGCTGTACAGTCGCTCTCTGCTGATCGCGTTGTCATAACAGGAGAGCTATCAGCTCTTCCCGACAGCATGTTCGAACACCTCCAGAAACTGCTTTCATCTGCGCTTCCCCCTAACCGGAATGTTACTGTAAGCAAGGCAAAAGCAGGAGACAATGGTGCAAGGGAAGGCGCTGCGATACTAGCCCTCGATGAGTTCTTCTACCACAAGACACTGCTTGATAAGCTATCTGCTATCGAACACCTCGCCTCTGATTTTCAGAGCGGAATATGAAATATGTAAGCAGAAGCACTGCATAGATGCACCAGAACGGTGAGAAACCTGCGATAGCTACCGTAATGATCCACGGAACAGCTGTAAACAAAACGGCAAGCAGCAGGGAAACAAGCCTTGAGAGCATTCTCTTCACGCCGCTTCTCAAAGCAGTTGCCGCGGTAAAGAGGATCACAGAGACAATCGAGACGATCATCAGGCGGAGCATCCAATCATCCACGCTGTAATGCACAAGCTCATCTTCACGTTCTACGTATACGATCTGAGGTGCATTATCAGCCCCTTCTGCTGAATACGAAGCTGCAGCGCTCTCAGCGACAGCCTGTACTCCGGCATCATCCTGAAGGGCTTCTTCCGGGATAACGACAGGCTCCACAACAGCAGGAATGAAAATAACAGCAGGCTCACCCGCATCGTCCTTGCTGTCAGCAACAGCAGCAGCTGGAACAGTAATATCTTCCTCCGCTGCATCTGGCACAGGTTCAGGTTCTTCTGCTGCCGTTTCAATCACATCAGGCGGAGCAAGGACTTCCTCGATAGGCCTTTCCTCTGTTCTTGCTGATGGACCTGAAGTAAGGGCATTGATAAGCATTGCACTGCTGCTCTCTGCTGAAAAGACATTATCCCCTGTTATACAGGAGGTAAAAGTAAACAGAATAGCGATAGCAAATGCAAAAATTGCCCTTCTCATAGCATATATCAAACAATATTATATAGAAATTGTTACAAGAAGCTCAAATATTGGCAAACAAAAACCGCTGGCATTCCAGCGGCAACCTCCTTGTTCCCTTTTGCTTTTGAGAGAAATCAGAATCTGCTAGGTCCATCAGCCTTCTGACCTTTATGATTGTCTCACAGCTAAAGATAGAAAGCAAATGAAAACTTAACGTTTTTTTAAAATATTCTAATATTTCACCGAAACGCTATTTGATGCCGGAACTTTCTTCCGCTGATCTCTCCAAAGCCTCCCAGAGAGAAGGAACAAGAAGCTTCATGAATCTCTGGCTCTGCCCTCTCAATACTGCAGAAAGCCTATCAACGTTATCAGGTGGATCTGATGCAAGCGTGACAATAAGCCTTTTGTCCATGACAAATGAGGCAGGGACGTTGAAACGCCTTGCGATCTTATCGCGGGCAATGAAGATATTCTTCACGTATATCTTCTCCCTCCTGCTGAGCTTTCTCCAGTCCCCGATCTTCTTCCACCCCGGTTTGGGCGTCTTCACCTGCAGGGCCCTCTTCATCTCAGCCATGGCCTTCTCTTCCAATCCAGCATCCCTCACCAGCGGCACAAGCACCTCCTTAAGGGCAAGAAGGTATTCCACATCCTCAAGAGCGTACTCTATCTGGGATTCAGGGAGCGGACGATTAAGCCAGTTTGCTCTCTGATTGCGTTTCTTGCTTCCGCTGCCCTCCCTCTTTACTCCTAGATACTTCTCCTCAAGTCCCGTGAGATTGCCAGTATAGCCAAGAACCATCGCAAGTATCCTTATATCAAAAATGCTGGAAATCGCTGTGTCATAGTTCTTATGGACAAGAGAAGCATCTGACTGGGCATCGAACCAGACCTTCTCTACAGAAGATAGGAAGAAAGCCTTAAGCGCCTTCACCGTCACCCCCTGCGAACGGGGATCTATTATGAAGTATCCCTCCCCATCATAGACCTGGATAAGGCAAAGATGCTCTCCGTAGATATGAAGGTTGAATTCTCCCTCAAAGTCCACGGCAATCCTATCTTTCCTCTCCCATTCCGCTACTGCCGCCAATATCTTATCATCTGTATCAAGATAGCTATAGTCCACGCTGGAATCATAGCAGGATACAAGGCTCTGAACAATGCAATGATTGACAATCACAGAAGATGCAATCACAAGTATTCAATACACAACATGGGGAGATTTCTTAGAAAAAAGCAAGAAGCAAAAACTCTTGAGAATACGGACTTTGGCTTTTCCGCTTCATACGTTATCTAGCAAAATAGTGTACAATTATATGTTAGAGGAAAACCCAAAACGAAGAGAGTTTTTGGTTGCCCATATAAGTTTCGTAAAACTGCTTCATTCTCCAGATGTTCTTATCCGAAAAACCACTTACACCAGGCATCTTCGACTGGAGGAATGCCGAAAGAGAGGATACTGTGCTTTTTTCCTATCCAGCGGAGGCAGTCTTTTCACTGACAATCCTTCCGATCTCCCAGTACATAGTAATCATTCCCCGATTAACGGAAGCAAGTGCTCTGGACTGAGCATTGTGATCTGCATTTACTTCTGCAGGGTTGCATTCACTTCTTCAAACTTGCATTCACTTTTGCAAGTGACAGAAATGGAAATCGCAGCATTCAGCTCCGTTTCCAAGGGGTGTACTGCGGAGCAAGGGCATATGATGCGCTCTTTGTCTTCCCTCTTTCCTTTAAAAGAACACCTTTTTC
>CALXLI010000067.1 GCA_944389155.1 uncultured Spirochaetaceae bacterium | reverse complement strand
CCGGGATAGGCGACAAACTCCCTTGTATAGTTATGAGGCAGGAAATCATCATATCCATTGAATGAGCCGTCGTTGTTCCTTGTGAATCCTCCCTGGGCAATCTTCATGCCAGGGAAACCATTCGATTCACGGAGCCTTATGACGCTGTCTGTCATCCACCCAAGATCCTCTGCTATTATCGGGAGAGTGCCTAGTTTGCTTTTCAGCGTTTCAAAGAGCTTCTTTCCCGGGGACTTCTTCCAGACGCCATTCTCTGCAGTTGAAGCACCTGCCTTGATCTCATAGTACTCTGCAAAGCCTCTGAAATGATCGATGCGTATTATATCGGCCATATCCAAGGAGCGCCTGATCCTGTTTATCCACCATTCAAAGCCTGTTTCCTCATGCTTTTTCCAGTTGTATACGGGATTTCCCCAAAGCTGACCGGTAGGGGAGAACATATCTGGCGGAACACCTGAGACTGCGCTATAGCGGCCAGATGAATCTGTCTTGAAAAGCTCTGGATGGGACCAGGTATCTGCACTGTCAGATGCTGCATATATCGGAATATCCCCGATTGTCTTTATCCCGATGGATGAAGAGAACGCTCTCAGTGCCTTTATTTCCTTATCGAAGAGGTACTGCATGGCCTTGTATATTTCTATTTCCTTTTTCCTTTCCTTTCTTATCTTCTCAAGTGCAGAAGGTTCCCTTCTTCCTTCTTCCTTTGCCCATACTGTATGCCAGCGTGCATCGTTGTACTTTTCATATATGGCCATGAAAAGCGCATAATCATCGAGCCAGTAGCTCTCTTGCTCTGAAAAAGCCTCAAATCCGCATTTTTCGTATCTTGAGGAGAGTGTGCGTTCAGCAGCTTTCTTGAGAAGGGGAAGCTTCCATCTTGATACAGCGTTGAAGTCTACGCGAGAGGAAGGAAACAGAGGGTGCTCAAGCTCGCTTTTTGAAAGAAGGCCTGACATGAAGAGCATATCGGGGGAGATGAGGAGCTCATTTCCTGCAAATGCGCTCCTTCCAGCGTATGGGCTGTTACCGTAGCCTGTTGGAACCAGTGGTAGCATCTGCCATAGCTGAACACCTGCGCTCTTTGCATCCTCTGCAAACTGATAGGCCTCAGGCCCAAGATCTCCTATGCCGTACTCTGAGGGAAGCGATGTTATGTGCATCAGTATCCCACTCGATCTCTTTCCTTTTATATCCATGGTCAATCCTTTTTCAAAACTGCTCTGAGAGTCTTTCCTTCACGGAATGAGAAGGGAACACAGAGTGATCTAGCAGGCTCAGCATCCTCTCCGTTGATTATGGAAAAAAGCATATTTGCCGCCATTCTTCCCTTATCATCAGCGCTCTGCACTATAGTCGAGAGCTCTTTTGATGAATAGTCGTCCATCCCATCAAAGCCTATGATCGAAACATCATCAGGAACCCTCAGCCCCTTATCCCTGATAGCTCTCCAGGCACCGAGCGCGACAATATCCGACATCGACACGATTGCAGTGAATGAGCCAGAGGAGATTATATCCTCTGCAGCCTTGTATCCTGATGAGAATGTCGCATTGCATTGCACAACCTTTATGCTTGATAGCTGTAAAGAATACTGGGAAAGTGCATCGCAATAGCCCTTCATCCTTCTCTCTGTAAGATAAATCCTTCTCTCATTCTGGTCTGAGTATGCTGCCTGCGGCAGTGATATCACAGCAATCCTGCGGTGCCCATATTCAAGGATCTTTCTCATCTGAAGCTCCGCTGCTGCCCTGTCATCAACAGAGACTGATGGAATGTCCTCATCGTTCGTTCCGTCTATCGAGACGATTGAAAGATTGCGGCGGCGTAGGATATCAACAACACTCCTCTCCATATACAGCCCCATCGTTATGATTCCATCCACAGTTGCGCTTTTGACAGCTTCCGTGACAGATGAGTGGAGGGGAGGAATGAGCGTGAGCATGTAGCCGTTTTCCTCGCATATGGCAGCAATGCTTCTCATGACGCTTACAAGATATGGGTTTGCCAGAGCCACGGCAGTGCTTTGCGGAACAAGGAAGCCTATTGCCATATGCCTGCCAAGGGAGAAATTCCTTGCTGTTGGATCCGGGATGTAATCCAGCTCCTTTGCAGCCTCAAGGATCTTCTCCACAGCTTTCTTTGATATCCTGGAAGGGGAATTGAAGGCAAATGACACCGCGGTCTTTGAGTATCCTGTCCTCTTCGCAATATCCTGTATCGTGACTCTTTTCTTTCCCATATCAGCCCTTTACCGCTCCTGCCAGGACTCCACGGATGATATGCTTCTGACAGGCAAGATAGAATGCGATGACTGGTATCATAGCAAAAACAAGCATTGCCATCATAGCACCCATATCAACAGAGCCGTATCCACCTCTCAGGTACTGTATTGCAACTGGAATCGTCCTGTACTCTGTTCCGATTACAAGATATGGCATGAGGTAATCATTCCATACCCACATCGTCTCCAGGATTGCAATCGTTATAGCAGTGCTCTTGAGCATCGGCATTACAATTCGGAAGAATGTGACAACCGGTGTTGCACCATCGATCATGGCAGCCTCTTCAAGCGCTATGGGGATGGACTTTATGAAGCCTGAGAACATGAAAGTGCTCATTCCGCATCCAAAGCCAACGTAAAGGATCACTATTCCCAGAAGATTATCAAGATGGAGCATGTTTGCAATCTTGCTCATCGGGAACATCACCATCTGGAATGGAACTATCATTGAAAAAACCAGAAGATAGTAGATTGCGCTTGTTATCCTGCCTTTTACCCTTGTTATGTACCATGCGAGCATGGATGTAAGGAGAAGGATTGCGAATACAGATGCTATCGTTATCCAAAGCGAGTATCCGAAAGCGGAGAAGAAATGTATCCTCTGTATTCCTGTCGTGTAGTTTGCAAAGCCTACAAAGCTAGTGCTGTCAGGAAGCTTGAACGTACCTCCTCCTGTTATGAAGATATTGCCCTTGAATGAGTTCATCAGGACTATCAGTATAGGAGCGATCACAGCAGCTGCAGCGATAAGCAATATGACAAACAGAATCCATTCTGTGCTTTTCTTTCCAACGTTTGCCATCAGGATTCAACCTCCTTGCTCCTTGTGAAATAGAGCTGCATCAGGGCAATGAGCGCAACAAGGATTGTAAACAGCACAGCCTTTGCCTGTCCAACACCCTCAAAGCCAACCCGTGAGTAGAATGTGTTGAATATGTTGAGCGCAAGCATCTCTGTACCATGGTTTGGTGCACCGTTTGTGAGCGCTAGGTTCTGATCGTAAAGCTTGAAACCATTTGTTGTCGTCAGGAAGAGGCAGATTGTTATGCTGGGCATCACAGATGGTATTATTATGCGAAACAGCGTAGTCCTTCCGTTTGCCCCATCAATCATAGCAGCTTCAAGCATATCCTCTGGTATATTCTGAATTGCGGCTATGTATATTACCATCATATATCCTACGTTCTGCCAGTTCATGAGGATTACGAGTCCCCAGAAACCATAGATTGAATCAGAGAGAAGGGTCTTTTCGTAATATGCCAAAAAGCCGTTTATTATCATCTGCCAGATCCAGCCAAGGATAATGCCTCCGATCAGGTTCGGCATGAAGAAGATCGTTCTGAACGCATTTGTGCATGGAATGCCCCTGGTCAGCATCAATGCAAGGGCAAATGCAAGGATATTGATCGTAATTACAGTAACAACCGTAAAAGCGAGCGTGAACAGTAATGCAGATGTGAAGTAATTGTCTATCGTGAATGCCCTCACGTAGTTCGACAGCCCCACAAACTCTGCATTTGTTATTGTAGAGAAGCTGCAGAATGAGAGCACTGCTCCCCAGACCATAGGTATAAGGAATGAAACAGTGAAGCAGAGAAGGGCAGGAAGTGCAAAAAGAGGGAAGTATTTTCTGAGTGATTTATCCATAGTCGTAACCTTGAAAAGCCGCCAGGTCCGAAGAGAAGGCGGCCTTTATCTCACTGTTTATCTTCCAGCTATCTCAGCCTCTCGTGCCCATGCACTCTGTGCTGTGGAAACAACATCATCCCAGCTGTTTCGGCCGTTGATATACTCAAGCATTGCCTGTGCAAAATCTGCCTTCCACTGCTCTGAAGGAATGCCTTGGAAAACCCAGTCAACGCTTGTGATGCCATCTTTGTTCATCCAGAGATTGACTTGGCGTGCAAGTGGATCATCAGGCATTTCATCTGCAGAGAATGATGAGAATGGCGTTATGAACAGGAGCGACTGGGAAACGAGCTTCTTTCCAGTCTCGCTGCTGTAAAGCCATGTAAGGAAGACATCAGCCCCTTCGATAGCTTCGCTTGATGCATTCCTGTTTATGGAAAGATAGTTCTCTGTCCCGATATTAAGTCCTTTGTTCTTCTCTCCCTCAAGACCCATATAGAGAGGCAGGAATTTTATATCCTCCTCAGCAACCTTCACCCCAGCCTGTCCGAGAATCTGAGCAGCTGCCCAGTTTCCGTTCTGTACCATTGCACACTGTCCGAGAGCGAACTCTGCCATGCTGTCAGCATCAGCTTTGCTTGCAACAAGGCCTTTTGCAGTTACTGAGTTATCAAGATAGAGATCGAAGATCGCTCTGAAGTTCTCATTGTATGCAAAATCGAAGGTAGGGGACGAGAACACGGTGGCTCTGTCTCCGAACTCTGCCTGAAGTGCTGGGTTTATAAGATGCGTTGTCCATCTCCACTCGCTTCCTGGAGCAAATGATGTTGATGCAAACACTCCCTGTATCCCAAGCTCATCCTTATGAGCTGTCATGTCCTCGACAACAGCCTTGAGCGTCTCGAAATCCGTAATCTCCTCTGCGCTTGTGATGGATACAGCTTTATCTGGAAGAGCAAAGTATGCACGCATTATCGCATCATTGTAGATGATGCCGAAGCCCTCAACAGCATACGGGACTGCTACAACATTTCCATCAAGTGATAATGCCATGGACTTATCTGCAAGAAGAGCATAGAAATCCATATCCTGCATCGGTGCTACATTATCTACATTCTCCTGTATTCCTACCGGGCCGTTCACCTGGAAGATCACAGGGGGATCGGATTTTGCAAGTTCGCTTCTCAGCGTTGTCTGGTACTGGTTGCTTGCAGCTGTTACGACCTTGAGCACATAACCTGGGTTCTCAGCCTCAAAAGCAGGCTTTACCTCATTCTCATAAACCTCAGCGATCTCCGGCTTGTAGTTCAGGAAGTATATCTCTGTCCCTTCCTCTTTGCTTCCTGATGCAAAAAGAGAGAGTGCGAGAATTGATAGCAGCATGATTGATAGTGCCTTTTTCATGTTTTCTCCTTTTTATAGTCAAATGCTAAATCGGTTTTGTTAACCGGTCAACTGAAATTTGTCCATTCTTTTTTCCACAGAAAAGGGAAACTATCCGAAAAAATAAACACGCAAAGCATTTATCTTTTATTTATGTTTGCTGACAAAGCTTTATTCATCGTATAGAATCTATGCGGTATGGACAGTATTATGGCAATCAATTGGAAGGATCTTGTGATGATCCTGGTTGGCATCCTGCTGATCTACCTTGCTATTAAGAAGGATATGGAGCCGACACTCCTCCTACCTATGGGTTTTGGTGCTATCCTTGTTAATCTGCCAGGGTCGGTCATCGCAGTTGATCACGGAATTCTTGCATGGCTCTTTGAAGTCGGCATCGAAACTGCTGAGGTGTTCCCTCTGCTTCTCTTCATCGGAATCGGAGCTATGATTGATTTCGGTCCTGTGCTCTCAAAGCCTTGGCTTATCTTCATCGGGGCAGCAGGGCAGGGCGGTATCTTCATCTCAATGATAGTAGCAGCAGCGCTTGGCTTTCCAATCCATGATGCAGCTTCAATAGGCATCATCGGAGCAGCTGATGGTCCTACGGCAATCCTCGTAAGCCAGCAGCTTCAGAGCAACTACGTTGCGGCTATCCTTGTAGTGGCATACTGCTACATGGCACTTGTTCCTATTATCCAGCCAGTTGTGCTCAAGGCTACTACGACGAAGAAGGAAAAGAGGATCAAGATGCACTACACTCCTTCTTCTGTCACAAAGGCAACAAGAATCGCATTCCCTATCGTTGCAACCATCGTCTGCGGTACTCTCGCTCCGGATTCGGCTGCACTTGTCGGTATGCTCATGTTCGGAAACCTTCTTAGGGAATGTGGATGTCTCGACAGCCTTTCAAATGCTGCTCAGAACATGCTTTCACCTCTCATCACGCTGCTTCTTGGCCTTGCAATCGCACCTCAGATGTCAGGAGAGAAGCTTATCCAGATCGAGACGATCATGATCATGGGATTCGGCCTTGTAGCATTCATCTTCGATACAGCCTGCGGTGTGTTCTTCGTGAAGATCGCAAACATCTTCCTCAAGGAAGGAAAGAAGATCAATCCTCTTATCGGAGGTGCTGGAATCTCTGCATTCCCGATGTCTTCACGTGTTGTGCAGAAGGTCGGTATTGAGGCAGATAAGCAGAATCATCTTCTGCCGTTCGCGCTTGGTGCTAATGTATCAGGCCAGATTGGAAGCGTCCTTGCTGGAGGTCTTCTCCTGTCAATGGTTCTTCCTTTTGTTAGATAATGGAGGGCGTTATGGTACAGGAAGCAACACTTTCGCAGGTCATAGCAATTGCGCTTGAGAGCTGGGGACTTCTGGCTCTTGGAATGGGTATCCTCTTCATAGCTCTTGTAATACTCAACAAGGTCACGAAGAAGAAGGATAAATAAGATTTGGATCCAGCTCCCCTTCGGGGGAGCTTTTAAATGCCTCGAAAGATGTATTTTGTGTGTAGGCTGTTGACCATTTTGATGCATAGTACATAAAATCCGTTCGGATGCGAACGAATAAGAAGGAATCCATCATCTATTCGATCGGAACGCTGTATCGCATAGCAAGACGATCTGCTGATAAAGCCCTTTCTTCCTTTGGCCTGAAAGGAGTGCAGGGGATGGTTCTTATCTATATCCATTCACATGACAATGTATGCCAGAAGGACATAGAAAAGCATTTCATGTTGTCCCGGGCAACGGTTTCCGAGTTGATGAACAGTCTTGAAGACCTTGGATTTGCAGAACGGGCTCTCTCAGAGGACGATAAACGTCAGCGTAGGCTCCTGCTTACCGAAAGCGGGGAGAAGATAGTCTCAATGCTGATTGATAAGCTGGATGACCTTGATAGCCAGTTATCTGCTTCTCTTGGTGACAACAGCAGGCTGTTCATTGATTCAAGCAATACGCTCATTAGTCTATTGGAGGATAATCTATGCTGAAGATCCTGCTTTCAAGAGTCAGGGAATACAAGAAGTATGCATTCATCACTCCTCTCTTCATGATCGGAGAAGTAGCGATGGAGGTGCTTATCCCTACGATGATGGGGCTCATAATCGATGTAGGTGTAGCCAATTCAGATATGGACTACGTCATACGCATGAGCATTCTTCTTGTCATCGCTGCAATGCTTTCGCTTTCCTTTGGAGTGCTGGGAGCATGGAGCGCCTCAAAGGCATCATCTGGATTCGCGACGAATATCAGGAGGGATGAATATGCCAGGATAATGGGGTTCTCCTTTGCGGATGTAGATAAGTTCTCAACTCCGTCACTGATAACCAGGATGACAACGGATGTACAGAATGTGCAGATGTCATTCCAGATGATGATCCGCATATTCGTCCGTGCTCCTATCATGTTCGTATTCGCAATCATCATGGTCTATCATAACGGGGGATCCCTTTCTGCGGTCTTCGCTGTCGCAATCCCTGTTGTCATTGTTGCGATTGCGTTCATATTCGGTCGTTCCCATGGGTATTTCTCAAGTGCCTTCAAGGGCTATGATATCTTCAACCGCGTTGTGCAGGAAAACCTCAATGGCATAAGGACCGTAAAGGCATATGTAAGGGAAGATGAGCAGCTTGGGAAGTTCGAGGAGAGCGCTGAGGTCATAAGGGACAACTTCAAGAAAGGACAGACAATGATGGCGCTTCTCAATCCTGTCATGATGTCAATAACCTTTGCTTGCATGATTGCCATATCATACATAGGTGCAAAGCTCATAAACATAGGGCATATGGAGACAGGTGAGCTTCTTTCGATCTATACATATACAGGGCAGATACTTTCATCCCTTGTGATGGTTGGGATGGTCATTGTCATGTTCTCCATATCCTGGGCTTCCATGATACGTATCGCCGAGGTTCTTTCAACTGAGCCTTCAATGAGCCTTAACGAGGATGGGATAAAGGATGTCAAGGATGGCTCTGTAGTATTTGAGAATGTCTCATTCGGATATGGCAAGGATAAGAAGGTGCTTTCAGATATAAACCTTGAGATAAAAAGCGGGGAGATGATCGGTGTGATCGGCATGACGGGATCCGGAAAGACATCGCTTGTGTCGCTTATCGCAAGGCTGTATGATGTCCAGTCCGGCTCTGTCAAGGTCGGCGGCATGGATGTCAGGGACTATGACCTTGAAGCTCTGAGGAATCAGGTATCTGTCGTGCTTCAGAAGAACACGCTTTTCTCCGGAACTGTCGAGGAGAACCTGAAGTGGGGCAATGCGGATGCAACTGATGCCGAGATAAGGTGGGCATGTGACTGTGCGTCTGTCACTCCTTTCATAAGCGCGATGAAGGATGGTTTCCAGAGCCATGTCGACCAAGGGGGAACGAACTTCTCCGGCGGTCAGCGTCAGCGTCTCTGCATAGCGCGTGCGCTTCTGAAGAAGCCGAAGATCCTCATAATGGATGATTCGACAAGCGCTGTCGATACAGCAACAGATTCATCTATCAGAAGAGCTCTTCGTGAGGATGTGAGGGATCTGACGAAGATAATAATAAGCCAGCGCCTTTCATCTGTCATGGATGCTGACAAGATAGTCATGATGAATGGCGGGAGAATAGAGGATGTCGGAACTCACAGCGAGCTTCTTTCGCGCAATGCTGAGTACAGGTCGCTGTATGAGACTCAGACAAGAGGAGGTGGACTCGATGCCTAGGCCACAGCAAGGCGGTACGCCCGCAAAGAATCCAGTCAAGGCAATGAAGAGCGTCCTTAGCCTTGTCTTCGGAGAGAGGAAGAGGGCTTTTGCGTTTATCGTTCTCTGCATAATCATAGTTTCGTTCTCGACTGTTTACTACTCCAATTTCCTTGGAGTGTTCATCGATGATTATGTCACGGCTATCATTGGGGTAGAGGATCCTGATTTCTCTCCGATAGTACGCGCTCTTATGCAGTTTGCCGCTATCGTTAGCATCTCTGTGATATTCAGCTACGTCCTGCAGCGCCTCATGGTAAAGATAAGCCAGGATACGCTGTATGATGTCAGGGTAAGGATGTTCCGCAAGCTTGAATCCCTCCCTATAGCATATTTCGACAGGAATCCGCATGGAACGATCATGTCCCGTTTCTCAAATGATACGGATACGCTCAACCAGCTCATAAGCAATTCGCTTGTGCAGATGCTTCAGGCTGCGATAACGCTTGTGATGCTCATCGCAGCGATGCTTGTCAATTCGCTTGTGCTTTCTGCTGTTGTCGCTGCCTTTGTCCTTATAACTGTAAAGGCAACGGGCTCTATCTCAAAACGTTCAAGCAGGCAGTTCTCAAAGCAGCAGGCAACACTTGCAGCCGTGAATGGCTATATCGAGGAGATGATGAACGGACAGCGTGTCATCAAGGTATTCTGCCATGAGGAGAAGAGCAAGGAAGACTTCGAAAAGCTCAACATGGCTCTTTTCGATTCTATGTCAAAGGCAAATATGCTTGCAAATGTGATGGGGCCTGTGACAATGAACCTTGGCAATCTTCAGTATGTTGCCCTTGTGATCATAGGAGCTGTATATGTAATGCTCACAGGTGGCGGTGTTGCTGGTTATACAATCGGTGCCCTTGCCGCATTCCTGCAGCTATCGCGTTCATTCTCCAACAATGTGAACCAGATGTCACAGCAGATGAACACAGTGCTTCTGGCCCTTGCTGGCGCCGAGAGGATATTCGAGCTGCTGGACGAGAAGAGCGAGACAGATGACGGCTATGTCACTCTTGTCAATGTCAGGGAGGGCGCAGATGGTACTCTTGAAGAGACAAGTGAGCATACAAAGCATTGGGCATGGAAGCATCCGCATCACGATGGAAGCCCTGTGACATATACGCCTCTCAGGGGAGATATCGTGATGATTGATGTGGACTTTGGCTACACAGAGGGAAAGACAGTTCTCCATGATATATCTCTCTACGCAAAGCCTGGGCAGAAGATCGCGTTTGTCGGCTCGACAGGAGCGGGAAAGACGACGATAACGAATCTGCTCAATCGCTTCTATGATATCCAGGATGGGAAAATACGGTTTGATGGCATAAACATCAACAAGATAAAGAAGGATGACCTCAGACACTCACTTGGCATGATATTGCAGGATACGAACCTCTTCACAGGGACAATCCGGGAGAATATCAGATTCGGAAGGCTTGATGCGACAGATGAGGAGGTAGAGAACGCTGCAAAGCTTGCAAATGCCCATGACTTCATAATGATGATGCCTGATGGATACGATACTGTGATAACTAACAATGGGGAGAGCCTTTCGCAGGGGCAGCGGCAGCTTCTCTCTATCGCGCGTGCTGCTGTTGCCGATCCTCCTGTGCTTGTCATGGATGAAGCCACAAGCTCGATTGATACGCATACTGAGGCGCTGGTGCAGGATGGCATGGATAAGCTGATGGAGAACAGGACGGTATTCGTCATTGCCCATAGGCTTTCGACTGTGCGCAACTCCAATGCAATAATGGTCCTTGATCATGGCCGTATCATCGAGAGAGGAGACCATGAGCAGCTTCTGGCCCAGAAAGGTGTATACTACAGGCTCTATACAGGAGCTGTGGAACTTGATTGATAAAGCTCCCCTCGGGGAGCTTATTCATTATTTCTTGTCATCGTAGAGCTTCTTTCCACGGACTGCCTCTTTCATTGGAAGCCCTGTGTCATAGTCCCACTGGCGGCTTTCATATTCCTCGTTTTCCCTCTGCCTTGTGCATCCTGAGTTATTCCATGTAGCCTTCTTGTCATCCCTCCATGGACGCACTGCCCATTGGTATCCTCTGTAAAGGTCACGTGTCTCGTCCATATGATCGAGAAGCACGTCGTGGAGAGTGTTCCTTATTTCCTTGTAATCAGGATTGTCTATGAGGTTCTCAATCTCATCCGGATCAGTCTTCGTATCATAAAGCTCATCAGTATCGAGAAGGTTTATCGATAGCTTATAGCGTCCGTCTGTCACGGCTCTCATCATCTGCAGTCCGCCAAATCCATCATGATCGACCTCATAGCGCGTGAACTCCGTGAATACGCATTCATTGATCCTGACGTTCTTATCCTGGATCTGAGGCATCATTGACCGACCTTCCATAAGCTTTGGGATAGGAATACCGAAATAATCAAGGACAGTCGGTGCTATATCGATATGGGAGGCTGGGTAATCAACAGTGCCTTTCTCACCATTCCTGCCGTTCCTGATTATAAGCGGGATGTTTGTGATCTCCTTGTAAAATGCGGCATTCTTTGTCTGGAGCCTGTGAGCGCCAAGCATATCACCATGATCGGATGTGTATATGACAAGTGCATCTGGGCATTTCTCATAAACCTCATCCAGAAAGCGCCCGATCTCATAGTCTGCAAAGCTGTTGCATCCAAGGAAGAGCGAGAGCATCTTCGAGCTTCTGTGAAGTGTTGCCGGATCGGCGTTTATGGCATCTCCTGCCCATAGACGCTGCATGAATGGCTTGTTCTCAAGCGTATCATGGAATACTGGGCTGTCTGGGAATGCAAAGTCATCGTACATATGGTTGAATGGGGGAGGACAGATGCATGGGCCATGTGGCTCATCAAGGGAAAGCGTAAAGAAGAAGTCCTCATCCTGGTATTTATCTATGTACTTTATAGCTCTGTCTGCACATCTATGGGCATATGTCATCTCCTCTCCCCAGGTGCTGTCATATGCGGTATCAGAGAGCCTTGAGCGCATTCTCTCCTCATCTGTAAGCTCCTCAAGATAGCAGTGCATATCGTACCAGAATTCCTTATCCCAGCCATCAGGGCATATGCCGAGGCCGAAATAATCACCTCCATCAAGATGCCATTTCCCAACGTAGCCTGTCCTGATTCCGTTGTCTCTGAGCCTTTGTCCGATTGTCTTGACATTGTCCCCAAGAGGAACACAGTTCGTCACCATTCCATTTGAGTGAGGGAATGTTCCTGTGAAGATTGCGGAGCGGGCAGGACCGCAGACAGGCTGGCATGAGTAGGCTTTGCTGTAAAGCAGCCCCTCCGATGCCAGCTTATCGAGATTCGGCGTATACATCCTCTCATCCTCTTTGTAGCAGCCAAGCATGTCACGCCTTGTAGTGTCAGTCATTATCAGTATGAATTGCTTTCTCACGTTAAACCTCCGGAGCTGTCGGGCCTGTGTGGTTCTCGTATCCAAGCTTGTGCTCCCTCCATCTTGGATCGACCTTCACCTGAAGGGAATAGAAAGGATCTTCACTCTCTTCTATATACTCAGAGAACAGAGTCCTCATCCTATCAAGCTCATCTTTGTATCCAGGATCATGTACAAGATTCCTCATCTCATATGGATCCTTTGCTGTATCGTAGAGCTCTTCTCCGTTTCCTTCCAGATACTTCATGTATTTGATATTCCCGCTGCGTATCATGCGTCCCGGTGATATCGTATAGCCCCATTCCGTATACCATTCAGATGTGATGTACCTTCTCTGCGGGAGATCTCCGCCGTTTATCACAGCTGAGATATCACAGCCATCGAGACGGCTGTCTGCGGGAAGCCCTGACACTGAGAGCAGGGTAGGAAACAGATCAAGAAGCGAGGAGAGCCCATTCTTCATCACTCCTTTTTCCTTCACTGCCGGGCCTGAGAAGATAAGCGGTACCTTCGTCACTTCCTCATACAGCGTCACCTGCTTCGTCACAGACCGCCTTGCCGTGATGTTGTCTCCATGGTCCGATGTGAAGACTATGAGCGAATCATCCCAAAGCCCTGCTTCCTTATAAGCCTCGATTGTCTTTGCAACGCATCTATCTGCGCAGGACAGGTAATATCTGTATGCAGCGAGATAATGCCTGAAGTTATCCTCATTCCACTCAGAGGTCTGGCCCTGCCTTACATGTGAGCAGCATAGGTATTGGACTGGAAGCGGACGCGATGCGATATCATCAAAATGGAAATTGGGTGGAAGCTCTGGTAGCTCCTCTCCGGTCTCCACGTCCTTGTGCGCCCCTTTGTTCTTTCCTATCCAGCCGCAGATATTATGTGGATTTATAAGGTCAACAACCATCAGGAGCGGCCTTTCATCTTGCCTATCCTTGAGATATGAAAGCACTTCATCCATTGTATATGCATCAGCATATGTATCCATATTGAATGGGTAGGCTTCGCATTCATCCGGAATCTTCTTTTCCTTCTCCTCTGAGGAAATGAATCCCCTGAGCGCGCCGCCATCGTGCTTTTTCCCAAAGTGCCTTGTCTCATAGCCCACATCTGCGAATGCTTCACCAAGGGCTGGAAAAGAGCTGTCAATAGGAGTTATCGGGCACTGCCTGCCGTTTGACCAGACTCCATTCCTGTGTGGGTATCGTCCCGTCCATAGCGCGGCACGTGCCGGCTGGCAGAGAGGATAGGGCGTATAGCAGTCAGATACCGTGACTCCATCATCTGCAAGAGCGTTTATGGCATCCATATGGAACTGTCCATCGTAGATATCCAAGGCCCTTGCAGAGAGCTGGTCAAGGACAAATATCAGTATGTTGCGTTTCACCAGTACATCTCCCACTTTCCCTTGCATCTTCTCAATGCTTCAAGGTAGTAGTAATCTCCCCAGAGGTTGCACTCATCGACGCCTCTGTTGTTGCAGGTGTTCCATTCGCTCTTGCGTGCATATGTTCCGTGCAGCAGAAGCCCGTCTGATACCGAAGGATCATGGACTGCGCACTTTTCATACAATGCCCTCAACAGGCGCTTTGCCTGATCTTCCAGCTTATCCTTCTCGTCCTTCTCTACATAGTTGCTTGCCTCAAGCATTCCGCAGATGACGATTGCAAGCGCTGAAGAGTCCCTTGGCTCAGTGCTTGGATTGTCAAAGTCAAAGTCCCAGTAAGGGATTACATCCGCAGGGAGATGCGAAAGGAAGAATGAGAGGGCGCGGCGGAATACATCGAGCGAGATTTCGGACTTTGTATATCTATAGGCTAGAGCTGCTCCATATACACCCCATGCCTGGCCACGTGCCCATGCAGATCCGTTTCTGTTCCCCTGTGCCGTAACGCCTCTGAGAGCTTCTCCTGTATCAGGATCGAAGTAGTATGTGTGGTAAGTGGAGTTGTCAGGGCGGAGCACGTATCTGATTGCGGTGCTCAGGTGCTTTTCGGCTATTGTCCTGTATTTGTCATCACCAGTTGTCTCTGTCGCCCAGAAGAGAAGGGGAAGGTTCAGGAGACAGTCTATTATGAGACGGTGCTCATTCCTGTCACCATTCCTGCCCCAGGCCTGAAGGAACTGTCCTTTTTCCTGGAAACGGGAAATCAGGTTATCTGCAGCTGCGAGTGCTGCACTCTTTCCTTCCTCGCTTCCTGTGAGCTTGTAGGCGGCAACGCATGAAGGTGAATATAGGAAGCCCATATCATGATGCTCTACATCCACTCTGTTCTTTATCCTCTCTGCGAATGAATGGACCTGACGCAGTGCAGCATTCCTGAACGCATCGTCTCCAGAGAGCTCATACGAAAGCCAGAGCTCACCTGTCCAGAATCCTGTTGTCCATTCAACATTCTCGCTTTTTGCGTAGAAGTTGCTCTCGCTGTGGCTGTACTTGAAATCATCCGTGAACTCATCAAGATAGTGCCTGTTCACGTCTACAGCTTCCTTGATTGCCTTTTCCAATGTCTTTTCATCCATCGTCGGAAGTGATGGGATATTAAGCATAGTGACTCCTTTGTTATATGAGGAAGATATCGTTATGGCTCTTCCTTTCGTTTCTGATTATACCATCGTAATGCACGGCTCTTTCATCGTTTTCCTCAAGATGAACGGGATTCATCTCATATGGATCTGAGACAAGGTCGTAGAGAAGACGCCTGGGCTTCATTCCTGGCTCCGTGCCGTTGTCTATGACGTATTTCTCATTGTCGGTTCTTATAGCTCTCCATCCGAAGGATCTGTTATCCAATCCCAGTTCCCTGTATGGAGCAACCATCTCAGGCATTCCTGGAATCATCATATGATAGGAGAACTCCCTCTTGTTCTCTCCAGAGAGAAGCGATGATGCATGGCTTATCCCCGTCATCGTATCAGGAATCGATATTCCGAGGAGCTCCAGGAGCGTTGGTGTCTGGTCTTCGCTCACGATCCTGGCATGGCTGCGGCCTCTTCCTAGATCGCTGTCATGGATTATGAGAGGTATCCTGACAGATTCCTCATACCAGACGTTCTTCCCATAAAGTCCCTGGGATCCCATCATATCACCATGGTCGGCAGAGAGGACTATGATTGAATCATCATAGAAGCCATTCTCCTTGAGATAATCCATAAGCCTTCCAAATTCCCTGTCAAGCCCCGCGACTGCGCTGAAATACTCCTTCCTCTTCTTCAGATAGCCGCTGTCTGTTCTCCATTCCTGAGGAACATTAGGTCGGAAATCATAGTCTTCCTCATAAAGCGGAAGGCAATCCTGATCGATCAGATCATAAGGCGGGTGAGGGGGATTCCATGAAAGAACCGCAAAGACAGGCTTGTCATCGTTCTTGACGCTCTCAAGGTACTCGATCATCACATCAGTCTCATGCTTAGGAGACCACTCATCGTAAGTGACGGCTTTGCATGTATCGTTCCAGTAGTGCGGATGGATATGGTTGTCCATAGCTCCATATGAGTGCCAGAACTGGAAATGATGGCGTCTTTCTCCTGGTGGTGTATAAGCATCCCATACAGCTGCTCCGGACTCGGGGTGGTCTGAGAAGTTGAGCTCGCTCCCGTCCAGATGCCATTTGCCGATATATGCTGTGTTATAGCCTTCGCTTGCAAGCACATCTGATATGAGGGTTTCCTGCGGAAGCAGCATGATGCATTCATTCAGCCCTATCTTGCAGTTTGTCCACATGCCAAGCGATAGTGGATCCTTTCCCGTAAGCAAGGAGGCTCTATGAGGAGAGCATAAAGGGTAGGAAGAGAGCGCTGAGTCGCAGAATACAGAATCAGCTGCGAATTCATCCATTGCTGGTGTTGATACATGATCCTCACCAGTGCATCCCATTGCATGGTATCTCCACTGGTCTGCAAAAATATAGATAAGGTTCTTCTTTTTCAATTTATGCCATCCTCATAGAGAGGGTGCCATATGACACCCTCTGGTTTCCTTAGTTAGACAGTCCGCTTTCAACGTAATAGTCGTAAGCTCTCTGGTTGATCTCGATAGCCTCATCGATTCCTCTTGTATGGAGTTCCTTGATGAATGCATCGTAATCAGCATCGAAGTCGCTTGTTCCGAGGATCCAGCCCTGGAGCTTCTCCTCAACATACGGCTTGATCTGTCCCATGATCCTTTCGTATCTTGTCTCATCTTCCGGGAAGTATTTCATATCAAGCTCGCCATCTGCGTATGGAGGCTGTGTCTCATCGTACCACTCAGGATGTGACTCATACAGCTCGATTACGGCCTTTCCATCATCGTTTGTCGAGACAAGCTCATACTCTCCGGTCTGGTTCATGCCGACACGGTACAGCGCACCGATCGATCTGAGGTATCCGACTGGTGTCTGGTCGCTCTTGAGCACTGTGTCGTAGAACTGCTTGTTGCCGTTCTCATCAACATAGTAGCTTTCGCCCTCGATACCCCAGTTCATCAGATCAGATCCTTCTTCCGTGAAGAGGAAGTCCATGAACTTGATGACAGTTACAGGATCCTCGCACTGTGTTGAGATTCCCCAGCCAACGCCCGGATATCTCATTGTCCTTTCCTTTACGACTCCATTCTGGTCTGCAGGTGGTGCAATGCCGATCATCCTGAAGCCAGGAATTGATGATGTGAGCTTTGTGTTGTAGTCAACAGCACTGATCCAGTCATGTGTCATGCCACCGACGTTAGAAGCAAGGAGAGTATCCCTTCCCTTCGGTCCGCGTGTGAAGATCTCAGGGTCGATAAGTCCTTCCTGATACCATTTGACAAGGTTCCTGACTCCTGTCTTGAAGTTCTCCTCAAGAGGTTCGTATACAACCTTTCCGTCGCGTACATAGAACTCAATCGATGTATCCCAGAGGTACAGATACTCATCAGGCATCTTCCATCCAGCCCTGTCGAAGAGAGGAATCTCATCCTTGAGCCCGTTCCCGTTCGGGTCATTGTTCCTGAAAGCCGTAAGGACATCATAGAGCTCATCTACAGTTGTCGGAACTTCCAGTCCAAGCTTATCAAGCCAGTCGCCTCTGATGAACCAGAACTCAGCAAAGTTCAGTGTCTGGTTCTTCGGGATGAAGTAGATGTTTCCATCTGTTGATGTAGCGTACTGCTTGAATGCAGGATCCTTTTCCATCATTGCCTTGATGTGAGGCGCATACTCATCGATAAGATCGTTGAGCGGAAGAAGTCCGCCATCGCGTCCAAGCTTCTCCAGATCCGATGCATTCACGTATCCGATGACATCAGCAAGGTTGCCTGAGCTGAGCATGAGGTTGAATGCCTCATCCTCATTTGAGTTGGACTGTGAGATGACGCTCTCGAATCTTATATTGGTAAGTTCTTCAAGTTTCTGCCACACATCCCAGTTTGGATCGAATGGCATGTTGTTGAAGTTAAGGAAGATCGAGAATGTTGTCTTCTGATCTGTGATAGGAAGGTGGAATGTTCCATCTTCGTTGAGTGTTGGTGTTGCAGGCGCTGCTGCGTTGCTGCTGCTCTCTTTCGATCCTCCAGCCATGAGCGGCATGGCGAGACTCAGGAGAACAAGCAGTACGATGATTGCTTTCTTTTTCATCTTCTCTCCTTTTTAACCTTTATTCGCTCCGATTGTTATACCGGATTTGAAGTACTTCTGTATGAATGGATATACAATGACCATCGGGATGATCGCGATGATGATCAGTGCATATATCACCGTTGTCTGCGATGAAAGCGTCTCAGCTGTTATTATAGCGCTTTCCATCTCGTTTGCGGTCCTGTCGACAAGAAGCTTTTTCAGGAGCACCTGAAGAGGAACCTTGTTGTCTGATGTGAGAAGGTTCATCGGCCAGAAATATCCATTCCATCTCGTTACCGCATAAAATAGCCCGACTGTTGCCAGCGATGGCTTTGAGAGCGGCAGGTAGATCTGTCCGAATATCCTGAAGTCGCTTGCTCCGTCGATGAACGCAGCTTCCTCAAGTGATGCAGGAACCTGCTCGAAGAAGCTCTTGAGTATGATCATATTGTAAGTGTTTATGCAGAATCCGAAGAGTATCGCCACTCTTGTGTTAAGCAGTCCGAAATCCCTGAAGTTCATATACATAGGGATGATGCCTGCACTGAACCACATCGTGAATACAGCCACAAGGGTGAAGAACTTGCGGAATATGAGGCGAGGACGCGAGAGCGCATAGGCCATCGTTGTCGAGAATGCCATATTCACCAGGACTCCGAAGAACGTATAGAATATAGAGTTTCCGAAGCTTGTCCAGAGATACGGCGTCTTGAACGCTTCCTTGTAGCTTTCAAACGTTGCCATCACAGGGGAGAACATCACATCTCCAGTCTCCACATAAAGAGGACGGCTTATGGATGCGATGAATACATAATAAATAGGATAGAGCGCGATGAGGATAAGCAGCACGCCTATTATCGATATGATGATATCGAAGAATATCTCACCCTTGCTCTCGATTCCGACAGAAGAACCTCCATGATTGCTGGATCTTACTTTGTGTGCCATATTTCCCTCCTTACCACAGAGCTGTCTCTGTCAGATGCTTTGAAAGCTTATTGGCGAAGATCACGAGGATAAGCGCGATGACAGCTTCAAAGAGTCCTGCAGCTGTTGCTATTCCATAGTCTCCATTCTGGATACCCATCCTGAATGAGTATGTGCTTATAACATCTGCCGTAGAGTATGTTGATGGCTGATAAAGCAGGATTATCGACTCGTATCCGACCTTGACGATCTTTCCGATATTCATTATGAACATCGTCACGATTGTCGGTATGATGCCAGGAAGCGTAATATGCCATATCCTCTGCCATCTTCCGGCTCCATCTACAAGCGCCGCTTCATAAAGCTGAGGGTCTATTCCCATGAGTGCCGCTATATATACAACCGCATTGAAGCCTGCTGTCTGCCAAAGCGTCATGAGAGTGTATATAGGGCGGAAATACTGAGGATATACCATGAAGTATGTTGCTTCTCCTCCCAGGAGCTCAATGAATTTGTTTATGATTCCTGTGGACGGGGAAAGGAAGTTGACGACCATTCCGCATACGACAACAGTTGATATGAAGTATGGAAGGAATGTCGATGTCTGTACGACCTTCCTCAGCACGTTGCTGCGCATTTCCGTGACTATGATGGCAAGCACTATAGGAGCAGGGAAGCATATGAGCATCTGCCATAGCGCTATCATAAGGGTGTTCTTTATCGTCCTGGCGAAATCCGGGCCCATTACATAGGTGCGGAAGTTGTCCAGACCGACAAATGTGCTTCCTTCAAAGCCTCTGAAGATATTGTAATCATAGAAAGCCATTCTCAGACCGATCATCGGGCGATAGCAGAAAAGCAAGTACCAGATCAGTCCAGGAAGAAGGAGTATCAGCAGCTGCCAGCTGCCGAAGAAACGTTTCTTCAATGTTCGTTTGCTGGGTATTCCCATTATTCCCTCCGTTTTGTTAATTTTCACATATAAACCAGGTTTTGCGTGAAAGATATCATCATTTTTCTGAAAATCAGCAGAAATCCTGTTTGGTCGAAGAAACTTTTCGCAGTTGGCACCCAAATGCCTTACAATATAAATCCTATATGCGAGAGAACAGGAAAAACAGGACTTATCACAGGAAGCTGACAGTAACATTCGCCTTTATCGCTATCGTGGTATCGATTACGGTAATTGCAGCGGGGTTCCTCATTGAACGTAATCTCCGCGCTTCAGTCCTGCATACAAAGGAATCGCTGGAGGAGGTCTCCTCGCATGTGGCTGAGTCCTCAATCATGGAGGCTTCAGGGGCCATCGACGCACTCTCGACAAGCTCGATATTGAGCGATTGGGCCTCTTCTGATGTCGGCAGCGCCGATTACTATTATGGAGCTCTGCGCATCTACAATGAACTGAGAAGGCTGTCTCCTGTGAATGATATGTATTCCTATAGGATATCTATCACATCGGCAAATCCAGAAGCTTTCGTCATAACGCAGGATGGAACAGATAACAGGCTTCATTTCTTCAGTGGCCTTGATTCAGCGTATCTTTCATTGGAGGACCTGAACGGTATATATGAAACAAGAAGCGGTGACAGGTTCGTCAGCATACTCTCACGCTTTATCGGCAACAGCACGATACTGGTCATCACTGAGTTCCCTTCGCATCTTTTCCGCATACCGGATGAAGGCGGCATAGATGTTTCCGTGGTGGATGAGACACGCTCTGCTGTTGTTTCCTGCACAGATGATGCTGGGACCTCCATACATGGCATACCGCTTTCTTCGATACCGATAGGGACATCTGAGGCTGGAGGGTATGCATTCAGGCGGGAATTCTTCCCTTATTTCCGTCTGTCTATAATATATTCGCATTACTCGGGTTTCGTAATCCCCGTGATGGTATTTGCCCTTTTCATTCCCTTGATAATAATCATCGCGGTCATTGCGGCATATGCTCTCCAGAAAGAGCTGTACAAGCCTGTGAAGGCTGCATATGAGAGCGTGAAGGATGATGTGGATGACGGGACTGTGAATGAGTTCGATGCAATCATCTCAAGATGCCGTGAGGTTGATTCGCTTTCCCGCAAGCTCAGCGAGACATTCGAGGAGCTTCATATGGCATCTGACATGCAGAAGTACAGGGCATATATCCTCGGCTCTGATTCACCTCGCCGCGCATCTGACGATGAGTCTGCATGCTTCGCGCTTGCCATAATAATCGATGAAGAGGACAAGGATGAGATGAATATCTCCCATCTATTGCAGATCTATTCGAACGCTTCAAGGATAAAGCACCTTCACTTCATCCTGATGGATGATGGAACCGGCACGCTTATCTATAAGGGAAATGATGAGGATGAATGCTATTCATATCTCTACAGGTGCCTGCGGGATTATACTGCAATCGATGATCTTTCGACGATCCAGGCCGCAATCGCACCTCCCGGTATTGGATGGAGGTCAATACGTCCGCTGTATGCAAAGGCGAAGGAGATCCTTGGCTTTAGATATATCATGCGCGACAAGGCAATACTTACCAGCAGCGATGTGTCCGGCAGGACAGATACGATGAGCTACTCTGTCTCAGATGAACGCAAGCTTGTAAACGCAGCCCTTGCGGCATTGCCAGATACGCTTTCCATTTTCGATGATATAGTCCAGAGCAACTCTGAGAAGATTATGCCTGAAAGCGAATTCAGGCAGCTTGTATCCGCACTTGGCTCAACGATCCTCAGGGTATTCCAGGAAACAAAGGAGAACGATGCATCGGCTGCTGTGATCTGCATTATGAATGGAAATGATTCAGAGCATATGCTTGCTTCTCTGAGAAAGGAGCTTTCTGATTATATTGACAGGAAGCGGAATGATGATGAGACAAAGTACAGCAGCACTGTTGCAATGATGAAGGAGTATATCCAGAAGCATTACTCCGAGCCCCTGATGCTCATAGATCTTTCAGAAGAGTTCAATCTCTCTCCTAAGTACTGCTCGGAAATCTTCAACAGGCTGAGCGGTGATACGTTCAAGAACTACCTGAACCGCTATCGCATAGAGTGTGCTCAGCGCATCCTTGACAGCGAACCTGATACAAGGATATCAGACCTGGCAGTCCGTGTTGGGTTCTCATCAAGCAATACTTTTATCCGCGTTTTTGATAAATATATGGGAGTGACACCAAAGCAATACGCTGAGAATATAAAGAAGGGAAGGTAATATGATAGGAAAGCTGTATTCGTGCGACATGGAAGCCGCTGTGAAAGGTATACGTGAAAACCTGCCGGGTGCTGTCCGGGAGATAATATCATGGGCAGATGAGACTCTCTCCGGCGTGATATGCCATAGAGCGCACTATGAGATGGAGAAGTGCTTTGTACCGGTTCCTTTTTCAGATTCCATATGGGACAATGTCCCGGAGGAAATAGCCAACAGGGATCCTGAGTGGCTTTATGCGCTTAACAGGCATAGCATCCTTCTGAATCTTGCAAAGGCGTTTGCCCTGACGGGACGGATGGAGTACAAGGACAAGTTCATCGAGATGATCACATCCTATCTCGATAATACTTCCTATTCGAGCGCTCATACATCAACGAGCTGGAGAAGCCTTGAAACCGGGATAAGGCCAGAGAACTGGATAAGGAGCATATGTCTTTTCGAGGATAGCGGATCACCGTTGCCAGATAGCCTTCTTGAAAGGATGGAAGCATCGCTCAGAGAGCATATCAGGCAGCTTGAGGATACGCACAGGGCTTTCCAGAGACTTTCGAACTGGGGCGTGATACAGGAACATGGCCTTTTCATAGCTGGACTGGCATTGGATGATGATGTGGCTGTTTCCATAGCGCTTGAAAGACTGGATGAGGAGCTTTCATTCAGCGTTCTTGAGGACGGTGAGCAATGGGAACAGAGCCCTATGTATCATCTTGAGGTCCTTCATAGCGCCCTTGATACTGTCTTCATCGCACGGAAGGAAGGAGTTGCGGTCCCCGCATTGATTGAAGAGAAGACAAGGCTTCTCTCTTCTGCGCTTTATGAGATGACGCTGCCCGGCGGCAATATAATGCCGACAGGGGACAGCGATGAGATGAACGCATCAGATCTCATATATCTCTCTTCGTATCTTTTCTCCCTGCCGTATGAGAGGGCAAAGAGCGAGGAGAACTGGTGGGATCTTGGAGATAGTGAATCGAAAGCCCCTGCAGAGGGGAGGAAAAGCATGCTGCACAGAGCAAGCGGAAACGCATTCCTCCGTTCTGGCGATCTTACCGTCCACATGATCTCAGGGCTTATGGGGTCAGGCCATGGCCATATTTCCCCGCTTCATGTAGATATCTCAAAAGGAGAGAGCCTCATAGTCACGGACAGTGGGCGGTATACATATACAGAGAGCGCAGAACGTGAAGCGCTGAAGGATGCTGAAGCCCACAATGTATTCATCATCGATGATGATGTGCCTGAAAGAGCTGTAGGTTCCTGGGGCTACAATGCAATTTATGAGAAGACGCTTGGAGATATTCCAGGATGTGGAGAATACGAAGCGGTTTCCGGCATGTATTTCGGTTCCCTGCCATCTGGCATTGTCCAGAGGCGCAAGACTGTAAGGATTGCTGATAAGCTTGTCGTAGTGCTGGATGAAGTCCTTGGCGATGAGAAGAAGGTGCATAGCTATAGGGGACTTTGGCACATACATCCATCGTTTGTCCTTTCTGATAGCTCAAAGGTAAGCGATGGCAGTACTGAGCTCTTTATATCATCCACTGCAGATAAGTGCATTGCAGAGCGATATAGCTATAGCCCCACATACAATGTCATGCAGTCCGGCGATATGCTTTCATTCAGCGCTGAAATCCATGGCATGGACTCTGTAGCTACAGTCTTCTCTGTCGGGGAGAAAACTGAAATAGAGAGAATAGGGGTATCGCTCATGGATGCAAAGAGGGATTTTACGGAAACTGAAGCACTTGCTATTAGGATAAAGAGGGCTGATGGGGAGTGGATCATACTTTCAAGGAGCCATGAGATTCCAGCACAGGTCGATATAATGAAAGCGGGCTTTCTGGAGGGATATGGACGCCTCCTTGTGATGGAAAGAGGAGAGAAATACCCAACAAGGCTTATGTAGGAGGGTGTACGAGGAGATTTGTTGTCATTGCAGCTATCTTATCGCTTTTCTCATGTGTTGACAGGGATGAGTATCTCGGAATTGAGTACCATCCTTGTCTGACGCAAGGTGTATACGTGCTTGAAAAGACGGACTGTACGATGCGCATTGAGATAGGCGATGGCAATCATGAGGATGGTGTGGACGCTGTCCTGTCCATAGAAAGCGAAGATGGTACTGAGCCAGAAACAGCTTTCCGGACTCTCCGGTGTCACACAATGTGACATCTCAAGAATAGAAGGTGGCGTTGCAAATCCTACGCTTGAAACTCTAAGCAGGATTTGCAAGGTCCTTGGGCTGGAATTGAGCGTATCAAAGCCGAGTGCGTGAACATTGTTTGCCATAATGGGTGATGAAGTTAGAAAATCAAGCGAGGTATTGCATTTCAATTTTTGATCGGAATTGATGGAAAAACATATATTCTGAGCATTATGAGCAATCAATCAAGGAACCGATGGGGATAAGGATATGGAAAATCCTAACTCATCCTGTTCCACACCGCAGAAGTATGGAGATGAAGTACAAAGAAGTGTGATACAAATCTATATGAAATTCTCTGTTGCAACGTATGATAAATGTTGAGATATTTATATGGAAAGCGGGGTATCCCCGCTTTCTCTCTTATGCTTTGTCGAGAAGCGCAGATGCGTCAGACAGCAGTGTTGGGATATCAAGATGCTGAGGGCATACTCTTTTGCACCTGCCGCATTTGATGCAGTCGCCCGCCTTTCCGCTTTTGCCTGAACTTACAAGGCCGTTGTAGAAGAAATGAGGCCTGTTATGCTCTCCGAATGCTCTCAGGTCATTTACAGCGTGGAAGATATCAGGTATGGCAATGTGCTTAGGACAGTCCTTTGTGCAGTATCTGCATGATGTGCATTCAATCCTTCCTTCATTCCTTATGGATTCAACAACCTTCCTTATCTTTTCCATCTCATCATCACTGAGCGGCTTCATATCAGAAAAGGTCCTTATGTTGTCTTCCATCTGTGCTGTCGTTGACATACCGGAAAGCACTGCCATGACACCGTCAAGGTTTGCAGCAAAGCGCAGTGCGATGCCTGCAGCTTTTCCATCATCGAATATTCCCTTGCCGACTGATGCAAGAAGGCCTCCCTTTACAGGTTCCATTATCACTATCTTCTTGCCAAAGCGCCTAGCGACTTCGTAGTTCTTCTCTGCTTCAACAATCGGACTTGTCCAGTCAAGATAGTTTATCTGGAGCTGCACGAACTCTGCTTCGGGATGAGCCGTCAGGATTCTCTCCAGAAGCTCCGGGCCTCCATGAAAAGAGAAGCCGATGTGCTTGATCTTTCCCTCTGCCTTTGCTTTGTTCACAGCTTCCCAGCACCCTTTCTCCTCCGCTTCCTTGTCCCGTCCATCCTGCAGTGAATGGATAAGATAGTAATCAAAGTATCCAAGCCCCGTACGCTCAAACTGCTCACGGAGCATATCGTCAGCGGTGAAATTATCCGTAAGCTTCCAGGATGCCATCTTCGAAGCCATTGTGTATCTATCCCTCGGATAACGTTCAACGATAGCCTTCCTCGCTATTTCCTCAGAGCCATCATATACATATGCTGTATCGAAATATGTGAAGCCTGCATCTATGAAGCGATCTACCATCTCAATCGTTTCATCAAGCTTTATCCTTTCATTCTCCCTAGGAAGCCTCATCAAGCCGAAACCAAGTCTTGCGCTCATTGTCATTCTCCTATGAATATGATTTTAAATCCGCATG
>CALXLI010000066.1 GCA_944389155.1 uncultured Spirochaetaceae bacterium | reverse complement strand
AGGCTCTGGAACAGCATCATGCACCTCTGCAGCAGCAATCTCTTCGCTTTCCTCTTCCTCAGCTGTGGCTATGGCATCTTCTTCAAGATCGGTTGCAGTCTCTATCACTATAGGAGCTTCCGGAACAGCTGCCTGCTCTTCAGAGTCTGGGCCAGATACTATTGTCTCGATTATCACAGGAGGTTCTGGAACTGTTCCCTCTTCTTCATCTATCAGGATAGCTTCTATTTCCTCGCTATCTTCAGAATCAGAGGTCTCTATTGCCTCATGGATTTCTGTCTCGCTTTCATCTCCGCCAGCGATTACAGGAATCTCCATATCAGTCTCTGCTTCGTCATAGATTATGAGATCGCACAGGACGGATGTTGTGTAATATCTTTCCTGTGTCGTTCTCTCTACTGTGCCTCTTGCATAATCCAGCTCACTCATCGATGGGACTTCTGTTCTGACAGCACGCATTGCATCATATGATTCTGCGCTGTTTTCAGAATAGTTCATGAATGTTTCTTCAGTATCTGTTGATACAAAGGCATATTCACCTTCGCCCTGTATGGTCGTCCTTGATGTCGGTGTGTATACAGAGAGCGTAAGATCTGTCTTCATCACGATGTTTGCTGTGCCGTATACAAGATAAAGAGTCGGGTCTGCGGTTGTGAAGCCTGTAACGGCAAGCATGGAATCTCCCTGAAGGTAAATATCACCATACTGTGATGCAAATGCTTTTGCCTCTCCTTGGGTCCTGATGATATATCCGCTTTCGTTGATATCTGAAAGGACGCTGAGCGGCGTTCCATCAGGAGCGAACAGCTCCACATCATCAATATTCCCTTCATATATTGTCAGGGCAGGGGAGTCTGCCATAAGAAGCGTCATCGATAGCAGTATCAGTATTGCCGATAGAAATTTCTTCATAACCACCCTCTTGAGCATATAAGCTCAACTAGCAACAGTTTATCACAAGAAAAGATAAAAGCACCACTGGTTTCTATATCTCTGCAGATCTTAGTTCTCTTTATCATCGTTTTTTTTTCTCTGGAAGCACGCATTCTGAGAAATCATGTGCGTTGTAGATATGTTCACGGGTCAGCTTGTCTATGTGCGATAGCTCTGAGATGATAGGCTTGAGCCGTGCCCTTACGTTTGTCTGGTCATATGGGCATACAGGCTTTACAACCGGCAGATCGTAGCATTCAGCGATTCTCCTTATCACGCTTTCCCTGGTTTCGATCAGAGGCCTTATGATATGGAGAGAGCCGTTGAAGAACTCCTGGACAGGATGCATCGTCGAGAAATCCGCCCTGAAGCACAGATTCATCAGCGTTGTCTCTGCAAGGTCATCCAGATGATGTCCCATAGCGATAAGCCCTATATTCTCCGCAGCTGCTTTCTCGAAAAGTATGCGCCGTCTGTTGCGCGCGCACAGATAGCAGTTGAAATTTCCCTTGAAGGACTCTGGATACTGTGCTTCAGAGAGTATCCTGAAGTCTATGTCAAGCGCATCGAAATATGCATGGAGCTCGTCTTTCTTGTTTTCAGGGATCGGATGCTCGATCCAGTCGATCATTATCGCCTTGAGGCTGTAGCTTACAGGAAGCCATTTGCGTCTGACAGAGAGTGCCAGCGATAATGCAAGCGAATCCTTGCCGCCTGATGCTGCTATGAGGACTGTATCGCCACCCTGTATCATGCGGTAGTTGTTTATTGCTTTGCCTACGCCCTTCACGAACCTCATCACCCATGGCGGCATATCGCCATTGATGATGTCCTTATATGATGCTTTCTCATCCATGCCTTACCTCATCGAACGCTTTCTCTGCATCTGCTGCATCTACATATTGGGGAAGATAAAGCGCAGCATTCCTCAGGCTCCGCGAGAAAAGGGAACCTGCTTTCTGGAAGATGATCGCATCGGCAGAGTCTGCAATCGTCCCATCTGGCATGAGGATCTTTATATCAGTCTCGAAGCTTATCGGCTCAGGAATATCTATGATGACATCAATCTCCCGGAGACTAGGATATCTGTCTCGGAGGGATTGCAGGATATCGTGCTCAGCAAGATAGCGCGTCTCTATAGCCTCTGCATCCTCTCTGAGGGTTTCCTTTTCCCTGTATTCAATCTCTGCCTTCCGTTCCAGCAGCCTTCCATGCTCTACATCCCTTATCAGCGAGAATGGTTCGTAGCATGCATATTTCTCCTGCAATGCATAGAACTCATAATCATCCTTGAGATACAGGTCTGAGAATGTTATCATTCCCTCCCTGAGCGCTGTCAGCAGTGCCTTCTTTATCATCGCGGTAGCGCTCCTGACACCTTTGTGCCAATAGAGATTGCGATACATCATGTATTTTGAGAAAAGGACCTGCTCAACAGAGCTTACCGCGCTGCGGTCAAGGAGCAGCGTACCTTCCGAAAGGGAAAGGGATGCGATTATGTAATCTATATCCTGCCTGCCGTATGGGATACCTGCGAAGAACGCATCGCGTGAAAGATAGTCAAGCTTATCAGGGTCAAGAGTACCTGACAGTATATTCCTATAGATGCATGTCTCTGTCTCATTGCAGGGATAGTCCTTGTCGATTATCAAGGCAGTCATTTCAGGATCTGCGCCAGCTCTATCGATGGATGCCCTCAGCTCTTCATCCTCTTCTATCAGATGCCGTGCTATTTCCTCATGCTCCATCATGGAAAGCTCTTTCAGTGAGTGTGCATATGGAAAGTGCCCGATATCATGCAGAAGACATGATGCAAGGAAGCTCATCATGCCTTTCTCTGTGAATGGCAGCCCATCGCTTTTCCTCGCAATGGACAGAAGCATCTCACGCCCGACATGATATACTCCTATCGAGTGGCTCAGCCTTGTATGCACAGCTCCTGGATACACATGGTATGCAGGACCGTTCTGCTTTATCCTTGAAAGCTTCTCAACAGCAGCGGTATCCAATATTGCCTTAAGCCCATCTGTAAATTGGATGTTTCCCCAAAGAGGATCCTTTACAGAGTGTATGAACCCTCTTTCAAGCAGATTAAGCGCTTCTTCTCTTCTCATAAGAGAGAAGATAGCATATTTTCCGTTTGCTCACTATAATTGCAATATGCTGAGAACCATCTCGATCATCTCTGTGCTGCTTTTGGCCTTTCCTGCTTTTTCCATCGCTCCTGTATCCGATGATATAGGGGAGGTTGCTGTACAGGTTGATGCAGGGTCTATCACGGAGACAGCGCTTTCTGCGGTGAAGGAGGAATACACAGAGGAGTGGCTTGGAAAATATGCAGCCTCCCCGTATGTCTTCGGAGAGGCTTATTCTGAAATCCTTTCATCCTCAATTCCCTTTGCTAACGCAATAGCAGGCAAGGAGAGGAACGGAGCTGTGGATATCCAGGATACTGAAACAGGCTCAGTCCTCTCGTTTGTCTTTCAGGATGGAAAGATCGCCGCTATGCTTTTCAGATCGAACGAAGGGCTTTGAATGCTGACAGCATGGAGCCGAAGTACTCTGTCGCTGCCTTTACAGGTGCAGGGGTTGCCATATCGACGCCGGCAAGCCTGAGGGATTTTATAGGCGTCCTTGATCCTCCGCTTCTGAGGAATGACAGGTATTCATCCCTTTCCTTCGCTCCTCCTGACAGCACTCTTTCTGAAAGTGCGATCGATGCAGATATCCCTGTTGCATATTTGTAGCAGTAGAAAGCTCTGTAGAAATGAGGGATCCTCAGGCATTCAAGATCGCTTACCTCCTCAAATTCCATAGCATCTCCGAAGTATTCCTTCTGAAGCTTTCCGTATTCAGAGCGCATTACGCTCAGCGTAATGGGTTCCTCATTCTCAGCTTTCCTGTGCATTATGAGCTCGAATTCCGCAAACATGGTCTGCCTGAAAAGCGTTGCGACGATATCATCAAGGCGCTTGCCGATTATGTACGCCTTCTCCTCTTCAGACTCAGAATGCTCTGTCAGGTAATGCGATAGAAGGTTCTCATTGAATGTTGACGCAACCTCGGCTTCGAATATCGAATAATCGTAGCACATATATG
>CALXLI010000065.1 GCA_944389155.1 uncultured Spirochaetaceae bacterium | reverse complement strand
TCACCTCTATGTTCGAGGACATGGATGCAACTGAGTATATCAGAGCATGGTAGAACCTCTCCGCATCCATCATCATATCGTATGTCGGGATGTGGATTATCTTATCCAATACCGAAGCAAGAGCCTCGGCATCACATTTCAGAACCGCACTGTCAAGAGATGGGATTATCCTTTCGTTGCAGTCATCCCCCAAGAATGCCTCCGCAAAGACCTCTGCCATTATACTCTCCACCTCATGGGTCGGCATCCTCAGATACAGATTGCTCCCTGCCATATGATCAAGCGTGAGATAGCCTGTCATATAGAGGTATCCATAGGTCCGTGTAGTGCTTATCTTGGCACCTTGTGTGAAGTTCTCTATTTCGAAGTTCCTCAGAGTGCTCTGCCTTATCGTTGGCTCATCATCTGGTGTAAGGGTGATGTATGTGCGCCTTGCTATATCCATAACCATGGAAGTAGATGCTGTATCTGCCCAGTACGGCCTGAACTCGTAATCGCTATCGCAGAAGAATGAGTTTATCGATACTGGGTTGTATACCTTCTCGGTCTTGTCCGCAAACCTGTACCCGTCATACCAATACTTCAGATTCTCTATAAGATACTCCCTATCCAGTCCTGACTCATCAAACCCTTCCTCGAAATACCTCTCCAGTTCTGCCTGCGTATAACCAAAGGCTGTCGCGAATGAATCATCGAATGTTAAGTCCTTCAGATTGTTCAGCTCGCTGAATATCGATTGGTTGGAGAATCTTGTTATCCCTGTGATGAATAGAAGATGAATCTTGTCTGAGTTCGGCTTCAGTTTTGAATTGAGCCCCCTTGTAACTGCCCTTATCTCCTCTCCATCCTTGTTTGGTCAGGCTTCTCGTAAGGATGGTATCGTACTCATCAATCAAGACGCAGACATCTTCCCCCGTCTTCTCCGCAAGCTCGTTTATCGCTGCATTGAACAGCTCGGCAGGGCTGTACGCATAGCGCTCAATCGGGAGATCATATTTCTTGACACGATCCTTTATATAATCTGTCAGACTGCTTTTGAAAGTCTCTATTCCCTCTGTGGCAGTGACATGGGACATATCGAGATGTATCACAGGATAGGGTTGGAAGTCATAGTCGCTCTTCCCCAGATACAGCTCATCAAAGAGCTCCCTCCTTCCCTCAAGCGCCGCCTCAAGCATCGACACAAACAGAGTCTTCCCGAACCTGCGGGGTCTGGCCATGAAGCGGAAGACAGGCTCATCCTTTGCGGTGAGGAGAGAATAGGCATACTCGCTCTTATCGATAAGGAGGAAATCCTTCCTGATGAAGCTTTCAAATGCGGATGCCGACGTGCTGATTGTTTTCATCTCATCAATATTATAGCTCATTATCCAAAGCTCCTTTACAGTGTATACACCGCAGCATGCATTTTCTGCCAACCTGAAATCTGAAGTTTTGTAATAATGCTATGGATTATAATGAAATAGAATTTTTCCAACATGAATGTTGACAAGATATTTCCTTATAAAGGATATTCTCATTATAGAAGATATTGAGAGGTAATCCATGATAAGAGCAGTATGCCTCAATCCTGTAATAGACAGGCTGTATTATATTGATGACTTTAAAGCTGGTGCCCAGTTCAGGGAAATCTCTCCTGATATCTTCGCTGGCGGGAAGGGCGTGAATATTGCACGCGTCGTCTCCCAGCTTGGAGAGAAATGCGAGCTTTATGTCTTTCTAGGAGGAAGCGCTGGCCAGATCATCGAAAGCGATATGGAAAAATACGATGTCCTTATTCATGCGTTCCGGCATAGCGGAGAGACAAGGACAACCATAAACATCATAGATAATGGAAACCGCAGGGAAACTGAAATAAAAGAACCAGGTGTTGCTGTTGATAAATCTCTTATAGATTCATTCTTCACTGACCTTGAAAGAACGCTTTCTCCTGATGATATCGTGGTATGTTCAGGAATTCCCCTCAAAGGAATGGACAAGGCCATTTATAAGGAAATAAGCATCCTATGTGAAAGTAAGAAGGCAAGATGTTTCATTGATGCAAGCTCAGTTTATCTCAAGGCCGCATTTCCTTCCCATTACAGCTTCTTCAAGCCAAACATAAATGAACTCAGGGATCTCTTTTCCGATGATAGCAGCCAAGCAGATGCTCTGATGCGGAAAGCTGTATCGTTAGGAGCGGAGTCTGTGATGGTCAGCACTGGAAAAGAAGGATGTCTTTTCATGAGCAGTGACGGATATTTCTCAGCATCTGTCCCAGATGAGAAGGTTGTCTCAACAATCGGAAGCGGAGATTCTTCTGTTGCTGCATTCGCTGTCGCAAAAGCCAGGGGCCTCGATGACAAGGAAGCTGTCAGGCTTGCAATGGCGGCTGGTGTATCCAATGCCATGCATAGGGAAGTAGGCTTCATAGACAGGGATGAAGTTGATGAATTGAAGAAGCGAGTCATCATCAAATAAAACCATAACAACAAAGCAGGAAAAAGGTTACAAAACTTATCCGAAAAGAGACAACAAATTCATAACTTGTTAAATAGAAACAAAATAGCAAGAAATATCAAAAAGATAAAAAAAGAAGAAAAAATTCAAAAAACGCTTGACAAATATCAACCGGGGGGGGGTAGCCTTATAGTATCAAAAATGGAAATCGGAGGATATTTGGAGATTATGAAAAAGTTCATGATTCTTATGCTGTCTCTTGCTGTGCTCTTTAGCTTTGCAGCATGTGATAACAGCGGTGACACACCAGCTCCAGAGGAGCCAGGTGATGATGTTACAACAACTGTTCCATCTTCAAGGGTTAATGATATTGCAAGTGCTTTGGTAAGCATCCTTGATGGAGAAGCAACATCTAAAGTTGAGTATGTATCTGAATCAGGTACTTTGGAAGGATTTGCAGCAGATGAGGCTGGAATTTCAGCTCTTCTTTCT
>CALXLI010000064.1 GCA_944389155.1 uncultured Spirochaetaceae bacterium | reverse complement strand
GAATCGTAACAGCTTTCATACCCTTGGATTAGCAAAGAAGAGAGGGAAATGCAATAAGCGGCATTGCTTTTTACGCATCATCGCGGTACAGCATATCTATGAAAAGAATAGCTGTGCTTATAATAGGCCTTTGGATAATGTCAATTGGAATCGCATTCTCAATCAGAGCAGGGCTTGGGACATCTCCGATATCGAGCCTGCCATATACAATGAGCATGCTCACACCTCTTTCCGTCGGAACGGCGACAATCGTCCTTCACATCGTGCTGATATCACTTCAGGTGATAATACTCAGAAAGAATTACAAGCCAATACAGCTTCTGCAGCTCCCCCTTGCCCTTGTATTCGGAATCCTCACGGATCTCTCGAACAATATGCTCTCATCGCTTTCACCTGTCAGCTACGCAGAGGCATGGATCTTCTGCCTGATCGGAATAGTCCTTGTAGCGCTTGGAGTGAGCGTAGAGGTACTCTCAGGAACAATACCGCTTGCAGCTGAGGGGCTATCCATTGCACTGACAGAAGCGACAGGAAGGAAGTTCGGAACGATGAAAGTAACTGTGGACTGCTCTCTTGTCGTGCTTTCCCTTGTTCTCTCTATCATATTCCTCCATACCCTCGGAGGTGTAAGGGAAGGAACGATTGCAGCAGCGCTTCTCGTCGGGACTATCGCAAGATTCGTGAACAAGCTATTGACCTCTATCAGGACAAAGTATTTTCCGTCAACTACCTTAGGACAAGCCTAAAGGCTTGGACGTGGGTGTTTCCTCCAAGGATTCCGTTTCCGACTTCTCCTTGGCGCCCCATCCATCTGGCTGATTGACTGCAGCCTGCCAATATAAATCCAATTGATCACAATAGCTCTGCCATGTACAGCGGCAGATGAATGATTCCATCCTTGATCATGATATCCTTTGGATAGAGGATGTAGGAGTTTCCTATGACAGAGTGAAAGCGCTTTCGGAATTTGTCCAAGGAAGAATGAGAACGATAACCCGCGGATTTGACCTCTACTGGGGCTATCTTCTTTCCTTCTGCAATCAGGAAATCAATCTCGATGTCATTCTCTCGATGGAGATTGTCTGAACGGGAATAGAAATACAGACGAGGTCTATGGAGACGCAGCATCTGGGCAACAATGTTTTCCATCAGCATTCCCTCATTGATTTCAAGCTTATCGAACAGAATCGCACGATAGAGTTCATTGTCTGTGTATTTCTTGTCCTGGAATGTGAGAGTCACAAGCAATCCTGTATCGGCCATATAGCATTTCTGCGTAGCATTATCAGCGCTCAGTGCAAGTCCGATATGGGGATCTGTTGCATTGAAGCAGGTATTTACGATCATTGCCTCATTCAGCCATACAAAGGAATCCTCATAGGTTCGGTAACGAGCCTGCTTTCCTAGAGAAGAGAGCTTATACTTCTTTTCCTTTTTGGAAAGCTGCCCCGGGATGTTGTCAAATACGGCAAATACCTTATCCTCATAGCCTTCTGCAAATTTAGCTACATCATCACGATAAAGCTTCAGAATCCGGCGCTTTGCGATATCAGCACCCTCAAAATCCTTACCGTTCATGTATGCTAGAACTGCCTGCGGCATACCGCCAACAAGGATGTACTGACGAAAGTCATTCATGATCTTCCTATGAAGCGCTGCTCCAAGGGGTTTCCTTGCTTCAAAGCAATGCCGTATCAGGGGATAAGTTGCATCATCCCCCATAGCCCAAAGGAACTCCTCAAAATCCAATGGGAACATCTCAACATGATCTTCTTCCGATGGAATGATGATATCCTGAACATTCTTCTTCAGCCTGATAAGCGAACCTGTTTCCAGATAATCGAACCGGCCATCTGCCACAAGGTACTTTATGAGCTGACGTGCCCTTGGATATTGCTGCACCTCATCAAAGATGATCAGGGATTCCCGTTTATGCAGAACTGTAGAATAGAAAGCAGACAGCTTTGCAAAGAAAAGGTCGAGATCTGCACTATCGTTGATGAATAAATCAAGCACATCTTTCGGAGCCTGTCCAAAGTCAATCAGGATATAGCTCCGGTACTCTGACTTTGCAAACTCTTTTGCAATGAAGCTTTTCCCGACACGACGAGCTCCATCTATCATCAGGGCAGTTGCACCATTGCTGCGTTTCTTCCATGCAACAAGCTCATCATATATTTTCCTTTTCAGCATTCCACCACCTCCGATGATATCATCAACATAATGATTATGGGTAGCAAATCACGAAAAAGCAAGTTTAAACTCAGATATTTTACACGAAAAAGCAAATTAAAAACTCTTTGTAATACACGAAAAAGCAACATAAAAAGTGATGATTCGCTCCAATAAGTTGTGTCAACGACCTTCAGGACACCTTGAAGGCTTGGACGTTAGCGTTTTGCCCACAGGCTCCATTGCCGGTTTGCCAGTGGCACTCCATCCATTCGGCTGATTGACTGCAGCCTGCCCAGACTTCGAGGTCTGGGTAATGTAGCTGTCGCGGATGTTGATGGCGGCATTCTCATCTGCATGCATCTCATTGCCACAATGCCTGCATACGTATCTGTTCCCCTTCCTTGAAGCCTTGTCGATCGTCTTGCATACCGAGCACTTCTGGCTCGTATACCTCGCATCCACAAACTCCACCCTCATGCCGTTCATCTGGCACTTGTAGATGAGCTTGAAC
>CALXLI010000063.1 GCA_944389155.1 uncultured Spirochaetaceae bacterium | reverse complement strand
ATCATTGAATGATATTGGGGCCAGCCTGAGAGGTTGGCCTTTTCCTTTTCATATTGTAAAAAGAAAATAAACAATAATTATTCCAAAATAAGAATATTTATTTTTAATCTTATAAGGTCTAGAAGTTTGTGCTATGATTGCATGATAGACTGCTGAGGTATATTCGGGAACTGTTGAGATTTGAATATAGGATTTGGAAATCACTCAAGGAAATAGCCGCAGCTAAGTGCGGCTATTCCATTCATGATTCTCTCAGCAACCCTTGGCTGAGCAGGATTCCTTCTGCGGAGGAAGTGCGATGATCCTTTCAAGCTGAGGATTCTTCTTCAGATTTTCCTTGAGGCCCCTTGCACGTGCCTTGTTGACATAATCCGGATTTTCGAATGTGTAATGGAAGTTCGTATGCACATCATATGTGCCGTTCATCAGGGCATATGCATCCTCTGTGATTACAAGCTCCTCATCAGTTGGGATCACGAAGATCTTTACAGGGCTTTCGTCCTTGGATATGCATGTCTCTGCGTTGCGGCAGTGGGAAAGATCGTTCTTCTCCTCATCAAGCATGATGCCGAGGCTCTCAAGACCTTCGCATGCACCTTTCCTGATATGCTCTCCCATCTCTCCGACACCAGCTGTGAATACGATGGCATCAACTCTGCCGAGAAGAGCCGCATAAGCACCGATGTACTTCTTTATCCTGTGTGTTTCCATGTCAACGCCGAGCTGTGCAAGCTTGTTGCCGTTCTTTGCAGCTTCGTGCACATCGCGTCTATCGGACATGCCGCAGATGCCTACAAGACCTGATTTCTTGTTCAGGTATGTGTCCATTTCCTGTGCTGTAAGGCCTGTGTTTGAGGAAATGTAGGAAACGATAGCCGGATCGATATCTCCTGAGCGCGTTCCCATGACCAGTCCCTCAAGCGGCGTGAGGCCCATGGATGTTTCGATGCATACGCCGTTCTTTACAGCACATGCAGAGGCTCCGTTTCCGATATGGAGGATGATTACGTTTGTATCCTTGCTCTCCTTGCCGAGAAGAAGCGCAGCTCTCTTCGAGCAGTAAAGATGGCTTGTTCCGTGGAAACCGTAGCGGCGTACATTGTACTTTGTGTACCACTCGTAAGGAACAGCGTACATGAAAGCTTCCTCTGGCATTGTCTGATGGAAAGCTGTATCCATTACAATTGCATTAGGTACGCCTGGCATAAGCTTCCTTGCTGCCTCGATTCCCATTATATTTGCTGGCATGTGAAGCGGTCCGAGCGGAATGAGTGTCTTGAGCTGCTCTACAACCTCATCTGTTACGAGTGTTGATTTCTTGAAGAGCTCTCCGCCATGGAGTACTCTGTGGCCTACTGCTCCGATTTCATCAAGGCTCTTGATACAGCCATATGTCGGATCTACAAGCATTTTGAGAATGAGCTCAATTGCCTCTTTGTGTGTTGGGGACACAAAGCGTTCATGATACTCTTCTTTGCCGGCAGACTTCTGCTCAATGGTAGAGTAATCAAGTCCAATGCGCTCCACAACTCCAACGCATAGAACATCTTTCTGATCCCAATCATAAACTTGGTACTTGGCAGAAGAACTGCCGCAGTTAAGTGTCAGTATGACCATCACCTATCTCCTGAATTCAAACAATATACAGGAAATTTATATAGCAAGGAGAGGAAAAAGTACATATGGAAAATTGGCAAAAAACACGAGTCAGGGCGTATAGTTATTATGAGACTTTTATTATTGCCAGCATTGTTGCTTTCTCTCTGTCCTGCATTCGGTACAGATATAGACGTATCGCATTCGTCATCAGCTATAGAAGGAGATATGTTTGCCATATCGCTGCCACAGCTACGGATATCGCTGGATGCAGGGCCTCTGGCCATTGGAGAGCTTGATAGGAGAGGGCTCGTGCGGACCTTGTCAGAACTGCATGATGGACCTTTCGATCTCACGCTCAGGGCAGTCCCGTTTCATAAGGAAGGGGAGAGAAGCGGTGCAGTTGTTTCAGTCGGGCCTTTGTCGGTAGGCGCATCTCTCAATGACAGGGCGCTTGCAGCCGCGTCCCTTTCATACGAGCATTTCTCTGCAGCCGTTCTCTATGCCTTTCCCGGAGCGGGCGATGATACGTTCATGGAAGACAGGAAGGACAGCGAGGGACAGGGCGTTATGTTCATTGGCACTTCCTTTTCCTTTTCAATATTCTCAGCCGGTGGCATTGCATCATTCTCTCCGCATCTTGGCTTTGATGGCTTTCTGACGCTATCTGCATCATACGGAAGATATTCTCTTTCCCTTTCAGCAGGAAGCCCTCCTGTGCTTTATGAAGAGAGCCCTAGGTATATGTATGGAATAAGCGCGACGCTTGGCGAGGAAGGATTCCTTTCTGAGCTGTCGCTGCGCATTGGAAATGCTCCTGTGTTCTCAAATGAATATCTTGAATATGATGCTGATATAAAATCGAGATTGAAGCTATATGATTTTACAATATATTCGTCTATGGAATACTCATTTTCCCGCAGAGGCAACAGCAGCAAGGCCGATAGGTTCACAGTGGAGGCCTATGGGCTGAAGCTTGGCTTTGATAGCGAATATGGGATCGTTGCCGTATATGATGCAGGCTCAGTCGAGTTCGGATACGATGAAGGGCATGCTTATGCTGTTCTGGAGACTGATATCCTCGGTGAGCATTCAAGGCTCCGTCTGCGTCTCTCCTCAGAGAGCATCATCGATGTGTCTATTTCGTTAGATCTCTGAATGAGCCTATGAGTGTGAGTGAACGTTCAAGCTTTATGCCAAGGGTTTTCTCCACCTTCCTCTCAGCTTCCAGCATGAGGGTGTAGATTTCATCTGATGTACAGCCCTTGTAAGTGAAGATGGAGTTTGGCTGATACTCTGAGAACTCAGCTCTCAGTCCGCTTTTCCCTGGAACTGATGCAAGACGCAGCAGCTCATCAGCTCTCATGTCCCCTGCGTTCCTGAATATCTCGCCTGAGAACCGTCTGCACGGCGGTATGAACATGCTTTCTATAAAAGCCTCCTTCCTCATCCTGGCATCTGCGGTGTTTATGGATGGAATGAGCGAGAGCGCTACGGACATAACGATGCCGCTCTGCCCGATGACCGATGACTGCTGCCCGAATGCGTCGCTGTAGTGCGGGTAACGATGCATGCGGCCATCCGGTGTGATGACATCTGAGTAGAGGAAAAGATCGGATATGGCCCTGCCGTTTGCGTTTGCGTTCACTGATATGGCGCCAGCGATCGTTCCAGGTATCCCAGCTATTTCCTCAAGTCCTGTAAGCCGATGCTCTATTGCTACGTTGATTATGTTCTCAAGCATCTCTCCAGGGGATGCTATGAGCATATCGCCCTTGATCGAGATTCCCTTCATCGCCTCTGTCGAGATGACGATTCCCTCAACCCCCTCATCGGATACGAGTATATGCGTTCCGCCGCCGATGATCGTGAGCGGAAGAGAGCGCCTGTACGCAAGCTCAAGCACGCTCAGCACCTCTCCCTCATCCCTTGGCTTTGCGTAATACTCCGCTTTCCCGCCTGTCTCCAGGGAGGAGTGATGCCTCATGTCATATCCCTCGGTCACTATGAACTCTGGCTGGTGGCTTCTTGTTGCTCTCATTGATGATATTCTATTTAATGGAGAGTTGAGAAACAACTCTTCTTGTTGCTATTATACAAGAGCGGAGGCATGCATGAAATTATTCAACACAATGTCGAGAAGCATCGAAGAATTTGTACCTATCGTTCCGGGAGAGGCTTCTATGTACTGCTGCGGCCCGACCGTCTACAACTATGCGCATATCGGAAATCTGAGGACCTATATATTCGAAGACCTTCTTCACCGGACGCTTGAGCGTGCGGGTTATACCGTGCATCACGTGATGAACATAACAGATGTCGGGCATCTTACAGGCGATGGTGACGATGGCGAGGACAAGATGGAGAAGAGCGCCAGGGAAACCGGTCGCAGCGTCTGGGATATAGCGAAGTTCTATACGGATGCGTTCTTCTCAGACGAGAAGGACCTGAATATCATAAGGCCGGGCATTGTCTGCAAGGCAACGGATCATATTGCTGATATGATTGCCCTGATACAGCGTCTTGAGGACGGTGGCCATACATATACAGCTGGCGGCAACGTCTATTTCTCGATTGATTCCATAGATGACTACGGCAAGCTTGCCCGTCTCAACCTCGATGAGCTCAAGAGCGGTGCAAGGATCAGCGTTGACTCAAACAAGAAGAATCCAAAGGATTTCGTGCTCTGGTTCACCAACTCGAAGTTCAAGGATCAGGCGATGATGTGGGATTCCCCTTGGGGAAGAGGCTATCCAGGATGGCACATCGAATGCTCTGCCATGTCCATGAAGTACCTTGGTGAGCATTTTGATATCCACTGCGGAGGAATCGATGCAATCCCTGTGCACCATACAAATGAGATTGCCCAGTCCGAGGCAGCGACAGGACACACATGGGTGAACTACTGGTGCCATGGTGAGTTCCTTTTGAACGATTCGGGCAAGATGAGCAAGTCCTCAGGCGAGTTCCTTACGCTTTCCGTGCTGAAGGAAAAGGGCTATGATCCTCTGGATTACCGCTACTTCTGCCTTACAGGGCATTACAGAAGCCAGCTGAAGTTCTCCTATGAGGCGCTTGACCATGCGCGCTCTGCAAGGCGTAGCCTTGTTGAGAAGGTGAGGGAGCTTAAGGCTGATGCAGATCCATCCCTTGCCCCTTGCGATAAGGCACGTGGGTACATGAGCGCATTTGACAGTGCTATGGAGAACGATCTTTCAGCTCCGCAGGCGCTTTCGCAGCTCTGGCTCATGCTCCGTGATGATATCCCATCCTCTGATAAGCTTGCCGCTCTTTATCATATGGATAAGATCCTTGGATTGAGGCTTGATGAGGTTGCGGACAAAGCAGCTGAGAAGATTGGCGGCGAAGATGAGATGAGGCTTCTTGAGGAGCGTGCAGAGGCAAAGAAAGCCAAGGACTACAAGAGAGCTGATGAGATACGAGCAGAGCTTCTTGAGCGTGGCTTTATAGTCCGTGACACACCGTCTGGACCGATTCTTGAAAAAAGGGTGTAACCTTTTTCAGTTTGGATTGTTGATACTATGGAGATAAAGAGTACAGATCGTGATGATTTCCGATTGGTATACGATGCGAACTATCAGCTGCTTGTCCAGGTGATAATGCACATTGTGTATAACCTTGAGGTGGCAGAGGATCTGACGCAGGAAGCGTTCGAAAGGTTCTATGTGAAGAACATGAGCTTTCCGAGCGAGGATGATGCTAAGTACTGGCTTCTACGTGTCGCGAAGAACCTTGCGCTCAATTACATAAGGCGCAATAAACGCGAAGGCGAGATGGTCGAGAAGGTGAAGCACATGCCCCGTTCACCCCATAATGACAGGGATGGAGAGAGGGAAGTGATTGATGCTGAGAACCGGATGGAGGTGAGGGCTGCGATTGACGCGCTGCCTGAGAACCTGAGGATGGTCATTCAGCTCAGGGAGTTCTCCGGCCTGGACTACAAGTCCATTGCCAAGGTGCTTGGTATCTCGGAAACAAATGTAAAGGTCAGGGTTTTCAGGGCACGCAAGAAGCTTGAGGAAGCCCTTGGTTCGGAGGATAGAGATGTGTATTGATGCTCAGATGCTTTCAGCGTACCTCGATGGAGAGCTGAAGGAACCATATAGAACACAGGTAGAGGAGCATCTTGCCCATTGCCCAGCCTGCAGAAAGCACCTGGAGGACCTTAAGAGCGTTGGGGATAAGATGAGGGAGAGCGATTACAAGGCGGAAGTGCTTGAGCGGAGAAAGGATGAGATCTTCTCCGTGCTCGATAAGAAATACTTCCAGAATGGACGCAAGGTAAGCTTCATCAGGCGCCGCTTCGAGATTTCGATGCCAACTCTTGTGACAGCAGCCGCTGCTGTGGTCTTCATATTCGTCGGTGGTTTTGCGTTCTTCGGCTCATCTGCATCCCAGACTGCTGACATCCTCCCATCCTATGCTCTTCCTGCAGACAGCTCGAACATAAGATATGTATCGAACGAGGCAACTCTCGATAACTTCACCCTTGAGGAGATCATAAGGTATCTCGACAGCAAGGGCTACAATGTAGACATTTCGCTTAAAGGTCTGCAGCCTCTGGAAACGGCAGAAGCTGTAGAGTGATAAGCTTTTGAGAGAGGATTTGGCTGGGGCAATCCCAGCCTTTTTCATTTTCAGCATCAAGCCCAAAACAACATAGCGCCAAAAAAGTTACAAAAACTACCAATAAATCCTTAACTTATTAAGATACAATAAAATACAACCAAGCAACCAAAAACAAGAAAAATAATAAAAAATTCAAAAAACGCTTGACAAACATCAACCGGGAGGGGCAGCCATATAGTATCAAAAATGGAAATCGGAGGATTTTTTGGAGATTAAAAAGTTCATGATTCTTTTGCTGTCTCTTGCTGTGCTCTTCAGCTTTGCAGCATGTGACAACAGTCAAACTGCTTCAGGTGATGGTTCCATTGCAAGCGTCATTGCAAGGCAGAATGAAGTATATGTGGAAGGCGAAATTGCAAATCCTGCAGACTTCACATTCACTGGATATACAACAA
>CALXLI010000062.1 GCA_944389155.1 uncultured Spirochaetaceae bacterium | reverse complement strand
ATTCCTTTTGTTTTCTTTTATGTTCTTTAATGCTGAACGGCTGAGGCGTTGACGATTGCCAGCATCTGAGTCAGAATCGCGCATAAGGAGTTGTTATGGAAATAGTATGCCTTGATCTTGAAGGAGTCCTTGTTCCTGAAATCTGGATTGCCTTTGCAGAGAAGACAGGAATACCGGAGCTTAAGAGAACGACACGTGATGAACCTGACTATGCAGTCCTGATGCGCTATCGCATGGATATTCTCAAGGAGCATGGTCTCCGCCTTTCTGATATCCAGGATGTAATCGCGACAATCAAGCCGCTTGAAGGTGCAAGAGAGTTTCTGGATAAGCTTAGGGAGATGACCCAGGTTATCATACTTTCTGATACATTCCAGGAGTTTGCGCTCCCGCTGATGAGGCAGCTTGGCTATCCGACAATCTTCTGCAACAGCCTGGAAGTCTCGTCTGAAGGAATGCTGACAGGGGTGAAGATGAGATGCGAAAACGGCAAGATGAAGGCAATTGAAGCTCTCTCATCCATCGGTTTCCGTACATTCGCATCCGGGGACAGCTACAATGATCTTGCCATGATAAGAAAGGCCGATGATGGATGTTTGTTCCGTGCTCCGATGAATATACTTGAGAGCGAGAAGGATCTTGAGATAACACAGGAGTATTCCGAGCTTCTGGAGCGGATAAGGAAGTTCATCAAAAATGGCTAAGAGCCGCAGATCCTTCATCATCTCTATCGTAATGCTCATTGCAGGCATGAGCGTTGGATTCCTGCTTCTAGGGACTGTATATACAGGCCCTAGGTGGATTGCATTCATGGTTTTCCTTGTCTACCTGTTCATTCTCTTCATGGTCATAAGATTCTCAAAGCGCTATTCGGATGAGCTGAAGAAATCAGAAGCCAAAGACAAATAATTGTGTTTATTATGTGTTTATACTTGACGAGAGCAGGTAATATAGGCAGATTATTGCTATCCTTTCAAAGGAGGGGCTGAAGAATGGATGCTTTTACCCAGGAAATGCAGGAAAAGCTCCTTGCAGAGCGTGAGACTCTGATGAGGAAACTGAATAATGAAGGTGATGATTTCAGATCTGAAGCACAGGCTTCATCTGGAAGAGGTGACAGCAGCGATCTCGCATCTGACGAGGGAACATACAGGAAGATGGAAGCCTTGAATGCCATGGATGCAAAGAAGCTCAAGGCTATTGAGGGTGCTCTGAAGAGAATCAATGAGGGCAGATACGGAATCTGCCTGCAGTGCGGGAAGAAGATTCCTGAAGGAAGGCTCAGGGCTATTCCTGAAGCAGTGCTCTGCATCGATTGCAAGAGCGCTAATGAAAGAATGTCAGGTGGAAATTGAATGAAGGAGCTGCCAGTGATGGCAGCTCATCTCATCATGTAGGGATTTGTTCTTTTCTCATTCCCGATTGTGGAAACGCCGCCATGTCCGGGAAGGATATATGTGCTGTCAGGGAGCGCGGAGAGCTTGTCAAGCGATGACATAAGCTCTGAGTAGTTCCCTCCTATATCCGTCCTTCCAACACCACCTTGGAACAGGGTATCGCCTGTGAATGCGGCATTTTCCTTTTTGCTATACAGTACAACGGATCCTGCAGTATGGCCTGGCGTGCTTATGACAGAGAATTCCCCGCTATATGAGCTATAAGGCTTTATGTCTCCAGGAATCGAAACGTTCTCAACGCTTTTCAGGAAGGATTTATCAAAGGAGAGAAGCATCTTCCTGATTCCCTCTCCATTGTTTTCCAGATAGGGCATATCTTCTTCTGCTGCATATATCCTGATGTCTGGAAATGCTTCCCTGATACGTTCAAGGCCGAATACATGGTCATGATGGGCATGCGTCAGAAGGATCTCATCTGGTGTCAATCCTTCTTCCGCAAGTGCTTCTATTATTCTCTCTGCTGGATATGGCGCATCGATTATGGCTGTTTTCCCGCCGTCCTGCGTTATATAGCAATTGGTCATGTACGGGCCGACGGAAATAGAGATAGTCCTCAATTCTCAGCGTCCTTTGCTCCGCCTTTCTTCTCTGCAAAAGATACAGAGGCTGTTCTGCCGTTTATATCCATGCCGGATATCTTCTCTATGGCTTTCTGGCAGTTTTCCTCGCTCATTGTCACGAATGAGTACTTGTCATGGATGCGGATCATGTAGATATCATCACGCGTGATGCCAAGAACGCCCTGCAGCATCTTTGAAAGGTCCTTCGTATAGAGATGCTTCATCTTTCCTACGTTGATATAGATTGTCTTCGCATTCTCAGGGATTGCACGCTCTGGCCTTACATCTGCCTTTGGCTCAGGATTCCTTGCTTCCTTCTCAGCTGGTTTTGCTGCAGGCCTCCTTTCGCTTCTTCTCTCTTTTTCCCTTGCTGGCCTCCTGCTGCCTGATGCAATCAGCAGATAAGCGGCAAATGCGCTTCTTGTAAAGAATGGGACACTTTTCCTGATGATTCCCTTGACTCTTTCAAGCTCTTCCGGGTCAGCATCCTTCATAGCTGTAAGAGCTCTGTCGATTCTCTCCTGAAGTTCCTCATCCGTGAGGCTCTTCATTTCTTCTTTTTCCATCGTAAATCTCCATAAACGCCCAAAATGGGTTGGAAAATCAGCCCTCAATGAATTGGGTATTGGGCAACCATACAGTTTCCACATTTAGCATGGACTATTATGGTCAATGCAAAGGATGATTGAATGGTTGATGTTTGTCAATAAACCATCCGCGTGTTAGACTTCTATTTATGAGTGCCAGAGAGGAGCTTTTGAAGGAAAATGAAGCCAGGATCAAGGAAAAGGAGGACCATATATCCTCGCTTTTCGCTTCTCTCGGAAGAAGTGCAGGGAAAGATGCCGTTGCTGGCTCTGATAAGCTTGAATCAGCATGCAGCAGGGCAAGTACTGAACGAGAGGCTGCAGAGGAGCGCCTTGCTTCCCTGAAGAAGGCCTTTGATGAGCATGAGGACAGGCTCGCGCTTCTTGCGGAAAGGAAGAAGGACAGGAGCAGGCTTCTCTCAGAGCTTGATGATGCCCTTTCCGCTCTTGGTGCTGCAGTATATGAGAAATGCAGCTTCTCCCTGCTTGATAAGGATGCATTCGCATCTGTCTACAAGGATATAGGGGATGGCAAGGGCGGGGTACGTTCGTTTTTCTCAGAGATTACGAAAAAGCGGAGATTCCTACGTTATGGACGTTTTGTCGTCAAGAACAATCTTGATTCCATGCTCGATGGCAATGCTCTCAGGAATGCTGAGGAGATACGTACGATCCATAAGGAGATAGAAGGGATAGACAATGAGAGGAAAACCCTTCAGGAGCAGATAAACGCCAGGAAACGCTCATATTCAGCTCTGTCAAAGGATGGGCTGGAGAGAGCTGAGAAGAATGCCCAAAGCGCAAGAGAGAAGGAAGATGAGGCCTATAGATGCTATGGGGCTTTCCTTTTTGAGAGGAAGCTTGCCCTTGCAGCCCCAGGAGAAGAGAGCCTTGATAGCGACACTGCCATAATAGCAAGGGAAAAGAGGGAGCTTGATTTCCTCATAGCAGAGCGCAAACGGCTGAAGAGGGAAGCAAAGGCCGATGACCTGATGGCGCTATTGGAAAATGAGGAGAAGAAGCTCAGCATCCTTGGAAAGGAGAAGGAGCGGATAGACCAGGAAATCAGGGATGTGGAGCAGGAGATTTCAAAGCTCAAGGCAAAGCTTGCTGATATCAAAAGGGAGGGTGAGAGCTGAAAGATATCCTTTCACCGTCTGCAGGGTGGATGAAAGAGATTCCTGAGGCATGGAGCAGAAGCCTCTCTCCAGGCTTTCTCACGCCATACAGCCTGTCTCCTTTTATTGGATGCCCGATATATGCTGAGTGGACTCTCAGCTGATGCGTGCGCCCTGTTTCAGGATAGAACTTCACTCTTGTGCATTTCTCGCCGTCAATGACCTCGATCTTTATCCTCTTCCATCTCGTAACGGCTCTTCTGCCTTTTTCCATGTCTATTATCTGATAGGGCCTGTTATCGACATCGAGGCGCATAGGGGCATCAATCACCCCTTCTTCTTCCTTGATGACGCCTTCGAGGACAGCTTCGTATTCCTTTTCCACTGTCTTGCTTTCGAACTCCATCGAAACCGTCCTATGAGCCTCTTTCGTAAAGGCCATGACAAGAAGGCCGGATGTGTCCATATCGAGGCGATGCGTGTGGCATACCTCAGGGCTTGATGGGAATAGTCGATGGAAACGATAGGATGCGCTGTCTATCTTATCCTCTCCACGGCCTGGAACGCTCAGCATTCCCGCTTTCTTGTCTATGACTGCTATAGCCTCGTCTGCGTATATGATATCAAGGCCGAGCATGTCCGGAAGCAGAAGGGAGCATCGATCCCTGCAAGGAGCACGGAAAGAGAGCGTGCCATCCTCCTGGATGGAGAACTCCGCAAGTCCTTTCATTTCCCATCCTTTTCTCAGGGCTGTGTTTATGAGGCGAAGTCCAGCACAGTCCCCGGTTCCAGTCGGGGCATTCCCAGGAAGCTTTATGCGTTTTCCATCCCATGTTGAGAATGAATAAAGCCCGCTTATTGCTCTGATGCTTTCCTCTGTCAGCCTTCGCCTTTCCTCGATAAGCGATGTATCTCCATTCTCTATCCTCTCTGTAAGTTCGTGTATAGCCTTATCGTTCTTTGCTGCAGCGCTGTCGAAGCTATGCTGCGAAAAGCATGGATTCACATAGCCCGGTGCTGATGCCTTTCCGCCGATGAATCCGGAAAATGCGCGGAGTATCTTCTCCTCTCCGTTTCTGGTCTCTGCGATCATTACGGCGAATGTAGTGCTTTTCCTTATATCAGAAGCGCTATAGAGAGATGATGGGGGAAATGAGTAGGATTGTGAGGATATTATCGAAGAAGCCATTCTTTCCGCTTCTTCTTTCGCTCTTGCTGTTTCAAGGAATGCTATCATGGGAACAGCACAGGGTCGGACAGGACATCGATGAGAGTTGGATAAACCGCATCAGCAAGCTTTTCAAGCCCTTCTACATCCCCGGATCCTGTCAGCACAGCCACTGAGTAGCCTGCACGCCCGAGGTGTGCGAATTCCATATCAACGATGGTGTCGCCGATTATCGCGATCTCATTGCTCTCCAGCCCCTTCTCCTCGCAGAATTCCTTTATTGCTGCAGGATTTGGCTTTGCATGCGTTGAGTTATCCTTTGTGCGGATGAACGATATGTATTCGCTTATACCCATCTTCTGCAGGAATATCCTTGTGGATCTCATCGTGTCATTTGTCACGATGCCAAGGATATATCCTCTTCTGTGAGCTTCCTCAAAGACCTCCTTGACCCCCGGAAACTCCATTTTCTCTATCCTCTTCTCCAATCCCAGATCGCTTTTGCGCATGAAGTCGAACATCGAGCGGCCGACCATGAAAGGGCTGAGGCGATAACGGAAGCATAGTATTAAAAGCCGCAGCGTCGCTGTTATCTTCCTGTTGTGCCGGAAGATTATCCCATCAGGATATGTATTGCCTTTCCCGTCGACTCCAAGGATCTTCAGGAAATCATTCACGCATGCGTTTTTCCGTTCTTCCGAGAGAGAGGATCCAGAGAGACCCTTTTCGATGGCCTGAGAGAATACAGGACCCCAGACCTCTCCGTAGTTGAAGAGCGTCCCGTCCTTGTCGAAGATTATTCCCTTTAGGCGTTCCATGGCTGTAGGATATGAAAAAAAGCTGAGTTTGGCTACAGTGTGCAGAGAGGATCGACAATGGAGGAAAAAGCTTACGCTAAGATAAACATAGGGCTTGCCGTAGGGGACAGGGGGATGGATGGGCTTCATTCCATTGAGTCCTACATGGCGCTGATAGATCTTTATGATCTGATTGATGTTGATATCTCCCCGTCTTCTTCCCTTTCAGTGATGATTGAGCGGGATGGACAATATCTGAAGGAAGGGGAGAAGGATATCATGGAAAGATGCGCAGAGATCTTCTCGCGTCGTTTCCGCATTCCGTTTTCCCTGTCCATAAGGATAAGGAAGATGATACCTTCAGAAGCAGGGCTTGGCGGAGGATCTGCTGATGCGGCCCTCATACTGCGTTCTCTTTTCGCTTATTTCGGAATTGATGAGGATATAAAGGAAACTGCGGCACTGGTCGGCTCGGATGTTCCATTCCTTGCCTCTGGATACAGCACAGCCTTCGTTTCCGGGCGTGGTGAGGTCGTCGAGCGCTGCAGCGGCCTTGGATCTCTTCCTCTTCTCCTCTTCCTTTCAGCTAAGGGAAACAGCACAGCTGAGGCATACAGGGCGCTTGATTGCCTGAATCGGGAGAAGGTTCATCTTCCTCTGCTTTCATTTCCCGATAGGAAGAACTTCCCAAATGATTTCGAGAAGGTATATCCACTATCGATTCCGGAGGATATCGCATCAAGCGGCGCATATGTCTCGCTCTCCGGATCTGGAAGTGCGTGGTATGCTCTGTTCCCTGATAACGATGCAATAAAGAGGGATGGGGCTATTCTTTGCCATCTTCTCGGTTGATATCTTCTTCTTTTTCTGATATTTTCACATCTTGCATTGGGAAGTAGCCAAGTGGTTAAGGCACGGGTTTTTGATACCTGCATCCGAAGGTTCGAGTCCTTCCTTCCCAGATACATGTTGTGCTTCGGCACTTTATGGTAATCGGCATAGCCGATGAGAGTATAAGGAGAAGAAGATGAGCGAGAAGAAAGTTCTTAATGCAAAGCTCAGGACAGAGGACTTCGGTTCTGCTGGTTCAAGAAGGCTTCTGAGGAAAGGTGAGATCCCAGGAGTTGTTTACGGAAAGGATGCACCGATCCACGTTATCGTTAATGCACGCGAATTCGCTGCAAAGAGATCAGGCTTCGGAGAGTCTACTCTTATTTCGCTTAACGTTGCGGGTGAGAAGAGCCATGATGTATTCGTCAAGTCTTTCCAGGAAGACCTGCTGAAGGGCATCGTGCGTCATATAGATTTCTTTGAGGTAACAGCTGGACAGGCTGTAAGGACAAACGTCCACATCGAGCTTACTGGCAATCCTATCGGAGTCAGGAACGGCGGTGTATGCGAGCAGCTTATCCATGAGATTGAGATTGAGTGTCTTCCATCACAGCTTCCAGAGGTTATCACTGGGGATATCTCAGCACTCGATGTCAACGAGTCATTCCGCGTAAACCAGCTTTCCATCCCAGAGGGAATCAGGATATTCATCGATCCGGAAGAGACTGTTGCTTCCATCAAGTATGTCAAGGAAGATGTTCCTGAGACAGCTGAGAGCACAGATGCTGCTGCCGCTGATGGTGCAGCTGCTGGTGCAGATACAACAGCATCAAAGTAAGATGGTTGTATTCGGCCTTGGCAATCCTGGCTCAGAGTATTCAGGGACAAGGCACAATGTCGGATTCGACACAGTAGAGAAAATAGCAGCGCTGAAGGGCATGACGCTCCGAAAGCGCTGTCTTTGTCTCTATAAACGTGCGACAATGGATGGCCTGACCCTTGTAGAGCCTTTGACATACATGAATAATTCCGGTGCGGTAGTGAATGAGAACGTGAAGGATGGGGAGATGATGGTCGTGATAGTAGATCAGATGGATCTTCCTGTCGGTAAGATACGTGTCCGCCGTTCAGGTGGTTCTGCTGGGCACAATGGCCTCAAGTCGATCATCGCGGAACATGGGGCTGACTTCATCCGTGTCTATATCGGAATCGGACGGCCTGCAGAGGGATGCAGCGTTCCTGACCACGTCCTTTCCCGTTTCAGCGAGAGCGACAGGGATTTGATAGATCAGGCAGAAGCAAAGGCCGCTGAAGCTGTTCTGAAACTCTACGAAGGAGAAAAGCTTGAAAGCGTCATGCAATGGGCTAATTCCTGATTCCGTACCTCTTCCGCCGGGCCGCCTTCTTCTTGCGTTCTCTGGCGGTGATGATTCACTGTCACTGCTTTCTGTCCTTTCCAGGAAAGCCCGTGGACGATGCATGGCACTTTATGTGAACCATTCAATACGCAGTGATGATGAACTTGAGATGGAGGAGATCAGGAATCGGGCAAATGCCGCAGCTCTTTCTGTCCCATATGACACCATCAGGCTTGAAAGGGGAAGCGTAGCTGAACTTGCAAGAAGAAAGGGAATAGGCATAGAGGCTGCAGCTAGAGAGCTCAGGTACAAGGCTCTGCATTCATATAGGAGCGAACATGGCTTTGATTGGATCCTTACAGCTCATCACAGGGATGATCAGGCTGAGACAGTTGCAATGCGCATGCTCTCTTCAGCTCCTTTTTACGCATGGAGCGGCATAAGACGTACAGATGGCGTCATATTCAGGCCTTTCCTGGGGTTTTCCAAAGCAGATATCCTGTCATACCTTGAGAATGAAGGGCTGACACCTTCAGTTGATTCCACCAACAGCGATCTGTCGTATCTGAGAAACAGCATAAGGCATGCTCTTATGCCTCTTCTTTCCGATGATGCAAAGGAATCGATGGCACATATTGCGGAGAATGTCGCTGTGCTGAGAAGCAGGTATTCCCTGACACCGCTTCACTCCGGCTTCTATATCTCGTATGACAGGCAGGAATTCATCGCATCTCCACGTTTTGCATGCGAAAGCGCTGTATATGATGCAAATGCGGCTTTTGGCGGGGATAGGATCTCAAGACGAATGATCGAAGATGTCATGAAGAAGGCAGGGGAAGGCAGGGGAAGGCTTGAGACCTCAGGAATGGTGATAATGTTCACTGCTGGGGAGATAAGGTTCTATCCATCGCTTTCCAGCTTTGCGATGCCGTTTGCTTTGGGCTCATCCATTCCCTGCGGCCTGTGCATGATAAGGGATGCTGCCCCTGATGCGCTTACGCTGAGGATAGATCAGTCGATTCTTGTCCCCCCTGTGATAGCGCGCGATGCAAGGGAAGGGGATGTGATAGAGCTGAAGGGGGGACGTAAGAGGATATCTGAGCTGATGAAGGACCAGAGAGTGCCTTATTCCATTGTCCTTGAGGATAGATATGGCATTGTCTGCTGCTTTTCGAGGGCTTTTGGAGGCCGTGATAGGCTATCTAAACGGTTTTTGGGCAAAGAAGGTGAGCCCGTTGCCCTTGCCCTTATCTAGTTGCTACTGTATATTTTTCAGTTGATGGACGAAAGAGAAGATATGGAGAAAGATAAGAAGCCTGAAGAGGCTAATCCTTCTCCTCAGCCGGAAAAGAAACCGGAAGAGCCCGAAAAGGGGCAGAAACAGGACGAAAAGCCTAAAAAGAGCATATACGATCAGTACAGATACTGGGGATCTGGCAATCAGGGCGATGGTGGTGGCTCATTCAAGGGAGGCGGAAAGAAGAACCGTCTTGCTCTTATTGCGCTCATTGTCCTTACGATTTCATTTGTGTATGTCTTCATGTCAACTCCGACTGGAGCTGAGGCGGCAGAGACTTCCTATACGCTTTTCCTGGATCAGGTTGAAAGCGGGAATGTTGCTTCTGTAACGATTGTTGAGCAGAATACTGTCAATTACACGCTCAAGAATGGAATAGAGGCAACGTGCAGGATACCGTATCCTGACGGGACGCTTCTTGATAAGCTTTCAGAAGCTGGTGTCGATGTTTCAGGAGCAGTGCGCCCGACACCTGTCTGGTATATAGTCATACAGCTCCTGCCTTGGATCATCTTTGTCGTAATGATCTTCATGATCATGAGACAGACAGGGGCTGCTGGTGGTGGCCGCATGATGTCTTCCTTTGGCAAAAGCCATGCGCAGATGTACGGGAAGAACGATAAGAAAGTAACTTTCCAGGATGTTGCAGGGCAGAAGGAAGCTAAATATGAACTACAGGAAGTTGTTGATTTCCTGAAGCATCCTGACCGTTTTGTCAAGATCGGAGCAAGGATTCCTCGGGGTGTGCTTCTTGTAGGCCCGCCTGGAACAGGTAAGACCCTTCTTGCCCGTGCTGTTGCGGGAGAGGCTGGTGTTTCATTCCTCCATACATCTGGCTCAGACTTCGTCGAGATGTTCGTTGGAATGGGTGCTGCCCGTGTCCGAGACCTTTTCTCTGAGGCTAGGAAGAATGCTCCTTGCATAATCTTCATCGATGAGCTCGATGCTGTCGGCCGTGCGCGCGGTGCAGGACTCGGCGGAGGGCATGATGAGAGGGAGCAGACCCTTAACCAGATGCTTGTCGAGATGGATGGATTCTCATCAGATCCTGGCGTAATCGTCATGGCTGCTACTAACCGCCCGGATGTCCTTGACCCGGCACTGCTTCGTCCGGGACGCTTTGATCGTCAGGTCGTTGTAGGCCTTCCGGATGTCCAGGAGCGCCTGGATATTCTCCGCATACATGTGAAGAAAGTGAAGATCGGCGATGATGTGGAGCTTGATAGGATAGCAAGGGCAACGCCTGGTTCTTCCGGAGCGGATCTTGCGAACCTTGTCAATGAAGCTGCTCTGTTTGCTGCCCGTGACAACCGCATGACTGTCTCTATGGATGATTTTGAGAAGGCCCGTGACAAGATACTCCTTGGAGTTGCCCGTGAGTCTGCATATATGACGGCAGAGGAAAAGAGGGCAACTGCTTATCATGAGGCGGGACATACCCTTCTGCACTACTATCTCAAGAATGCAGATCCACTGCATAAGGTTACGATCATACCTCATGGCCGTGCCCTTGGACTGACAATGAGCCTTCCTGAGAAGGACGCCTATACAAAGAACAGATCCTTCCTTGAGGACAGGATCAAGATATGCATGGGTGGTTATGTAGCTGAGGATATCGTATACGGGGAGACGACTACCGGTACAAGCAATGATATAAAGCAGGCTACAGAGATGGCCAGACGCATGGTGACAGAGTGGGGAATGTCCGCACTGGGCTTTGTCTCACTTGCGGATGATGATGAGCCGCTGTTCCTTGGCAGGGAGATAGCACGTCATAAGGATTACTCTGAGGAGACCGCCAGGCGCATAGATGAGGAAGTCGGGAAGATACTCAATAAGTGCATGGACGATACGAGGGACATCCTCACGACTCATCGCGATCAGCTTGATGCCCTTACAGATGCGCTTGTTGAGAAGGAGACTCTTGACGATAAGGAAATCAGGGAGATGCTTGGTTTCCCTCCTGTACAGCACCTTTCGGATTTACATTAAGGATTTTGGATGGATACAGCCCATAAGAGAAATTTCTGCATAATTGCACATATCGATCACGGCAAGTCAACGCTTGCCGATCGTTTTATCGAGAAGGCGCGCCTTGTTGTATCACGTGGACCTCAGCAGACGCAGATACTGGACAATATGGATATAGAGAGGGAGCGTGGCATAACGATCAAAAGCCAGGCTGTCACCATTCCGTATACAGCATCCGATGGACAGGAGTATGAGCTTAACCTTGTCGATACTCCGGGACACGTTGACTTTACCTATGAAGTCTCAAGGGCAATCTCCTCATGCGAGGGAGCTCTCCTCCTGATTGACGCATCGCAGGGCGTGGAGGCTCAGACGCTTGCCAACCTGTATCTTGCAATGGAGCACAATCTTGAGATCATCCCTGTGATAAACAAGATAGATCTTCCTTCTGCTGATATCCCATCATGCCTGGAGCAGATAGATCATGACCTTGGCCTGGATCCTGACACTACGTGCTTTGTATCTGCAAAGACAGGTGAGGGGGTGGATACCCTCTATGAGGCTATTGTCAATCTCATACCACCACCGTCCGGAAGCGCCGATGAGCCACTGAAGGCACTCATCTTCGACTCCCACTATGATCCGTACAGGGGTGTCATAGTCCATTGCCGTCTATTTTCCGGAAAGCTCAAGGCTGGAGACGAGATCGTGTTCATGCACTCCGGAGCCGAATATAAGGTTGAGGATACTGGTATATTCCAGCTTCAGCTTGTATCGAAAAACGAGCTGAGCGCAGGTGATGTCGGCTATTTCATCGCTGGCATAAAGACTATTTCGGATATAAGGGTGGGTGACACCGTAACGCTCAAGGCGAATCCTGCAGCAGAGCCTATGGCTGGATTCAAGGAAGTGAAGCCTGTTGTCTTCTCATCAATCTATCCTGTTGACTCAAATGATTATGAGGAACTGCAGGAAGCTATAGAACGCCTGAAGCTCAATGATGCCTCCCTGGTCTATGAGAAGGATAATTCAGCAGCTCTTGGCTTTGGCTTCCGCTGCGGCTTTCTGGGCATGCTCCATCTGGAGGTTATCCAGGAGAGGATTGAGAGGGAGTTCGATCTTTCGATTGTCTTCACGTCCCCTTCTGTACGCTACATCGTATACATGAAGAACGGTGATGTGCTTCAGATAGACAACCCGCTTGAATATCCTGAGGTCATGAGGATCGACAGGACCGAGGAACCTTATATACAGGCGAATATCATAACACCGACTGAATATGTCGGTCCGATAATAACGCTCTGCCTTGAAAAGCGTGGGGTGCAGACCGGAATGAACTACCTCGATCAGAAGCGCGTTGAGCTGATATATGAGATGCCGCTTGCTGAAGTGCTCTTTGATTTCTATGATCGCCTGAAGTCAATTTCAAGGGGATACGCCTCCTTTGACTATAATGTCATAGGCTATAGGCCCACAGATCTTGTCCGCCTTGATATACTGGTAAATGGGGATACGGTCGATGCGCTCTCACAGCTTGTTTTCCGAGCCAGTGCCCAGACACGTGGACGCCAGGTCTGCGAAAGACTGAAGAATGAGATACCGAGACAGCAGTTCAAGATTGCTATACAGGCAGCGATCGGTGGCCAGATAATATCACGCGAGACGGTGTCTGCATACCGCAAGGATGTTACTGCCAAGTGCTATGGTGGTGATATCTCAAGAAAGCGAAAGCTTCTTGAAAAGCAGAAAGAGGGAAAGAAGCGCATGAAGATGGTTGGAAACGTTGAGATTCCGCAGAGCGCATTCCTTGCAGTTCTCAAGACAGAGGAGGACAACTGATGGAGAGATATGTATTTGGAGTTACGAGGAAGGGAGAGAATGTGGAAAGGATTGCTTTCAGGTGCGGCCGTTTCCATTTCTCCGTACTGACATTCGGTGCGGTACTCTATTCATTCGGATACGATGATGTGAACGTTGTCCTGAATCATGAAAGGCTTTCCGAGTATGAAGATGATGATACTTACATGGGAGAGGTTGTCGGACCATATGCCAACAGGATCGCAAACGCATCCTTCACAGTTGATGGCATGCGCTATGAGCTTGATAGGAACAACAATGGCAATAACCTCCACTCAGGTTCGGCTTGCTTTGGGAAGCAGGTATGGAGCGTGATAGGAGTAGGTGAGAGCTCCGTTACGCTTTCTCTCTCAACACCTGATGGCCTGGGTGGATTCCCTGGAGCTCACGAGTGCACGGTAACCTATCTTCTTGCAGATAATGGATCGCTGGTTATTGATTACATCGTCTCAAGCAACAGGAAATGCCCTGTATCTGTGACAAATCACAGCTACTTCAATCTCAATGGAGGAGAGGGGGATATAAAGAGCCATGTGCTTACAGTTCCGGCAGAAAGCTATGTAAGCGTGGATGAGCGTCTTATCCCTGTCTCTGTATCTCCTGTTGCTTCCACTGATTTTGATTTCAGGACACCCCATGCAATCGGGGAGAGAAGGGGCGGTGCCTATGACAATTCATTCTGCATCGAAAAGGACATGCGCATAAAGGTTGTCGGAGATAAGGCTTCCATGGAAGTATGGACCACAGAGCCTGCTGTGCAGATATATACAGGGGAATTCCTATCTGGCGACCATGAACCATTCACAGGCGTATGCTTTGAATCAGGGCGCTATCCTGATACGCCGAATCACAGCGAGTATCCGCAGGCGTTCACTGAAAGGGGAAAACCATACAGGACTACGACAGAGTACAGGCTGGAGGTGAGATGATGGATGTGAAGCTTATAGGGATAACAGGCGGGTCTGGATCTGGCAAGAGCACTGTCGTGCGGAGGATCAAGGAAGCTCAGCCGCACTCTGTCCTTATAAGCCAGGATAGCTATTATAAAAGCGCTCCTTTCATATCCAATGAGAATATCACCGATTACAACTTCGATCATCCCGATGCCTTTGATATGGATCTGATGCTTTCCAATCTCCAGGACCTGAAGGACGGAAAGGCTTGCATGATGCCGCAGTATGATTTCGTCCATCACAGACGCATGGATGAGGTTGTCGAGGTCAAGCCTGAGAAGCTCATAATAATCGATGGCCTTATGATATTCTATGACAAGCGCATCCGGGATATCCTTGATCTCAAGCTCTATGTTGATACTCCACCTGACATAAGGTTCATCAGGCGTCTTGAACGTGATATCTCAGAGCGAGGCCGTACAGTTCACAGCGTTATAGAGCAGTATACGAAGGTAGTGCGTCCTGG
>CALXLI010000061.1 GCA_944389155.1 uncultured Spirochaetaceae bacterium | reverse complement strand
TGCCATGTTGTGATAACAGGCTCAAGTGCAAGAATGCTCAGTACTGATATAGCAGATGCACTTCGTGGACGCTGTATACCCCTTGAATTCTATCCGCTATCATTCAATGAATTTCTCAGTTTCAATGGCATAAGACATGAAATGAAGGAGTTCTATTCAGATGATGAGAGAAACATGCTTGCAAAGCAGTTTCTGTCATATATGAAGAGAAGTTCATATCCTCAGTTATATTCCAACGATAATACTGAACTGAGGAAACTGGTTCTTAACAGTTATTATGATCTGACATTCTCCCGTGACATCATCGATCGCTATGATATAACACGCAGTTCAATGCTTCGTGCACTTATGAAGAGGATAGTAAAGAATTCCGGCTCTCCATATTCTGTGCGAAAGCTTGTTAATATATTGGATAGTGCAGGTTTCAAAACCTCGATAGCGCTTGTGTCATCATATATAAATATGATGTGTGATACATGCTTCATGAAAGAGATTGCTATCTATGGAACGGAGAAGGAAAAGGACAGGAATCCTAGGAAGCTTTATGTGATAGATCATCAGATGGCAGTTCTTTTCAGGGAGTTCAGCTCGGCAAATGGTATCATTCTTGAGCATATAGTACTTGCTGTTATATTGAGGTATTCGCATCTGAATGTCTGTTATTACAGGACAAAGGAAGATTTTGAGACAGACTTCATCCTTTCAGATGATGATAATACTCCAAAGTTTCTTATACAGGTAACGGATGATTATGAGGCTGCAATGGATAGGGAAGTGAAAAGCCTTGAAGCAGCGATGGGAGAAACAGGCTTGAGGGAAGGCATTATCGTATCTATGAATACAGATGATGTGCTTGAGTCAAAGCATGGCACAATAAAAGTAATTCCAGCTTGGCGTTTTGCTCTCAATGCATCATCAATATTCAGTAAAGGCGGTTTATGACATACAATCAGATTGCAGGAATACGGAACAAATTATACAGATTTTTGAGTGTGAGTTCTTCCTCAGAAATAATGAAATGGACGATTATTACCAGGAAAGCATAACGCTAACGATAACACACTGAGTTTCTTGCCCATATTATACATTGTGTCCCGATAGTGACAAACTCTTCAGAAAATAGTTGACAATTCTTAACGGGGGGGGGGTAGTATTTGAAAGAGACAAACAAATAATGGGGGTTTGTTATGAAGAAGACTATTATAGCAATGCTTAGCATCATGCTTATGCTTCTTGCATTCACATCATGCTCGAACAATCCAAGTCCGAGTATAGATTCTGATACAGCTGTTACGATTGCGAAGGAGATCGATCCAGTAGAGCTTATCAATGAAGTTCTGACGTCTGGTACGACGGACACCGTTACAGTCACATATGATACGCCAAGGTCGGCAAGCTCTATGAGAGCGACAGCAACGTTCAAAGGCTATGAGACTTCATCTGGTGCGATTATACTGTCAGGCAGCCTTTCATTCACGTTCACAGGAGACCTGACGAATAACACCTTCAAAGCAACTACTTATGAAGTTGATTCCTCATCCCTTAGAGTACAGGGTAGCAACGGAGATGAGACGGACCTTGTCATCACAATCCCTGAGACGACAAGTACGACTACAGTTTTTGAAGCTACAGTCAGCGGAACAACAGTAACAGTTTCTTCTGCAACGCTTTCTATCCCAGATGACGCAACAGTAACAGTTGGTGGAGAAGATGTCATTAATGATATTGATACAAAGCCGGAAACACCAGATGATAACGATCCTGTAACACCGTCAAGGCAGTATATTACAAATGCTAATATTGCAGAAGTTGCAGCAAGCGGAAGCGGTACATACTATCTTTCTGAGAACATAACGCTTACAGAGCAGCTTGATATCACAGCATCTATCACAATTGATGGAGATGGGCATACAATCTCAAGAGATACATCAGTACTTACAGATGAGACAAAAACAATAAATGCAGTGATTCTTGTTGCCAGCAATAATGTTATTCTCAGGAATCTCACTGTTGATGGAAAGCAGGATGATTCTTCAGCAGACTGGGTTGATGGCGTTTGGGGCATTAAAGTCTTCAATGCAACTGGAGTAGAGCTTGAGAATATCACAGTTTCCAATATCAATGCAGGTATCCAGGTGAACAGCTCTACTGTAACTGTTAGTGGCGCTATAAAATTCAATAACGCAATTTGGGGAGGCATTGGTGTTGATAAGGGTTCATCCCTTTCGAATGGTGGTGCTCTTACAATCGCAAGAGGAACAACGTTCACAACTAATATCGAGAGAAAGCCAATCGTTTACATAGAGGCGAACAGTGACGGTTCTGTTACGGATGCTAGTAGTATCCTTACACAGGTCGGGACAAACTGTGGTTCAAACGGTGGACAGACATGGTATACAAATTCTGATATCGCTGGAAGGATGATTACCGAAGCTTCTGGTTTTGAAGACTTAACATCAGATGCAACATATTACCTTGCTGCGAATCTTGGTACACTCAATTCTCAGATTACAATTTCAACGCCTATAAAGCTTGATGGTAATGGACTTACGATTACTCGTAGCACTCCGACACCAACAGAAGGAAGTCCGGAAAATTGGGGAACCAAAGCTATCGTTCTCATCAATTCTGATGGTGTGTCAATTTCTAACCTTACCGTTAGCGGTACAACTGAAACAGCTCCAAGTGAATGGAATGATGGAGAGTGGGGCATTAAGGTCTATGATGCGAAAGGCGTAACGCTCAGCAACATTACAGTTCAGAATGTTAATGCAGGTATCCAAGTCAACAGCTCAGCAGTAACCGTAAGCGATGCAATTGAGTTTGATAATACATGGTTCGGAGGTATCGGCGTTGATAAGGGTTCAACGCTTGATAACTATGGTACCTTGAATGTAGCAAACGGAACGACATTTACAATGGATATTACTTATAAACCTACCATCTATACTGAGACCGATGATAATGCTGTTGAAGGTGCAGAGGCTACTGGATTAACAGCGTACAGACCTACGATTGCAGAAAAGACCAATCAGAAATGGTATCTGTCAGCAGCTCAGTATTCAGAATTAAAGGATAGTGTAACTGCAATATCTGCTGATTCCACGACATCAGCTACTGAGTAATTCAACATTCAGGATCCATTTATATTGAGCCATTGCGATGAGCAGTGGCTCTTTTAGATGTGTGACTGGCATGTCACGTATCTAGGAGGTGAAAGACCTCTGCCGGAGTCGCAGTGCTTATCGCTAGCTTAACACCAAGGGTATCTATTGTGGTCATACAGCAGAGAATCGATGTGTAAGTACAAGCGTTTCCCTGGCCATAAGTAGCTGTAGAATGGCTTAATACCATCAGAAAAAGAGAGCCTATGATGTTCACTCATTGGACTTTCTTTTGGATACTGTGAATGACAAGAGCCTTATGATGAGAGAGTTGTTCGTACGGTTCCGTGAGAGGCAAGAGGTGAAACCCTTCCTGTCTACTCGATTGTATTGTCAGTTCGTTACATTTTCTGCTTTAATTCAGTCTTGCATGTTGTATATTTGTATTGGGAAAAATGATTTCGTTAAAACATATACTTTTTTGGATTGCAGCATGCAAACGTTTCTACGACTATTTTTCTTTGGCTTTTATCTTCAGACCACAGATTGAGCTGCAGCCTGAAATGTTTTGATTACATATTGCTCAGCATTTCCATTACGATGCGTGCAGAGTTGTCTGCTGCCTGATCGCCAAATCCATCATATGTTTCATGAGCAAGGCCATCTGCTTTGTCTGACATGCATCTGATAACGACAAAAGGAACATCGTACTGATAAGCCACAAGGCCAACGGCTGCTCCTTCCATCTCGCAAGCAAGGGAATCAAAGCGGCTTTGGAGGATTTCTACGTACTCTTCGCTTGCAACAAACTGATCTCCTGTCGCGATATTCCCTTTGAATGCGCTGTCTTCTCCGACTACGCTTACAGCGGCTGTATAAGCAAGCTCTGAAAGTTCAGGATCTGCTGGTATTCTGCCATCCTCAGCTGCACCTGAAACAGCGTCCCATACAAATCCCTCATTTGTGATATCCCCATAATCATGAACGACAAGGTCTGTAGATACTACGATATCCATCACTTCAGTCTCATCTCCGACTCCGCCAGCAATGCCAGTGAAGATGATTGAGCTGACATCAAACTCATTGATGAGGGTAGCAGCACCTGCTGCAGCAAGTATCTTGCCGATTCCTGCTTTTGCAAGCACGACATCCTGGCCATTGAGAGTTCCTATATTGTACTCAACACCTCCGATTGTCTCTGTTTTCTCTATCTCTGCATTTTCAAGAAGAAGGCTGAGTTCATTCGACATTGCCGTGATGATTCCAACAGGTCCATTTTCCGATGCAGCTGCAGGAAAGAGAGCTGCGATTGCCATAAGCATGATGATTACAGTCTTTTTCATCCTTTTCTCCTATGTGTTCTTTCTATCGTTTCTGCTTGTTTTAGGCAATGAAAACTTCTTAGCGTACTGCTGCATTTGGATAATCTGTTCCTGTTGGGATTTGTTTATCAGGCAAGGTTATCTATGGATAAGAATCACCAGGATCAGCCTTGGCTGAATTCCTTTCAGCAGTGTTGCTTCCCCAATCTGTCTCTCTTTAGTGGCAAAAGTTCCTGAAGGCATTCCTCTGCACTTTTATCTGCCGTAGTCGCTTTAATTTTAATCATTAAATGATAAAATTTTATAATTAAAAGAATTAAATTATGAAAATGCAGAATTATCCTGTCTGATTCGTAAAATTCTCCGTTGGGGAAAACAATAAATCCCAGTGTCGTTGCTTAGATAGGCAGGAAACTGCATAGCTCTTTTTGAACGTCTTGGCAAAGATGTGTTTGCACTATCAGTACGATGCAGCTTTGCATGGAGTCATGTCAGAGGGGAATGCTGTAAATGAACTTGAAATGTCTTCTTGTGTTGCATTTTGTTGTTTTTGCTTAATTTCAATAATTGGTTATGATTTTGTTAATCACTGTTATGCAAACATTTGTTCCCGATGTACGTGCAAATGTGCGTATTTCGTTGTTTGACAGGAGGATAGGGCAAATGTAGAATGCTTGTATAACACTTTTTAAGGAGACACGCATGAAGAAAACCATTGCTATCCTGCTTGTTCTTTCGCTTGCTTTCTCAGCTTTTGCTGGCGGTGCTTCTGAGTCCGCTTCAGACGGAAAGCTTATGCTTGGAATGGTTACGGATTCCGGAACTATAGATGACCGCTCGTTCAACCAGGGAACTTATGAAGGTGTTCAGAGAGCTGCAGATGAACTTGGACTGCAGTGCACATACCTCAGACCATCTGGAACGACAACAACAGATTATCTTACCGCTATCTCTGATCTCTATGATAACGGCTACAGATTCATCGCATGCCCTGGCTATCTCTTTGCAGAGGCTGTTTCCCAGGCTCAGCAGATGTATCCGGATCTGATGATCGTCATCATCGATGATGCGCTCGCATCAGGGATCGGTCCTAATACTGTCGCAGTCACATTCAAGGAGCAGGAGACTGGCTTCATGGCAGGTGTTGCCACAGCACTCAAGCTTCAGAACGGTGATGTAGGCTTTGTAGGTGGACTTGAGATTCCAGCTGTGCAGAAGTTCAACTGGGGATTCCAGCAGGGTGTTGCATATGCTAACGAGAATCTCGGAACATCAATCACGATGGATCCTTCAAACTTTGTATATCAGGGCTCATTTGCAGACCTTGCAGGTGGCCAGCAGCTTGCAATGGCTATGTATAACAAGGGTGTAGATGCTATCTTCGCAGCAGCGGGCGGTACAGGTGTCGGCGTTATAAACGAAGCAAAGAACCGCCGTCTTGCTGGCCAGGATGTATGGGCAATCGGTGTTGACGTAGACCAGTACTCAGTCGGTGACATGGGCAATGGCGAGTCATGTATCCTTACATCTGCTATGAAGGATGTTGCAGGAGTTGCTTACGATCAGGCAATTGCAGCAGCTAATGGCACATTCCAGGGTGGAGTCCATCTTAACCTTGGTGTTGCAGAGGGCAGGGCAGGAATCCCGGCAACGAACCCGAATCTCACACCTGAGATCGAGGCTCAGATTGCACAGGTCGAAGAGCTTATCGCGAATGGCACGATTGTCGTTCAGGATACAGCGGATGGCCTTATCCCATAACACTTTCGCAATCAGGAGGGCCGCCGCTGATGGCGGCCTTATTCAAAAATGCACCAAGGGTGCCCTCTTAAATGGGAGAATCCATTGAGTTACGTTATTGAAATGCTTGGAATCCGCAAGGAGTTTCCCGGTATCGTGGCAAACGACGATATCACGCTGCAGGTCAAGGAAGGGGAGATTCACGCAATACTTGGAGAGAACGGGGCTGGCAAGTCCACTCTGATGAGTATTCTCTTTGGTCTCTATCATGCAGATAAGGGCGTTATCAAGGTAAGGGGCAAGGAAGTCCATATCAAAGATCCTAATGATGCCTTCGCCCTTGGAATAGGAATGGTTCACCAGCACTTCCAGCTGGTTCATAACTTCACAGTCGCAGAAAACATAATCATGGGAAAGGAAGGGGGCTTTGTATACGATATAAAGAAGGCCTCCAGGAAGATAAAGGAGATATCAGAGCGTTATGGCCTATCGATCGAGCCTGATATGGTTATCGATAGCATAACAGTAGGCATGCAGCAGAGAGTTGAGATCCTGAAGATGCTCTACCGCGATGCGGATATCCTCATATTCGATGAGCCGACAGCTGTCCTTACTCCGCAGGAGATTGATGAGCTGATGGAGATAATGAAGAACCTTGCCGCAGAAGGCAAGTCCATCATCCTCATCACCCATAAGCTGGATGAGATCAAGAAGGTTGCATCGAGGTGCACGATCATCAGGCGAGGCCGTCTGATAGACGTTGTGGACGTTGCAACGACCAGCGTTGAGGATATGGCAGCTGCCATGGTTGGCCGTCCTGTATCATTCAAGGTCAGCAAAGCACCAAGCAAGCCTGGAAAGGCAATCCTTGAGATAGAAAATCTTTCTGTCATGAACAGCAAGGGCGTCCTTGGCGTCAAGAATTTCTCTCTCAGCGTACACGCCGGTGAGATCATAGGCCTTGCTGGTGTTGACGGGAATGGCCAGTCTGAGCTTGTTGAGGCAATAACAGGACTGAGGAAAGCAGCATCAGGAACGATCAAGTTCAATGGCCGTGATATTACAGACCTCGATATAGCAGAACGTAATGATATGGGGCTTGGGCACATTCCTGAAGACAGGCAGAAAAGAGGACTTATACTCTCGGCCCCGCTTACTTCGAACATGGTCATAAAGGAGTTCACGAAGAGTCCTTTCTCCAAGCATGGGCTTCTGGATTATCCTGCGATAAGGGAGTATTCGGAGAAAATCATAAAGAAGTTCGATGTACGCTCTGGAGAGGGAGCGGATTCCCTTGCAGGAAAACTCTCTGGCGGAAATCAGCAGAAAGCCATAATCGGACGCGAGATAACCGCCGATCCGGATCTTCTGATAGCTGTACAGCCAACACGAGGGCTGGATGTGGGTGCTATAGAGTTCATCCATCAGCAGCTTGTTGATGAAAGGGATAGGGGAAAGGCAGTCTTCCTTGTATCGTTCGAGCTTGATGAGATCTTCAATCTTTCCGATAAGATCGCTGTTATATCTGGCGGAGAGCTTATAGATATCGTGGATACGTCAACGACAGATGAGCATGCTGTCGGCCTGATGATGGCAGGAATAAGAAAGGGAGAGTGAAGTGAAGAAAGATAGGATAATCAACAAACCCCTGGAGGCAAGGAAAGCATCTCCTTTGATTGTTTCGCTCTCTGCCGTCTTCCTGGGAATCATAGCTGGATGTATTTTCATTCTCTGCATCGGCAAGAATCCATTCGCAGGATTTGAGAGAATCCTTTTCGGGGCTCTGTCAAATACAAGGAGAATCGGAAATACGCTTGGAATGTCGACGCAGCTTATCCTGATAGGCTTGTCTGTTGCGTTCGCGTTCAAGACAGGCCTTTTCAATATCGGAGCATCGGGCCAGATGCTTATGGGCGGAATAACAGGATCGATCCTCGCTTATTATCTTCCGCTCGATATGCCACGCATAATCTACCTCCCGATAATCATCATAGCGTCTATGATAGCTGGTGCTGTATGGGGCTTCATATCGGGATTCCTGAAAGCGAAGTTCAATGTGCATGAGGTTGTATCTACGATCATGCTTAACTGGACAGCTTATTGGCTCGTGTATGATTTCATACCTCGCTTCATCATAGATCCTACGATCTCTGTCAAGTCAAAGCCTATAGATGCCGTGCATACGCTTCGAGCTGACTGGCTGACCAATGCTACAGGCTTTTCTACGATGAACTATGGCTTCTTCATCGCTATAGCCATGTGCATAGTCATATGGTTCGTGCTGGAGAAAACAACCCTTGGCTTCAATCTCAAGGCAGTCGGTGCAAACAGGTTCTGCGCAGAATATGCAGGGATAAAGGTCAATCGTTCGATAATGGTCTCCATGGCAATTGCAGGTGCGCTTGCAAGCCTTGCCGGCCTTACATACTACTGCGGTTATTCGAATATCATGGAGATGGGAAAGATGCCAAACGAGGGCTTTGACGGAATAGCGGTAGCTCTTCTGGGCAACTGCTCTCCAATCGGTATCTTCTTCTCTGCGATATTCTTCGGCATCCTCAAGATGGGACGTGGCTCCCTTGCCGCAACAGGTATACCAACAGAGATTGCAGATACGATCATAGCCACGATCATATATTTCACGGCAACGAACGTTATCCTTGCAAATTTCTGGAATGCGCGCTTCAAGTCATCGTTCGATAGGAAGGAGGAAGCCTGCAAGACTTATATGAAAAGCAAGGGAGATGGAAGAGGCGTTGATGCTCTGACATCTGCAGAGTTCAGGGAATACGCAAAGAGCGGGAAGGCTCTTATCAAGAGCAGCAAGGAGGTAAGGCAATGAGTTTCTGGAGTGTCATTACAAGCATAATACCATCCGCTATTGCATATACCATTCCAATCCTGATGGGAGCTCTTGGCGGTCTTTATTCGGAGCGTTCAGGTGTTACCAACCTCTGTATTGAAGGCTTGATGCTTTTCGGTGTTTTCTCATCAGCTGCCACAATCGTGAAACTTCAGGCGATACCTGGCTTCAGCTTTGTCCTTGCCATTGTGATAGGCATTGCAGTCGCGATGGCCGCATCGATGCTTCTATCGCTTCTGCATGCGTTTGCAGCCATTAACCTGAAAGCAAACCAGGTTATTTCAGGAACAGCTATCAACATGCTTTCAACAGCTGTGACGCTTTTCCTTGCCCAGACGATCACAGGAAGCGGGAACATAACGATCGTAAGAGGAATAGTAAGGCAGAACGTACCTTTTCTCTCAAAGATTCCTGTCATCGGTCCGCTGTTCTTCACAAGCACCTACTGGACAACATGGATCTGCATTATCATATGGGGCATTTCATGGTTCCTCCTGTACAAGACATCATTCGGGCTGAGGCTGAGAGCTTGCGGAGAGCATCCTTCTGCCGTTGCCTCTGCTGGTGTCAATGTGCATAGGATGAGATATATAGGCGTTATGGCATCTGGCCTGCTTTCAGGGCTTGGCGGTGCATGCATACTTGTGACATATGCAGGAGAGTATAACGCAGGAAGCGGGATAAACGGACTTGGATTCCTGGCTATCGCGGCTCTTATATTCGGGCAGTGGAAGCCGCTTGGAATACTCGGTTCTACGTTCTTCTTCGGGCTATGCATGACAATAGCCAATATGGGAAAGGTTTTCCCTGTTTTCCAGTCTATCCCTACCGGATATCTTGGAATGTTCCCATATATCGCAACACTGATAGCTCTGATATTCTCAAGCAGGAAGAGCGCAGCTCCTCTTGCATCAGGTGAGCCATTTTAGGAGATGATCTTATGGACATTATGGAAAAGCTTGGCCAGACCAAGGAATATATTGAATCAAGGCTGGAAGGAAGGAAGCCTCAGATCGGCATCGTGCTCGGCTCCGGCCTTGGCGATATGGCGGATGCGATAGACAGCCCTGTCATCATCGATTATCACGATATACCTCACTTCCCGGTATCCACAGTCCCCGGGCATAAGGGACGCCTTGTGATAGGCGGCCTTGAGGGTAAGACGGTGCTGTGCATGCAGGGACGATTCCATTACTACGAGGGTTACTCCATGGAGGAGGTCGTGTATCCGGTGCGTACCATGAAGATGCTAGGCATCGGGAACCTCTTCCTCACGAATGCCGCAGGGTGCGTCAATGAGACCTGGAAGCCGGGCGACCTGATGCTGATAACCGATCACATCAAGCTTGTTGCGGACAGCCCGCTGAGGGGGAAGAACCCAGATGAGCTTGGCCCGCGCTTCTTTGATATGACACGCTCCTATGACAAGGCGCTTATCACATGTGCGGAAAAGGCTGCGATAAAGAAGGGCATCCCTGTGCGCAAGGGTGTGTATATGCTGTTCACAGGTCCTTCGTTCGAGACAGCTGCAGAGGTGCGCTTCGCACGCATTGCCGGGGCGGATGCCGTTGGCATGTCTACGGTCCCTGAGGCGATAGCGGCATCGCATATGGGGATGCATACGCTTGGCATAAGCTGCCTGACGAACATGGCTGCGGGAATCCTGGATCAGCCTCTCAATCATGAAGAGGTGCTTGAGACCGGCGAACGTGTCAAGAATACATTTTCCATCCTTGTCCGCGAGATCATAAGAAGCTGGCCTCTCTGAACGCAGCAGGGAGTGCTCAGCGCTCCCTCTGTTCACATCTTCCGCAATTTCCTATACTTCTAGCGATGAAGATACTCTGCATCTCTGATACGACTGATACATTGATCTATTCTTCTGTGGCTCCTGAGCTATATAAGGATGTGGATTTTGTTATCTCAGCAGGCGATCTTCCTCTCCGTTATTACGACTATATACAGACAATGCTCCGCAAGGATGTCTATTACGTCTATGGCAATCATAACCTTGAGGATTTCTCAAGGATGATGAGGGGAGAGCATGGCTCTGATGTCATTTCGGATTTCTCCAGGACTGGACGGGTTGATTCAATGCCTCAGTTCGGAGGTTTCTTCATGGATGGCAAGTGCATATATGACAAGACCCATGGCCTTATAATAATGGGGCTTGGCGGTTCTATGCTCTATAACTATGGAGACAGCCAGTATACAGAGAGACAGATGCAGAGACGCATAAACAAGCTTGTCCCGCGGCTTATATTCAACAAGCGCAAATATGGCCGCGCGTTGGATATCCTGATAACCCACGCACCTCCAAGGGGAATGGGGGATGGCGAGGACCTCTGCCATAAGGGATTTGAGTGCTTTCTGTCCTTCATGGAGAAATACAAGCCTAAATACCTGCTGCATGGCCATGTTCATCTTGATGATATAAACGCGCCACGCATTTCAGAGTTTATGGATACAAAGGTCATCAATATATATAAGAACTATATCCTTGAGGATGATACTCTTGGACGGAGGAAATGATTATGAATGACAATTCCGCTGCGATTGATGATTTTTACAGGGCAAAGACAAAGGCCAGATTCCAAAGCATATTCTCAGCGCTTCATTGGAAGAACAACGACCTGCTGTCGCTTTATGAGGTGACTTCCATAATAAAGCCCAAATCCGAGACATATCTTGGAATGCGGACAATCCCTGTAGATAAGATCATAGGCTCAGAAGGACGCTATCATGATTTCTCATCGGCTTTCTTTCCGAAGCGTGAACAGCTGAAGACTCGCTGGGTGAGCGTTGATTCAGCGATCATCAACGATGTCATCCTTCCTCCTATCTCCGTATACAGCCTTGGAGGATACTATTTCGTCCGCGATGGCAATCATCGTGTCTCTGTCGCAAAGGCCCAGGGAATGGAATATATCGATGCTGAGGTCGTTGAGCTCGATAGCGAGATAGAGATCAAGCCCGGAATAACGATGAAGGAGCTGAGGGAGAAGGTCGTCGAGTATGAACGCAATATGTTCATTGCCCAGTACAAGCCAACCTATCTTCCGATGGATAATATAAAGTTCACCACTCCAGGAGCATATCCCGAGATGGTAAACCATATCCTGGTCCATAAATACTATATAAATCAGAATATAGACCATGAAATCACATTCGAGGAAGCTGCAAGGAGCTGGTATGAGAATGTCTATTCCCCGATTGTCCAGGAAGTCAGGGCAGAGAACCTGCTGCAGGCATTCCCTGGACAGAGCGAGGGGGATATGTACATGTGGCTTGTCAGGCGCTGGGATGAGATGAAGAGGACGGAAGGGCAGAACCTAAGTGCAGAAGAGGCTGTCAGACGCGCCGCAAAGGAGCGGGGCAAGAGCTTTCCTGCCCGCATCAGACGCCGTATCTCCTATCTTATCTCAAAGCTCTCAAAAAGCTAATATGGCAGTTCCGAGATGTTCTGCCACGAAGTCTATATCATCAGTTGGCCTGATAGGCATGATCTCTCCTTCCTTGTGCACGAAAATCGAGTAAGGGATATTCACAAGCCCCATCATGCCAGCCCATGAATACAGGCACTGCGCGGCTTTCATCCCATCCTCTACCGATACAGAGGATGATGAGAATGCGTAGAACAGCTTTCCTTTCAGGCTCTGTGTTTTATAAAGCGGCCATGTTGAGTCAAGGAATGCCTTCATCTCAGATGTAGGCATCGCGAATCTTGAAGGTGTGCCAAGTATTATGGCATCTGCCTTCTCAAGTGTGCGGCCATTTGCTTCAGGCAGTGCTGTTATCTCTTCATAATATTCATTTACCTCTGTCCTTTCGTTCGCTTCGATATGAAGATCAGGATCAGAAACCCTATATAGCCTTGCGTCGATTCCAAGAGCTTGGAGCGTCTCCGTGAAAGTCTCTGCTATCAGATAAAGATTCCCTGAGATTGAGTGTATTATTATGTTGGCTCTCATGAATGCCTCCTGCCTTAATTATAGCAGGAGAATCCATAAAATGATTATTTTGTTCAGCTTCCCTCGGATTGCGGCACAGTCAGCGCTTTCTCATTGAGGTCATCTATGATATTCCGCAGTATCCCCTTTGTTCTTGCCCTCTGAAGCTCTGAGATGTTCTGGAACGTTGAATCTATGAAGGTGAAGAGTATCATCTCAAGTGATTTGTATTCCTTGTCATCGAGTGGGAAGCGGAGTGACGAGAGCACATTATCCACATCACGTGAATACAGTATGCCAAGCTTTGGATAAGTAAACGCTATAGTTGGATTGAGCAGCAGGTCCTGATTGAGCGTTGTGGCGAATGCAACAGCAACCGCATCATCGCCTTTTGTCATGAATGAGCCAACCGATGAGAAGTTCTGGTAGTTCTTGTCTGTAAACGCAATCCTGACACGTGAGATCATTCCCTGTGCTGGAAGCACAAGATGCCCGTTCCTGTCCAGGAGCCGTGTAAGCTGCATCCATTTTGAGTGCAGCCTCTTTTTCTTTATGAACTTAACCTCGACATTTGCATCCAGTACTATGAGAGTACCTGGAAATGATGTGATCACATCCTTTGAAGCCAAAGCGCCTCCGATAGTTGCCCTTCGTGTTATAAGGCGGCTGCCGATGTTCTCTATGTTATCTATAAGGACCTTTGGAAGCACAGTCTTTCCGGTGCTTATGATCTCATCAAGCGTTACCATCGACCCGAACTCCGCGAACCTGTCGTTGCGCTGGAAGCGGTGAAGCTCCTCGATTCCTCCAAGATAGATTATCTCCTGGTTGAGCGAATTGCTTGGATAGGCATCTGGACGGGACATTATATACGTGCCGCCTGCCCAGAATGATGATGAAGGGTAGTGCAGGATTATCGATGAATATTCCTGCATGTTCCTTGGCGTGTGGATATTAGGAGAACTGAGAGCGGCGAACATTCCTCTTCCTCCTTAGGTCTATTGCTTTGTGTACGATCTCAACCTCGTCATCAGGCACCATGCAGTGGCAGCGCACAAGCGATAGCTGCTTGAGTATCTCTGCCTTGTCAGTTATGCCTTCATTCACAAGTGATTCGAATATCATGGTGCGTGAGCTGTAGCAATCCGTACATGGGAATGCTCCAACCATCTCATAGGCTTTCTCTATATCCTTCATTGCCCTTGTCCTCTGGAAGGAATCGAATGTTATCACTTCCTTTCCGTTGAGCTCGAAGGCCGGTACCAGGCATGAAAGCACAGCCTTGCCATCCAGAAGAACAGTGCAGAGTCCGCACATCTTGCCTGTGCAGTGATTTATGTTATCAATACCTATATTCTCCCTGAGTATCAGGGAAAGAGGCTTGTTTGAATTAAGAGATAGCGTAAGTGTCTTTCCATCTATAGTGCAGTCAATCTTCATTCGTGGAAAATCTCCTCTATCTTGGTGCTTGAGACAGGCATTGAAGCGGCTGTTTTCCCTCCTGCCTGCATCAGGGCATCTGCCAGTGCGCCTATCGCAAGGCCTCTTGCAAGCTCCTGCGGTGATGAGAGCGTCCCGGATCCCGATGCCGATATCTCAAGATAAAGGCTGAAATCATCCTCTATGACACCGCCGAATTCATGCACTGTTGTCATCAGCGTCCTCTTGAGTGAGTTCTTGAGGGAAGTCTCATCAAGTATTGCTGGGAATGAGAAAGATGCCCAGATAGCTGTTACTACTGGCTTCATGTCACATTGCCTGATCATCACCTCCAGCGCTACCGCTCCGCATCCAGAACTTTCGAACTCACATGGAAAGCTTGTGTTTTCCGCATCGAAGCGGATTGAAACAGGAAGCTGTTCCTCATCCTTCAGCACAGCAAGCTTCTTTGATGCGTTCTCAAGCTGCGATGAGAATGATGCGACGATGCGAGAGAGTACATCAGGCCCGGTATCGATTGTCTCGTTATTGAAAATCGGTGTGAATGTCACTTTGTCTGGATTGCCAGGAGCAAGACGGTCTGAGATGTTCTTCTTCCATCTTTTCATCGTACCGGGGTGGTTATCTGCAGAGGTTGAGACCACAACGCTATGCTTCTGCGTGTATGTTATAGCTCCTGCAAAACCAGATGATTTGCTGAATGTTGTAGAGAATCCAGCGATTCCCGTGCCGCTGGCAAAGCCTATTCCCTTTATATAGCCAAGAAAGCCGAATGACTTATGCTGGAAGGTGTTTGCGACCCATTTCCTGTTGTATGAGCTCTTTATGGCAACCGCTTCAGCTGTCCGCTTCTGATCCGCAAGGTCAAAGCTCGGAAGGTAATCCGTGAACTTCCTCTTGTCCTTTTCGATGCTGTCCCTGAAGAGATAAGGTGTGAGTTCTGTCTTCTCTGCAAGCCGTGAGATATGATACTCGGTTGCAGCAAGCGCTTCGCTGAACCCGAATGATGTCGTGAATGCTGCAGGATATTCATTGGAAGTTTCAATAGCGACAGAGCCATGGAACGACTTGAGCGAATATGGCGGAATCAGTCCAGCCATTGCCTGCCTCTGGTATTCTTCGGGTATTACGAGGAAAGCTCCCTGGTTCACGGTCATGGTGGCTTTCTCCGAAACAGGTTTTCCTTCTTCATCTATCCAGGTCTCCCTCTTTACGACTATACCTGGATGTGCATTCATAGTTTCTTCCCGTATCTCTGATGGAAGCCCTGTGCGGAGCGCGGATGTAGCTGCAATAGCTGCAAGGGCTGCCGGGTCTATCAGGAATTCTCCATTCTTGGATATATAGGGTATTGTATGTATGATTATGTTCCGTTTCGGATATCCTGTTACTTTCTGCACAGTTGATCGTACAAGCTCAATCCATTCAGTCGGTGCTTCGATGTGCAGGCTTGCCCCATCGATCCATGCGGTGACTGTATAGAGCCTACGCTCAGGCTGTGCCTTATGGCCGAGAGTGAACTCCGTCTCAACCTTCCTGTATTTTCCTGCCTCCTCATCTTCCTCGGGATTGAAGTCTCCCCACATATATTCAAGAGGATAGGGCAGTGATTGCTGTGGTTCTTCCTCCAGTGGTTCTGTTTCTATCTTTATCTCATCGGCCATCAGCAGCGCAGACTCGTAGTCAGGAGCGAACAGGGCCGCTACAGCCTGCCTTGGATAGGAGATAATGCTATCTGTTATTATCGGGCGGGTGTTGGAGAATAGCGTCAGCGTATTGTCTCCAGGCATATCGCTGCCTGTAAGCAGCATGAATCTTGGATCAAGCTCCGGAGCGTCAATATTCGTTATCTTTACTCCTCCCTCTTTTGCATGGAGAAGCACTCCGCATCGCATATTGTATCGGGAGAAATTCTTGCGATCAGCCATGACAAAAGGATAGCATCTCTAACTCTCTAACGCAACGCGCCGTGCTATGCCAAAACCGAAACCTTGCAATGCGTTCAGGCTGGAGCAAGGATAAGAGATGCTGATAGATCAGAGGACAGAACTGATATGCTTCAGGCATTGAGCAGTGTCTTCAGTTCCATGCATTCTTCTGCAAGCGCTGTTTTCTCTTCTTCTGTGAGTACAAGACGTTTCTCTCCGAATCTGTTTCCGAGGGCTATCATAGTCTCTTTCTCGATTATCCTTAAGGATAGCATGGCAAGAACCTCTCTCAGCTTTGTAAGTGAGAATGCTCCGCCTGATGTGCCTGCTGCAGAGCTGAGAGCGATGAGCTTTCCTCTTCCAACAGCTGTTGAATAGTCCCCTGCCTCCACCGGGCGGGAGAGCCAGTCAATCAGATTCTTCAACGATGCGCTATAGCTATGGTTGTATTCAGGACTTCCTATCCAGATAGCGTTAGCCTCTGCCGTCGCCTCCCTTGCTCTCTCAACAGATGCCGGGGGAGGGAACTCGATGTCCTGATTCATGAATGGGATATCTCTGTAATCGAGGAATGAGCAGCTGAAATCCTTTGAGAGGATGTCTGCAGCCATTGCCATAAGCTGTGTATTGTAGCTTTCTTTCCTCAGGCTGCCTGAAATGAAAAGGATCTTCTTCATGATCTGATGATAGTTTCTATCAGGCGGTGAATCAACAAGAGAGGCTGCCGAAGCAGCCCCTGTGTATCAGTTGTTCATGTTGCTCTGTGCTTCTGCAACAAGCGCGTCGTAATCGGCAAGATTGTAGGAAGCTGAGTACGGTGGTTCAAGATAACCTTCGTTTATATAGGAGATGATCTCAGCTCTCCTTGGGTCATCTTCAGAGAGGTCCACGCCTGTTATCTTCCAGTTGTCCGTTGTAAAAGGAGCAACAGGGGAGTTCTTTGCAAAGTAATCTACGATCATATCGCGGATAGAGGAGGAGCTTTCCCAATCCCTCTTGCCGCTTATGAGGCCCTGAGCCTTGAGCGCTGATGAATAGCGATAGTTGTTTACTGCAAGTGTGAGCACATCATCATCCTTAAGAGGCTCTCCCTTGAACATGACGTTCTTGATTCTCTCTCCCTTAGGCTGGGAAAGATCGATCTCATAATCAACACCTTCGAACATATCATAGAGGTAATCCGGGTACTCTGGATCGAATGATATGCTTATATCCCCAGGCTGCCACTGGTTATAGCATTCAGCGCTCCATTCCATATAAGCCTTGAGCTCTGCGCCTGTTACCGTAACGCGGTAGAGCGTGTTGTCGAATTTGTAGATGTCGAAGATATTCCCGTAGTTTATATCCCCTTCTGGCAGGTCACTTGTATCCTTGAAGAGAGCAGCTGCTGAAACATCAGCACCAGATGCATTCAGCTGGATCATGTTGATCAGATCCATGACAGCTGTATCGCGTACTCTTCCTTCCGGGATGCCCCTTATTTCATTCTCTGGCTGGAATCTGGCTGTTGTTGAACCAAGAGCTACACCGCCTTCGCCATCTTCTCCGCCACCTCCTGTCACATATGCGATCGTCTGTTCATGTGCTTCTTTTACAAGAGGGATTGACCTTATCTCCTCTGATGGTACAACGCCCTTCATATCAACAATCTGCACAGTGCTGTCTATAACGTTGTTGTCATCATCGAGGTAGATGTCGAAACGTGCAATATCGCGTCCACCGTTCCTGCATCCGCCAATAACGGTAGAGCCTTGCTTTTCGGAAACGACAACATGGTTGTGCGCAACCTGCAGTACATCTATCTCAGGATTGTCATCCAGGATCTTCTGTGCAGAGTCGGAGCCTCCATCTTCATCAAACTCTGCGTACATTCCCATATGTGCGGAAACAACTATGACATCGGCTTTATCACCGATCTCCGCGATTGCTTCCTTTACCGCTTCATTCGCAGGAAGGAATGTCAGCGATCCAATGCCTTCCTTGCCTCCGTCCCATATCGGCACATTAGGTGTGATCACTCCGATAACAGCAACATCCACACCGCCTGCTGGGATTATGATCCAGCCAAGTCCTGTTGCGTATGAGCCGTCCTGATTCCTGACGTTCGCAGCAAGAACCGGGAAGTCTGCTTGACTGAGTATCTTCGCCGCGGTATCGGTCCCCCAGTTGAACTCATGGTTTCCAAGCGTCATCGCCTCATAGCCCATATAGTTCATAGCAGCGATCACGGGATGCTCCGCGTCAGGGGTCTTGTTGTAGATGTCATCGGTCATGATCGTACCCTGGATATCATCCCCTGCATCGATGAGTATGGTATTGGGATTCTCTTCCCTTACGCTCTCTATGTACGTATAGAGCCTGGCCATGCCGTTGTTATCTGTTTCCTTGCTGTCCTCATATGAATATCCCCAGATATTCCCATGAAGATCAGATGTACCGAGTATTGTAATATGCGTATCTGCAAACACAGCTGACAGTATAGTACAAAACACGATTGTGGCAATCAGAGCTTTCTTCATTTTGTCCTCCTGTTGTATTATCAATAGTAATGGTTAATTCTCTGTTCTGATACAATGAATATTACATTAACCCTAAGTGTGATATTCTATGGCAATGAATGCAAAGGAAGAGATAGATAAGCTTACAAGCGAACTGAAGGTTTATCAGGACAAGTATTATAAAGAAGGAATCTCCTTGGTCTCTGACAGTGAATACGATAGGCTCTCTGATCGGCTTTCCATGCTTGAGAAAGAGCATCCGGAGCTTATGCATCCGGATTCGCCGACGCTTCGGGTTGGCTCTGACCTTACCAATGATTTCCCTGAGATCAGGCATACAATCCCTGTCCTGTCGCTTGATAAGGCATATTCTGATGAAGCTGTGCTGGACTTCTTCTCAAAAAGCATTGATAAGGAAGGGGGACTGCTGTCATTTGCCGCAGAAGAGAAGATTGATGGGATATCAATGGTTCTCTATTACGAGGGAGGCCTCCTTGTACGTGCAGTGACCCGTGGAAACGGTGAGATCGGAAACGATGTGACTGCGAACATAATGACTATCCATACAGTTCCGCTGAAACTGTCTGAGCCTGTGGATATCGCTGTAAGGGGTGAGGTTTTCATCCGCAAGGCAGATTTCGAGCATTTCAACGAATCCGAGAGCGATGATGCCAAGAAGGCTGCAAATCCACGCAATCTTACAGCTGGAGCGGTAAGGAGGCAGAAAAGCAGCGAGGCTAGGCTGGTTCCGATGGATATCTTCTGCTATGAAGGTTTCTGGAGCAATAAGGATGAGACACCCCCTGACCATATCTCAATACTCTCAACGCTCAAGAAGCTTGGCTTCCAGATAAACCCGCACCTCTCTTTCTTTGCTGATACGAAGGCGGATGCTGAGGAAAAGCTGAAAGCTGCAGGCCTTGAAGGCGATGCATATGCATTCTCCGAGATTGATGAGTACATCAAGAGGAAGACAGCTGAGCGTGCGTCGCTTCCTTATGAGATAGATGGGCTCGTATTCAAGATCAACGAGCTTGATGTAAGGGAGCATTTTGGATATACGGAGCATCATCCTCGCTGGGCCATTGCATATAAGTTCGAATCCCCGCAGGCCGAGGCTAAGCTCTTGGGGATAACTGTGCAAGTCGGGCGTACTGGACGCATCACCCCTGTTGCTGAGATCACAGCTACAAAGCTTGGAGGTTCTACGATAAAAAGAGCCACCCTTCACAATCAGGAGTACATAAATGAGCTTGAACTTGCGATAGGGGATACTGTTTCGATATCCAAGCGTGGGGATGTGATACCAGCCGTAGAAGCCGTAATCGAGAAGAACAATGATGGCAATACGACATATAAGCTCCCGGATTCCTGCCCATGCTGTGGCAGCAGGATAGTCCAGATAGGAGGCTTGCAGTACTGCCAGAACTATGATTGCCCTGATCAGGTGAAGGGGCGTATATCATTCTTCGCATCTTCCGATCAGATGGATATAGAGGGGCTTGGACCTAAGACAGTCGCTGTGCTCTATGATGCGGGAATCCTCAAGAGCATCCCTGATATCTACAGTGCGGATTTCTCAAAGGCCATAGGACTTCCCGGAATCGGAGAGAAGAGCATAAAAGCTTTGGAGAATGGCATAAAGGAGAGCAAGGATCGTCCTTTTGCAACTGTTCTTTCCTCGCTTGGCATTGCGGAGATAGGGAAAAAAGGAGCTGAAATGCTCATTGCCGGAGGTTTTGACGATATCGACAAGCTCATTGCTGCGGCAAAGGATGGAAGCATTGAGCCATTTGTCTCTATTGCCGGAATCGGTGAGACAACTGCAGAGAACATAATAAGCGCATTCAGATCATCTGAGCTTCTGACGATGATTGAGGCTCTGCGGTCATCTGGCCTTAAGCTTGATGCATCCCTTGATAAGCAGGAAAAGAGCGAGGAAAGGATATTCGAAGGCCAGGTCTGGTGCATAACAGGTTCTTTCAGGTCATTCAATCCTCGAAGCAAAGCGCTCAAGGAGATTGAGAAGCGTGGTGGCCGTACAGTCAGTTCTGTTACATCCAGGACAACGCATCTTCTTTCGGGAGAAGGCGGCGGATCGAAGAGGGCGGATGCTGAAAGGCTGGGCGTAAAGATCGTGGGTGAGGATGAATTTCTTTCGCTTATAGGGAAGAAAGATGCAGCAGCTGGACCAGCAGACGGCCAATTACTGCTTTTCTAAATTCAAGCAATGGTTTATAAGGGGTGAGTAGGAGATATTATGAACGAACTTGCAGTACAGCTTAATGCAGCGCTTGAAGATTCATGTGCGTATCCTTTTCTCTCTGAAGTTGGAAAGAGGATGTATTTCCCTAAGGGAATCGTTGCCCAGAGTGACGAGGCAAAGGAGAAGGCAAGGAAATACAATGCCACTGTCGGTCTTGCTACAAGCCATGGTGAGCCTTTCTACCTTTCTGATATCTACTCATCATTCAAGGATGGCATATTCAAGCCTTCCCAGCTTTTCTCATATGCTCCGGGCGGAGGCGACAAAGAGCTCAGGGCGCTTTGGAAAGCTGATATGGAGGCGAAGAATCCAGCTCTGAAAGGCAAGAAGACATCAACGCCTATTGTCACAGGGGGCCTGACACATACTATCAGCCTGATAGCAGAGCTGTTTGTATCTCCTGACGATGAGGTCGTCTGTCCTGATCTCTTCTGGGATAACTACGATCTGATCTTCACTGACCTTGTCGGAGCGAAGCTGAAGCTTTTCAGGTTCTATGATGAAAACGGACACTTCAATACCGAAGGAATGAAGGAAGCCCTTCTTGGTACAAAGGGCAATACAGCAAGGATCATCCTCAACTTCCCTAACAATCCAACGGGCTATACTCCATCCAAGGATGAAGCTGTGAAGATAGTTGAGGCAATCAAGAGCGTAGCTGATACAGGCAAGAAGGTCATGGTTATCTCTGATGATGCTTATTTCGGTCTTTTCTTTGAGGATGAGACAGAGAAAGAATCCCTCTTTGCATATCTTGCCGATGCCCATGAGAACATCTTTGCGATAAAAGGCGATGCTGCGACCAAGGAGGAAATGGTCTGGGGCTTCAGGATCGGCTTCATAACATATGCATCGAAAGCCTTTACCGATGAGCACATCGATGCGCTTCAGAAAAAGACACTCGGCGCTATAAGGTGCACGGTGTCGAACTGTGACAGGCCGGGGCAGAGCCTGCTGCTCAAGGCAATGAAAGCTGGCGATGCAAGAGAGCGGGACAAGGGGGCGCTGTTTACGGAGATGCAGAAGCGCTATAGTGCTGTGCATAAGGCTGTATCGCGCCACGCTGGTGAGAAGACGCTTACGCCATATCCTTTCAACTCTGGTTATTTCATGGCATTTGACACGAATGGTCATGATGCTGAGGAGCTCAGAAAGCATCTGCTTGAGAAATATCAGATAGGGGCTATAAACATAATGGGACGCACGCTTCGTCTTGCGTACTGTTCTGTTGAGCTTGAAGGCCTGGATGAGGTAGTGGATACTGTCTATAAGGCAGCGGGAGAGCTATGGAACTGAGTACGAAACTCTATATCCTCAATGATGACGGAGAGAAGTTCATGGGAGCTGGTGTCCTGTGGCTGCTGGAAGGTGTGCTTGAAACCGGATCCCTTCTTGCTGCGTCTCAGAGGATGGGTCTTTCGTATACAAAAGCCCGGGTGATGCTGGAGAATATCGAGAAGGCACTGGGGCTTCCTATGATAGATAGGAAAAAGGGCGGGGCAGAGCACAGAGGTGCAGAGCTTACGCCTTTTGCACTTGAGTATATAAAGCTCTACAAGGCTTTTCAGGACGATGTCAAAGCATCTGCTGAGGACAGGTTCAGGAAATTCGAAGAGGAGAGCGGCAGATTATTGGAGGAATACAGATGAGCGCAGTCTCGAAGCAACCACAGTATGATTTCACGATTGATAGACTTGGAGAGGCAAAGCTTAATTCACCTATCCGCATGTCGAAGAAAGGTGGAGATGGCCTTGCTGATTACGTGAAGGACTCAGACAGGATCCTTTACACGATCACGGCAGAGGAGGTTGACGGAACGGTCCGTCCTCTCAATTCATCCACACTTGAGGTCGCAGGCCCTAGGGAGAAAATCTATTTCAATCCTTCACATGTGCATGCCGCAATCTGTACCTGCGGTGGAATATGCCCAGGACTGAACAATGTCATACGTTCAGTTGTGCGTTGTTTCTGGTATAGATACGGAGTAAGGAGGATCTCGGGAATCCAGTATGGGTATCTTGGTCTTCTGGAGAACTCTCCATGGCCGATCATCGACCTTAATCCAGATGTTGTCGATGAAATCCAGGAAAAGGGCGGCACGATCCTTGGTTCTGCCCGCGGTGGCGGAAAGCAGGTTGAGGAGATTGTCGATAGCCTTGAGCGTCTTAATATAAATATCCTTATCGCAATCGGTGGAGACGGTACGCTCCGTGGCGCTTATGACATCGGAGAGGAAATCAAGAGAAGAGGACTCAAGATTGCGGTTGTCGGAGTTCCTAAGACCATCGATAACGACCTTTCGTTCATTGATTCTTCATTCGGTTTCGATACAGCTGTCTCCACTGCTGTTCCTGTTGTCCGTGGCGCTCATGTTGAGGCTAAGGGTGCTATAAACGGAATAGGTCTTGTAAAGGTCATGGGAAGGGAGTCCGGATTCATTGCCGCACACACATCCCTTGCTCAGTCAGATGTGAATTTCTGCCTTATCCCTGAATCTCCTTTCGATCTTGATGGGCCTAATGGCCTTCTTGAGAACGTCAAGAGAAGGATAGAGGAGCGCGGCCATGCCGTAATCCTTGTTGCAGAAGGTGCTGGACAGGAGTTTGCTCCTCCTACAGGTGAGGTCGATGCTTCGGGTAATGTGAAGTATCATGATATAGGGATATTCCTCAAGAACAAGATGAAGGAATTCTTCTCAGAGCAGGGGATTTCCACATCAATCAAATATATCGATCCTTCATATATCGTAAGATCAGCCCCCGCCAACAGCTACGATTCGATATACTGCGCACGTATTGGCGCACATGCCGTTCACGCTGCGATGGCTGGAAAGACACAGTGCATTGCCTCGCTTGTGAATAACCAGTATGTATATGTGCCTATCAAAGTAGCAGTCTCAAGGCGCAGCCATGTTGATATCGAAGGCTCGCTTTGGAGAGATGTTCTTGAAAATACACGTCAGCCATTCTCAATGAAGAACTGAGATTCATGCTGCCAGGTCCGGTACCTGGCAGTTTGTTTGTGAAAAGCATGTAAATTCTGATTGTGCTGTATGTTATTGTATGATATACTTCTAATATTTGATAAGTAAACGTTTCCCTATATTACAGGAGGGCGCTGGTGGGAAAATTCATAACCATCAAAGATGTTGCCGCAAAAGCAGGCACCTCCTGTTGCACGGTCTCATACGTCCTGAGCGGCAAGAAAGGGCGTTATATTTCAGCAGAGACGAGAAAGAAGGTAGAGGACGCTGCAAGAGATCTTAACTATGTTAAAAGCCGCAGTGCATCGTCTTTGAAAGGCGAGAGGACGATGAGCATAGCCGTGATTGTTCCTCAGTTCGACAACCAGTTCTTCACGAGGATAATAGGGGAAGCTGAGAAGGTTCTGGTATCGAATGGCTATTCCCTCATCATATACAATACGCTGGATAACCCGGAGTATGAGTATGAGAAGCTCAACGATGCGCTTCAGCACAGGGTGGATGGGGTTATCATAGCACCGACGGAGGAAGGTTCCAGAGGTCTGAGCCTTCTTGATTCATGCTCAGTTCCATATATTGTCGTTGATCGCAAGATACAGCATGCAAAGCCATATAGCTATATTCTTTCCTCTAATTATGAAAGCGGAAAGCTCGCAGCAGAACGCCTGCTGGATATGGGACATACATCAATAGGCTATATTGGCTGGAAAGGATGCAATGATTGCCTTCTTGACCGCTGCCGTGCTGTTCTTGATGTCTATGATGGAAAGGGAAGCGTTGCGATAGAGGATTTTCCTCTCTCATTTGCAGATGGATACAAAGCAACAGAGAGCATGCTGAAAGAGCATCCTGATATCACTGCCTTGATATTCGCCTTCAATCTCCAGGGAGGCGGTGGTGTCAAGTGCCTGATGGACAAAGGCATTTCTGTGCCTGATAATCTTTCTGTGGTTGTCATAGGAACTCCGCAGTGGTCGTATATCGGTAATAATTTCGATAGAGTATTCATAGGTGAGCGTGAGATGGGGGCAAAAGCTGCCCAGATGCTTCTTTCGCTGATTGATGATAGTGATTTGGTTATGCAATCCTTGCAGGAATGCCATCTGGAGCATGGCTTCTCTGTCAAGGCAAGATAAATAGGAGGGTCGGGAATGAAAAGAATTCTCTTAATCGCTTCTCTGCTTCTTGCATCGATGATGCTTTTTGCAGGTGGTTCTTCAGAGTCTTCAGATTCAGATGGTGTTGTTACGATCAATTACTATGAATGGGATGTGCCTAATCAGCAGTTCATTGATGATTTCATGGCTGAGAATCCTGATATCCGTGTTGTTGTTCATACAATACCTGCCAATGGAGACAGGGCAACCAAGCTTGATATCATGGCGATGAGCGGCAGCGATATCGATGTGATGCCAATAGCTGATGGTGATCAGTTCCTGCGCTTTGAGCAGGGAATGCTTGCTCCTCTTGACGAGTTCATCGAGCGCGATGGCTTTGATATGGCAAACTTCGGTGCCTATGCTGAGTGGGGCAAAGGTTCAGATGGCCATTACTATGGTATCCCATACAGAGCAACCCAGACCATGGTCTACTATAACAAGGATATGTTCGATGCAGCTGGTGTCCCATATCCAGAGGATGATTGGACATGGGATGAGTATATCGATACAGCACGCAAGATGGCCGCTTGGGGAAAGAGCCAGGGAATCTATGGCACATATACCCACACATATGCAAATGAATGGGCAACGATAGCAGGCCAGGTCGGTCAGTGGTATACAGAGGACGGTAAGTGCAATATCAAGGATCCTGCATGGGTAAGGGCTCTTGAGACAAGAAAGATGCTTGATGATGAAGGCACTCAGATGTCCTATGGCCAGATCAAGGCTGTAAACGCCGTTATCAACAGTTCATTCCTTGGTGGAAAAGAGGCTATGGTAACAGCAGGAAGCTGGCTGGTAAGGGATATGAAGAACAAGGAGAAGTTCCCATTTGACTTTGAGGTAGGTGTTGCATACATGCCTCGCTACGATGAGTCCGTAGAAGGTCTGAGAAGCAATTACTCAGCTTCTGTTCTCTGCATACCTCAGAACTCTCAGCATAAGGAAGAGGCTTGGAAGTTCATCAAGTACTATGTGGAAAAAGCATCCAGCGCTATCGCAGCATCTGGAAACCTTCCAACATATATGCCTGCCTATAATGATGAGATTGTATCTACATTCTGCAGCGGAAGCGGACTTGCGGAGGAATATGGAGAGAAGTTCTTCAATGATGAGGTCGTTCTTTCCACAAACAAGATCATGGGAGCAAACGGTGCTCAGTACATGCAGATAATCAATGATGAGGTTCCTCTATACTTCACAGGAGAGAAATCCCTTGATGATGCGCTCAATACAATCGAATCGCGCGTCAATGCTGAGATAGTCAACAACTGATAATCTCAGGTTTTCAGGCTGTCGGGCATCCGGCAGCCTATTGGAGACTTTGCTATGGCTCGTTCAAAAATGTCAATGATGATGCGTAAGGAAGAGCGTGCAGGATACTGCTTCCTGCTGCCAAGCCTTATAGGTACTGTGATATTTATCGTAATCCCGATATTCATGTCTCTCATACTTGGCTTCACCGAATGGAATCCGATGAGGGGCATCCGTGGAATGGAGTTTGTTGGCCTTGATAACTTCGCGGAGCTTGTGAAGGATGATAGAGTGCAGGCTGCTGTAAGGAATAACCTTATCTATACCTTCACATACGTACCTCTCACGATATGCATAGCGCTCTTCATAGCTACGCTTCTCAATCGCTTCACTTACTTCAAGATCCCTCTAAGGATGATGGTATTCATGCCTTATGTATCATCATTGGTATCTGTTGCAACGGTTTGGATGGTTCTGCTCTATCCTGATATGGGGCCTGTGAATGCAATCCTTCACAACGTCTTTGGCGTCGAAATGCCTCCGACCTGGTTCATAAGCTCGAAATGGGCTCTTCCAGGACTCATAATCATGGCTATCTGGCACGATGTAGGATACTACATGATCATTCTCCTTGCGAATATGCAGTCGCTTCCACGCGATGTGTATGAATCTGCAGAGATAGATGGCGCCAATGCTGTGCAGAGCTTCTTCCACATAACGGTTCCTATGCTCAGTCCATCGCTCTTCTTCTGCATTACGCTTGCAACGATCAATTCATTCAAGGTATTCGACCAGATCAACATAATCACCAAGGGCGGCCCTGGCTTCAGCACTACTGTCCTTGTTCAGTCGATATATTACTATGCGTTCCAGGAGTTCAGGATCAGCTATGCATCCGCTATCGCTCTTCTCCTCTTTGCAATCATCTTCGTCTTCTCGTTTGTGCTTCAGAAGCTTGAGAAGAGATTTACATTCTAAGGAGGCTATGATGAAGACAAATAAGATGAATGGGATAATCACTCCGAAGATCATGGCGCTTCGCATACTTGCAACGGTCTGTGTAGGACTCTTTGCCATCCTCTGCATATTCCCGTTTGTGTGGATGGTCTCGACATCATTCAAATATGAGATTGATGTAATGGAATTTCCTATCCACCTCATCCCTCAGAGGGTGAATACGGGCAACTATTCATATGTCTGGAACAACAGTGATTTCCCGCTTTACTATCTGAATACGATCAAGGTGGCTGTAATCACGGTCTTTGGTGAGATCTGTATCACGACATGTGCAGCATATGCATTCTCCCGTCTGCGTTTCAGAGGCAAGAATGCGCTTTTCATGATGTATCTCTCAACGATGATGATACCTTCCCAGGTCATGCTCCTGCCGAAGTACATCTATTTCTCACAGCTTCATATAATAAACTCGCACATGGCGCTGATCCTTCCAGGTCTTTTCAGCGTGTTCAGCGTGCTCTTGATGCGCAACTATTTCCGCAGCATACCTTTTGAGCTGTCCGAGGCTGCGAATATAGATGGAGCAGGACAATTCAGGATATTCATGCAGGTTATACTTCCGCTTGCGACGCCGGGGCTTATGACACTTCTGCTTCTGGATTTCACATGGGTATGGAATGATTATATGAACCCGCTTATATTCCTTTCAAACGAGAAGCTCTTTACGCTTACCGTTGGGCTTCAGCGCTTCCAGGAGGATGCATCAACAAGCTATGCGCTCATAATGGCTGGCGCTACGATTTCGCTTATACCTATTATTGCAATATTCCTTTTGACTCAGAAGTTCTTCATCGAAAGCTTTGCTTCTGCAGGTATAAAAGGCTAGGAGGAGAATATGGATAAAGTAAGAGCAGGCGTTATTGGATACGGAAACATGGGAACAAGCCATTGCAAATGGATCCATGATGGCATAATCCCAGGGATGGAACTCTCTGCTGTCTGTGATATTGACAGTGCAAAGATAGATGCAGCTAAGAAGAACTTCGGAGATGATGTCAGGTATTTCGCCGATTACAAAGCAATGATAGACAGTGGCTCCGTCGATGCTGTCATCATCGCAGTTCCGCATTATTTCCATCCAGAGATGGCTATATATGCACTTGAGAAAGGTGTGCATGCAATGGTTGAGAAGCCTGCAGGTGTATACACGAAGCAGGTGAAGGAAATGAATGCTGTCGCTGCAAAGCATCCCGATCTTGTCTTTGCAATGATGTTCAATCAGAGAACCAATCCTCTTTACATAAAGATAAAGGAGATTCTCGATAGCGGACGCATAGGAGAGATAAGGAAGGTTACATGGATCATCACAAGCTGGTGGAGGACACAGAAGTACTATGATTCAAGCTCATGGCGTGCTACATGGGCAGGGGAAGGCGGTGGCGTGCTTATGAATCAGGCTCCTCATCAGCTTGATCTATTGCAGTGGCTTACGGGAATGCCGACCATGATCAGGGCTTATCTGAAGTATGGTTCACATAGGAAGATAGATGTCGAGGATGATGTAACTGCATACTTCGAATATCCAAATGGTGCGAATGGAACGCTTGTCACATGCACTCATGATGCTGCTGGCACCGATAGGCTTGAGATCCAGGGGGAGAATGGCAAGATCATCGTTGAAGACAGCTCAAAGGTAACTGTGAAGATCCTCAGGAAGAGTGAGACCGAACTGAGCGAAACCCTCGATTTCAGGCAGATGCTTGCTCTTGTGAAGGGACAGTCTGGAGAGAAGCTGTATGATGAGGAATCCTTTGCAATCCCTGAGAACTGGGACAAGCAGCATATTGATGTCCTTATCAATTTCGCAGATGCGATCCTTAACGGAGCTTGCCTGATCGCTCCGGGCAAGGAAGGCGTGAAGGCTGTTGAGATTGCAGATGCAATGTATCTTTCATCATGGCTTGGCAAGGAGATAACACTCCCGATTGATGATGATCTGTTCTATGATGAACTTCAGAAGAAGGTTGAAGAGGAAAAGAGCCGTGAAAACATTTAACATTGGGATAATCGGGGATGGGACAGTTGCCCAGACCCATATAAGAGCACTCTCATTCTTGGATAATGTGCACATCGCTGCTGTCTGTGATGTAAAAAGCCCCGAAAAGATAAACATTCCGGATGGAGCTGTATACTACAGCGATTATAAGAAGATGATTGAGGAGCAGAAGCTTGATGCTGTGCATATCTGTCTTCCTCATTATCTTCATCTCCCCGTTGCATCTTACTGTGCAAGCAAGCACGTTCCAGTCCTTTGCGAGAAGCCTGTTGCTATGAATTACAGGGAAGTGGAGGAGATGGAGGGCCTGCAGGATAAGTATGGCGTAACAGTCGCAGTATGTCTTCAGAATAGATGGAACAATACATTCCGTACTCTTCAGAGCGTGGTCGAAAGCGGCAAGGATGGCCGTCTTACAGGACTTAAGGCTGTAGCACTCTGGGCTCGTGACCAGGCATATTACGATAGGGCTCCTTGGAGGGGCAGGATGGAGTACGCTGGAGGTGGCTGCCTTATAAACCAGGCTGTCCATACTCTCGATCAGGTTCTCCTTCTTGGCGGAAAGGCAAAGAGCGTGAAGGGAATAGTAACGAACGTTCTTGACCTCGATATCGAAGTGGAGGACTCTTCAGTTTCCGAGGTTGTCTTTGAGAACGGCGTGCGTGCTCTGATCATGGCAAGCAATGCGAATACAGTGAACTCGACAATCGAGCTAGAGGCTGTATTTGAGAACGCTGTCTATACGATAAAGGATTATAAGCTTTATCGTGCACCTGCTGACGATACCCTTGCCAAGAGCGTTATAGCAGAAGATGAGCTTATGCCAGGAGCCAAGTCATATTATGGTGCAGGGCATAAGGTGCTCATCAAGGATTTCTATGATTATCTGAGCGGAGACGGTGGACGTGTTGTATCGGTCAAGGAGGCAGGAACTGTCATCAAGCTGATTGATACGATCCGAGAGGCTGGACGGTGGTGTATCTGTGCTCTCGGTTGGCGTGAACTGTCATCAAGCTGATTGATACGATCCGTGAGTCATCCAGGACAGGAAAGACAATTGAGTGGAGGTAAATATGAGTGATGCGAAGATTGCGCTTAACATGTCGATGGTTAAGACGATAATGTGGGAAAAAGGCCCTGACTATACATTCAACCTTGTAAAGAAGGCAGGTGTTTCATACTTTGAGCTTTCACAGGTGGATATGACAGATGATTTTATAGACGCAACAATCGAGGCTTCTGAGAAGCATGGTGTCAAGGTTATTGCATCGAGTGTGAATTATCAGCCGCTGTTCGGAGGGAAGGCCAAGGGACTGGACCTTGAAGCAGATATAGATAGGCTTATCGAGGTAAACCATAAGCTTGGTGTCAAGTATGTAAGGGATTCTTTGATGCCTCGTTCCTGCGTGCATTCTGAAGAGGGCTTCCATAAAGCAGCAGAGGCGCTTAACCGTTATGGCAGGATCCTCAAGGATGCTGGCATAAATCTGTATTACCATAACCACCATTTTGAATTTGAGAAGTTCAGCGGCAAGACTGGCTTTGAGATCCTTGTCGAGGAGACAGATCCGGAATATGTTGGCTTTGAGCCCGATGTCCATTGGATCCAGAGAGCAGGAGAAGATCCTGTCAAGTGGATCAGGCGTCTTGCAGGACGTGAGGATCTTGTCCATCTTAAGGACTACAGAATCTATCTTCCACAGCCAGAGGAGCTATCTCCTTCGCTATTCCATCATGAGGAGTGTATCCAGTTTGCTGAGATAGGAGAGGGCAATCTTGATATGAAGGCAATCATCAACGCATCATTGGAAGCTGGTGCTAAGTATCTTCCTGTAGAGCAGGATTCATGCTATGGCAAAGATCCATTTGATTGCCTGGCCCTGAGCGTCAAGAACATAAAAGAGATGGGATTCGCAGATCTATTCTAATGTCATCCTATAGCTCCTGCTGCTGAATGTGGCAGGAGTTTTCCAGCATTGTGTCTATGCATATTGCAATACTGTAATGAGATAATCAAGCAATACAGCAAAATGGAACAAAGTTTCAAAAAATTTTGAAAATTTATCAAAAAGTACTTTTCATTCTTTTCACATTTCGATATATTACTGGCTGAAAGTGGAAGCAATAGCACTTCCATTCTAACCTCCTTTTGTTCCCCACAAACCGTTTACCTCCTTTTACCGGATGTGGGGTTTTTTATTTTCCTTTGGTTCCTGGAATACAGTGCAAAGGCAAGTCCTATGCCCAGTTCCGGCCTGCTTGTTTATGGCAAGGCTGGCATGGCAGCAGAACCCTCTGTGTTTCTGAAGAATGGAATAAGGTATTCATCATCCAGGATCTCAATACCATCAAAGCTTGATTCGCTGGTTTGGATCATCTCGACAATCCATTTGTGTGGCATGTCATCATCATTCACCATTGCAGTCAAGTTGAATGATGCTGTTCTTCCTTCTTTGTCGCTTGTGAATTTTCCGCTTGTTATCAAAGCGCTATCTGTTCCATTGAACGCATTATAGTTTTCTATATTGACGGTACAGGTATAAAGAGATGCCAGAAAGCTATCATCTGTAAGGTCACTTTCTAAGATATATGCTGATCCATGGAGGCCATAATCACCATCACTAATTGAAAATGATTGTATATCAGCAACCCAGTTTCCATTGTCTGTGGCTATGGTTCCTGCTACTGTATTTTGTCCTTCGATGTAGTTGATGATATTACGGTTATTGCTGTTCAGAGCTTCATTTATTACAGCTTGGAGTACTGTATCGGTTTCTCCTAAGGCTTGGGATAAAGAATATCCGATAGCTGATTTCATGTCGCTTTCTTCCGGTGTAGGCTCACGTTCTTCTGTGTCAGATGGATAAGATGGAATACTGCTGTCCAGGCCAAACAGAACATAGTCGAGATTATTGTCATCGAGAATACATAAAGCGCCTTCGTCTGTTGCTTCCATGTTCTCTTTGAAGCTGGACTGCTGCTTGTAGTATAGAGTGTGATTTCCTGTGCTATCTTCAAAATCGGCAGTCATCACAACGTGCATTGAGCCTGATCCAGAATTCATGAAATAATTCGCAAGGAAACCTA
>CALXLI010000060.1 GCA_944389155.1 uncultured Spirochaetaceae bacterium | reverse complement strand
CATCCTGAGGTGCCTTGCTCCATCTGCTGTGCGGTGTTTGCTTATGTATCTTTCTATCTTCTCATATAACAATGCGTCCATCGATTACCAATCTATGGGCAGGGCTATACGCTGTCAATTACGATTTACGAGGTGCGAAGACAGAATTCGACAATACAGCCCGTTCTATAGGTTCCAGCATGTATGAATGGGTACAACAAGTGAAGGGAATGTGGGAGTGCGAAGCTGATTCATACAGGACACTTCTCGGTGTCTTCTCTTGGATACAGCGGTTACCTGCGGATATTGCCGAAGCAGCTGCCAGCCAGGCATTGCACTCGGGCATATTCAGCGTCAGAGGATTCAAGGCGATAGTTTCCAGATGCATCGCAGACAGGGATAAGGCAAGACAGGAGAAACAGACCCTCAACAGCATCTACATCGCTCATGTGGAGGATGGCAATGGATACTAAGAATAGCATACTCTCAATCTGTGATTCGCTTTATGTACTTGGACAGCAGAAGGCTGCTGAGGACATCCGCATGATAGCAGAGAAAGGCCGTCCGTCACTTGAGGATCTTTCATCATGCCTTCGTGATCATGCTGCCAGATTCTCGAATGAGAGATTCGAGCGCTATGCCAGGCGAGCCAAGATAGGAAACCTCTGCTCCTTTGATGACATCATCGATTCTCCTGACCGCAAGCTGGACATGGAATACATCTGTGAACTGAATTCACTGGACTTCATACGCAATGGATTCAATCTCGTGATCTGGGGGCCTCCAGGAACAGGGAAGTCATGGATTGCGAGAATGATTGCCACATCGGCATGCGCTGCCGGCCTTCGTACGAGATGGACATCTTTCCCTGTACTTTACGACCAGTTGCTACGGATTTACAGGAACACTGATGGTCAGACTCTTGAAAGCAAGATCATGTATTATTCGAGATTTGACCTTCTATGCATAGATGAATTTCCGAATGTTTCTGAGATGGATCCTTTTCTTGTACACCAGATATTCAATACGTTCTCCGAAAGAGGGCATTCCATACTACTTTGCATGCAGTGCCAGCCGGAGAAGATGGAGGAACTGTTCTCGATAACAAGCATAGGACAGTCAATAAAGGGCCGAATTCTTCAGAGAGCTAAGAGGCTCCATCTAAGTGGTTCTGATCTTCGCCTGACAGACATCTCTTAAGGATTTCTACGATTCCTGCGGATAGGTTCTCCGAATTGCAACGGATAACCTATCCGTTTTCAAGCGGACACGCTCTCCTTTTTAGGCGGAAGAAAACACAAACTTGAGCTTGTCATGAAAAAGGCAGCTCTTATTGATTTATCAGCCGTTGAGAATATGGAGGATCTGATTAGGAAACTATTCTGGATTGCTCTTATCGAGTTCAATGGGGATGTTACTAATGAACTTGTGATTGTAAGTGAGAATCTGGGTTATGACATCCCTGAGGATCTTGTCTTCGATGATTTCAACGAACCGATAGAGATAAGGTATTCATTCGCAGGCAATGATTGTTTCATAGAGTTTCATTGGAACAAAGAGACAGGAGATACTATATGTGTAAGAATTGATAATCCTGAAGCATTGGATTTCATAACTGCGGATCTGAAGTATCTTGCAGCACTGAGGAGTCTTGATATGGATCCGGAGATGAAGGATATAAGAATATATTAGCCAGAGTACTTTGGTGATGAGTCAGTCTGGCTGGAACATGGTGTGAAAGGCTACGAATACTTTCTTTCTGCGGATTGTTTTGTCAACGACGAGTTTGTGCCGCTAGAGAATGACAAATGGATTGGATACAGAGCCGGAGATAGACTTGCCGATTTATATAAACCAAAGGTTTAGCTTATCAGAGAAGTATGATAATTGAATCCTTTGATGTTGTAGTGGTTTGAGAGAGAAGATTGAATGTGCTTCAATCCTATTTTGTGACTAGTTTTTGACGAACATAATTTTGCGAAATAGAGATAATTAGAAGAATAGAAATAAATATATGGTGTTATGCATAAGTACAACTACCAGATATAGTGTGAGTACATATGTTATCATTGAGATGGAGTAGTGTCAGGAAATTTGAAACTGATTCTTCTGGATGGCTGGTATTATACATGCATAAATATAATATATTGATTCAGGACTGTCTTTCTGATGAGAACTTCTATGGTTCGCCAGTTGTCAGGGTGTTATGTCTTGGAAATTGGAAATGTTCTTTTTTGATGATGATATCCATGTTCCATCGATTGATATCACTGGTACGTTTTTTGGAAAAAATAGCTTATTCCTGACATAATATGAAAAATGTGTAGAAAATAAGTACTTACAGGATAATAGGATATAAATGGGCTCAAAATGTCTTTTTATGTTGCATTTTGTTGCAGCTGTGGTAATCTTAAGGCGAGAGGTATTTATGGACCCGAAGCTTATCGTCATTGCCATCGGAGGGAATTCCCTTATCGAAGACAGTTCTCATGTGACTGTCGATGCACAGTACAAGGCTGCAGAGAAGACGGCGCATCATATTGCCAGGCTCATTGCTTATGGTCATCGTGTCGTAATTGCCCATGGCAATGGACCACAGGTCGGATACATCCTCCTGAGAGCTGAATATGCTAGGAAGATCCTTCATTCGGTTCCTCTTGATTCATGCGTCGCTGACACTCAGGGCGCAATCGGCTATCAGCTGCAGAAGGCTCTTGACAATGAGTTCATGAAGCTCGGCCTCAGGAAGAACGTGGCTACTGTCGTCACCCAGGTCGAGGTCGATCCGACAGACCCGTCATTCGGCAATCCGACGAAGCCGATCGGCTCCTTCATGACAGAGGAGGATGCGAAGTATCATCAGGAGACTTCCGGATGGTCTGTCGTCGAGGATGCAGGCAGAGGCTGGAGAAGGGTGGTTGCCTCGCCGAAGCCGAAAGCGATCGTGGAGCTTGAGACAGTCAGGATGCTCCTTGATGCAGGCGTGGTCGTCATTGCGGCGGGTGGCGGAGGCATTCCTGTCGTGAAGAATGAGGAAGGGCTTTATGAAGGGCGGGAGGCTGTCATCGATAAGGATCTCGCAGCCGCTATACTCGCGAAATCGCTCCATGCGGATGCCTTCGTGATATCTACAGCTGTAGATAAGGTGTGCATCGATTACAAGAAGCCTGCCGAGAAGAAGATTGATTCCATGACTGTCGCTGAGGCCATGGAGTATGCATCCCAGGGACAGTTCCCTGCGGGGTCGATGCTTCCGAAGATCCAGGCTGTGTCTGACTTCGTGAAGACGACAGGGGGCCTTGGCATAATCACTGACCCTGAGCATCTCTCAGAAGCGGTATCTGGTTCCGGCGGGACAAAGATAACGCCTTGATCTCAGAATCTCCTTCAGCTCCGTCTTCTGGCGGGGCTTTTGCTTGATGATCCTGTTTTAATATGGTATTGAATTGCTGATAGGAGAAATGCCGATGTCATCAATGATGAACTGATTAAGACCATTTCAATAAGAAGTTCATCATGCCAGGCATTATCATCTCATCTCTCTCGTTCTCATATACGCAGCAGGCATTGCCGCTTTTCTCGTCAGTGAATCTCCGCATAGGTGATGGCTGGACAGGTTTCGCAGGCTCCAATGGATGCGGGAAAACCACGCTTGCGCTCCTGATAGCCGGAAGGCTCAGCCCTGATTCGGGAAGCATCAGAGCGGGCGGAAGCATATCATACTGTCCGCAGATCCCAGAGGAGATCAGCATCGATGATTACCAATATCTGTATGATTATTCTGCTGACAGCATGGCTCTCAAACGCATGCTCGGGCTTGACGACGAGATGTATGAAAGGCCGGATACCCTTTCCGGCGGGGAGAAGAAGAGGCTGCAGCTGTTCCTTGCGCTTTCTGCCTCTCCGGATATCCTCATCCTCGATGAGCCGACAAACCATCTCGATGAGAGGAACAAGGAAATCCTTCTTGATGCCCTGAGGGCTTTCAGGGGTGCAGGTATCCTGATTTCCCATGACAGAAGCTTCATGGACAGGCTTACCGGGCGGACTGTCATCTTCGCTGTGATGGCCATGGGGATGGCGTCCGATTGATATCCTATCCTCTTGCTGCGAGCGCAGCATTCGCCCAGAAAGCAAGTGATGAGCGTGCTCTTCTCGGTGCAAGGAGGCGGCTTGAGGATAGCATCTCCGGCCTGAAAAGGCTCAGACAGGATATAGATGCCGATATACAGGGTTCCGGGAACAGGCTCTCAAAGAAGAATATCAGCCCGAAGGATCATGATGCGCAGGGACGGATCGATGCCGCAAGGCTTTCCGGGAAGGACAGAAGGGCCGGCGATAAGCGGAAGGTCGTATCCGGCAGGATTTCAGGCCTTGAGGATAAGCTTGCGAAGCTCGGTGATGTGCATCTGCGCAAGGAGGGCCTGAGCGCGAGATCATTCTCGTCAACCCATTCCGCGCTCAGCATTCCTGCGGGTACGATTCAGGCTGACGGCTATAGTCTTGATTATCCTGCACTCAGCTTCCCGCCCGGCTCCAGGACTGCGATATGCGGCGACAACGGCGCAGGAAAGAGCCTTCTCGTATCATTTATCGCAGAAAGCGCAATCGCGAAATGGGGCAGGAACAAGGTCGCATTCATCC
>CALXLI010000059.1 GCA_944389155.1 uncultured Spirochaetaceae bacterium | reverse complement strand
GCCATGGATCCAGGACAGCCACATGCCAGCTTTGCTTCCTTTACGGCCTTCTCGTCATAGGTCATAGCTTCCCTTTCCGTGAATGTTATCGCTCCTGCAGGACAGGAAGGAAGGCAATCTCCCAGTCCATCGCAGTAATCATCACGCATAAGCCTTGCTTTGCCATCTACAAGTGCAATTGCACCTTCATGGCAAGCTGTAACGCAAGCACCGCATCCATTGCACTTCTTCTCATCTATCTCAATTATCCTTCTTACCATATAGACTCCTTGCACCATGGATGAAAGCACATTAGAATCAATATGTCTGTTGAATTTTCAACAAAGGATAATATGCTTGCACCAAGAGAGACAAACCTGTTCAAAGGGCTCACCGATGATGAAATCGAAATGATGCTTAGCTGTCTCAAGGCTACTGAGAAGGAATACAGCAAAGACAGTTATATATTCCATGAGGGAGACATTACGAAGAGTCTTGGCATAGTGCTTTCAGGGGAAATCCTCATAATGCAGGAGGATTTCTGGGGAAGACGGAATATAATCACAGCATCAGGAAAGAATGAAAGCTTTGGAGAGGTATTCGCCATAACCGGAAAGCCACTTACCGTAAGCGTTGTGGCAAAGAAGGATTCAGCCATTCTATTCATTGATGCTGGTAGGATAATGAATGCGTGTTCCTCAACCTGCCATCCACACAATACTGTAATTCGCAACCTTCTTTCAGATATCGCTTCGAAGAACATGAAGATGAACGAGAAGCTTTCGCACATAGCAAGAAGGACAACAAGGGAAAAGATACTTTCATATCTTTCTGCAGAAGCGAAAAAAAGAGGATCTGCTGAGTTTGATATCCCCTTCTCCCATCAGCAGCTTGCAGATTATCTATATGTAGATAGGAGCGGATTATCATTGGAATTATCAAAATTAAGAATAGAAAATATATTGTATTATAATAGAAATCATTTTCTTCTATATAAGAATAATGAGTAATACATAGATATATACAATTATTACTATATATTATCTTATGTTTTAAATACATATATGACTGCATTATTTCATCAAAATCAAGTTTATAGATGATAAATGATACAAAACCATACTGATAATCATATGATAACAATGGCATTTGATATTTTTTCATCCAAAACCTGAAAATAATCATAACAAAGCTGCCATCGTAATGTATCATAATGATATGGTACTACATGTAATCGCAGAAGCAGAGCGATGCTATCTCTGCAAGAAACCGCAATGTGTTACAGGCTGCCCCATCCACACGCCTATTCCGGCAATGATAAGCCTAATGAGAGAAGGCAAGCTTAGAGAAGCTGGCAGCATGCTTTTCGAGAACAACCCGCTTTCAGCTGTCTGCTCCCTTGTGTGCGACCATCAGAAGCAATGCGAAGGGCACTGCATACAGGGAAAGAAAGGCCAGCCTATACATATCTCATCAATCGAGAACTACATATCTGAAACCTGCCTTGATCAGATACAGATTCCTATTCCTGAATCAAACGGCATCATGGTTGCTGTCATTGGCGCAGGCCCTGCAGGAATAACGATTGCAATAGAACTTGCAAAGAAGGGATACAAGGTAACCATATTCGATGCAAAGGACAAGATAGGCGGGATCATGCAGTATGGCATACCGGAATTCAGACTTCCAAAATCATTGCTCCTGAGGATACGCAGGAAGCTGACAGATGCTGGCATAATGATACGCCCGAATACAACGATCGGAGGTGCACTTGAGATAAAGGACCTTCTCAGGGATGGTTACAAGGCAATCTTCATAGGGACCGGCGTATGGAGGCCGAAGAAGCTGAAGATAAAGGGCGAAAGCCTGGGTAACTGCCATTTTGCCATTGATTTCCTTGCAAACCCGGATGCTTACGACCTTGGAGATAATGTCGCTATAATAGGCATGGGAAATACAGCGCTTGATGTAGCAAGGACGCTTCTGAGGAAAGGGACAAAGGATGTCACTCTGTATGCCCGAAGGCTCAGGTCTGACGCTAACGAGGAAGAGCTTGAATATGCAAAGCTTGATGGAGCGAAGTTTGAATTCGGCAAGCATCCTGTAGAAATCACAGAGGATGGCCCAGTGTTCGATGATAATACATTCGATGAGGAAGGGAATATCACAGGAACTGCCGGGAATCCGAAGCTCTACCCTGCTGACAGTACGATCATCGCAGTCTCACAGGGACCAAAATCAAAGCTTGTAGATACGACAGAAGGCCTTAAGGCAGCTCCTTCCGGGCTTCTCCTTACAGATGCGCATGGAGAGACGACATTCCCTGGTGTTTTTGCAGCAGGAGATGTTGTACTTGGAGCAAAGACAGTAGTAGATGCTGTCTCATATTCAAAGCTTGCGGCGGAGTATATGGATGAATATCTAAGATCGCTACCGGAACTGCAGGATAAATTCGGGAAATAATCAATAATCTGTATGGATTGTTGTCTAAAATGATGGTAATCCATATAGTTATTTATATTATCAATATAATTCAAATATATAAAATTCATTATTTCATATGGATTGATTATTTATTTATATATAGAATGATATCAACAATCAATAATATTCAATCAATCATTGATAATCACATATAGCATTCTCATATTTATTCTCACCACTATCGATTCTGTTTCTATGGATATCCGAAAGGACTATCTCTATATCTCTTAGCTAAACAGAGAACCGACAGACAATGCATCTGCAGAGAATTCATGTGAAAGCCTATGCAAACGACGAGCATCAACAATAGAGAAACAGGACCTTCCGTAAGAACATTTATATCTTGAAATCGATGCTAGCCGAATATCCCATCGAGCAGCATCATGACCACAAAGCCGATTGCAGCTCCAACTGTCCCGATATTCGAATGCTCCCCCTCAGATGCCTCTGGAATGAGCTCTTCCACAACAACATAGAACAT
>CALXLI010000058.1 GCA_944389155.1 uncultured Spirochaetaceae bacterium | reverse complement strand
TGGGGAGTGTATCTCCCCATCATGAATCATAATCAAGGCTTTTTGCTGTAAACGATTTTACCGATCAGCATATACATCTATATCATCAAACCTGAAGCCAGGCTTTGCTGCACATCCACTGAAATCGGGAGTGTTTAGCTATCCTGAACTCTGCGTTCTTTCATTCCGGAGTAGTAGCTTTGAAGCTGTAAAGGGACTTTATATGCTTCAGTACTTCACACGTTCCTTCCAGCATCGGCAGGATGTCTTCAAGGGATTTATAGGCCATCGGGCTCTCATCTATCGTCGACTCAACAACACAGGTGGAGTAGATGCCTTCCATCTCCTTCCTGAATTCATCCATAGAGAGAGTCTTATAGGCACTCTTCCTCGAAAGCCTTCGTCCGGCGCCATGCGGGGCAGACATGTTGTAGTCAGCATTGCCTTTGCCTCTGCAGATAAGAGCACCATCCTTCATGGATATTGGGATAATCACAATCTCTCCCTCATGTGCGCTTATAGCACCTTTCCTGATGACCATGTCCTCTGTATCGATATATTTATGGACCGTCTCGAAGTGTTCATAATCATCAAGACGTTTTTCATCTCCAAAATAGGCTTTGATGATACTCTCTCCGATAAGATGACGGTTGAGAGTGGCATATTCACCAGCTATCTTCGAATCATGGAGATAGTCATCGAAGTGGCTTCTTTCAAGATAGGTGAGGTATTTGTCGATGATTCTGCTATCCTCTCTTAGATACTCCTTCTCTGCATTCTTCAGTGCAGCCTGTATTTCTTTCTCCCTTCCTTCAGCCTTGTACGTCCTGATGATTTCTGCTTTCTTTTCATAAAGTGTCATACCATGGTTCACGATCTCATCTGCAAGATTCTGGTAATATTCAGCTATCTGGGAGCCAAGATTACGACTTCCGGTATGGATAATTAGATAGATATTGCCTTCATCGTCCTTGTCGAGTTCGATGAAGTGGTTTCCACCGCCGAGTGTACCAAGACTTTTTTCAAGACGTCCGGTGTACCTTAGATGGCTATAGCATTTCAGTTCCTTAAGCTTTTCAAAGCTGGCAATCTTCTCCTCATGTATATCCATCCCTGTAGGGACAGCAGTATGCACTATATCATCAAACCTCCTGAAGTCGATATCGACAATCCCAAGATTTATGCACAGCATTCCGCAGGAGATATCAACACCGACAAGGCTTGGGCAGACTTTTCCATTGCGTATTGTCTGTGTATAGCCAATAACACAGCCTTTCCCTGCATGTGCATCAGGCATGATGCGGATGTCCTCTCCTTCAACGAATGCAGCATCGCAGAGTGTCTGGATCTGCTTTTCGCTCATCGGATCGAGATTAATTACATAGACAGCAGCAGAAGCATATCTGCCCTTTATTATCCTGGGATGCATAACCCACCTCCTATAAAAAGACTTGTGTCCCTTTGTTGATTGCTTTGATTTACGTGTTTGGTTGCTTGCGAGAGTTATCTGCTGGATCAGCGTGTCTGTGCTGTTGATGGCCAATATGCTGTGATAGCAGCAGATGCAGCAGTTGTTGTTATATTCTGCCATGAACTCATCTGTGTGCATGTGAAATTGAGAGAATGCATATCGGCCTCCGGTTAAATATGCTTATATAGCTTTCATACATTGTCAATAAAAATCCTGATTATTTTTTGTGGAAAAATAGCAAGCTTGGGCTGATAATAAGCGATATTTTTAGAAAAACAGGAGGTATGTATGAAGCTTGCTGAAGCATTGCAGGAGCGTGCTGATTTCAATAGAAAGATAGAGCAGCTTAAGGTGAGGTTGAGTGCTTATGCTCTTGTTCAGGAAGGCGAAATGCCCGCAGAGGATCCAGTAGAGCTCAAGAAGGAGCTTGACGGAGTGATGGAAAGGCTTGCATACCTTATTGAGCATATCAATATTCTGGATTGCTCTTATCGAGTTCAATGGGGATGTTACTGCTGAACTTGTGATTGCAAGTGAGGATCAGGGTTATGACATTCCTGAAGAACTTGTTTTTGATGTTTTTGACGAATCGATAGAGATAAGGTATTCATTTGCAGACAATGATTGTTTCATAGAGTTTCATTGGAACAAGGAAACAGGAGATTCTATCTGCATAAGGATTGATGATCCTGAAGCAGTGGATTTCATAACTGCAGATCTGAAGTATCTTGAAGCTTTGAGGATTGTTGATATGGATCCGAAAATGAAGGATATCAGGATATATGTTCCAGAGTATTTCGGTGATGAATCGATTTGGCTTGGGCATGGAGTGAAAGGCTACGGATACTTCCTTTCTGCGGATTGTTTTGTCAATGGTGAGTTCGTTCCGATTGAGAATGACAAGTGGATTGGATACAGAGCAGGGGATAGACTTGCTGATTTATATAAACTGAAAGTGTAACTATACTCTTGTTTGTAGGAGCAAATTATGAGGAAGCTGCTTTGCATATTGTTGTGTGTATTCTTTATGGTCGGTGCATATGCATCCGATTCATTTGAACTTGTTGATACATATGAGTCTGAGATAACCGATTCTGTGTACTATTCATATATACACAGAAGTACGGGTCTTAAGGTTGTCTATGAGAACAATTCCGCCGGTGACAACTATGCAGAGCTTATATTTCGCACGCCGATGCAGGATGAAGGCGATCTGAATCATGTCTTTGAGCATTCCCTGCTTTCTGGTTCCGATAAGTATCCGAGTTCCTATCTGTATTTTGATTTCACCAATAGATCATATCTGTCATCGGTTAATGCAGATACACAGCTGGCATCGACTGGTTATCATGCAGCGTCACCGAGCAGCGAGCAGCTTGAGATCTTCATCGATGCGCTGTTCTCGCTTGTTGAAAACCCAGATCTCATCAATGAGGAGAATATCTACAGACGTGAGGCAATACGCTACGATCTGCAGTCTGTCGATGATTCAATTGTCCCTAGTGGCACAGTGTTCAATGAAGATGTCGGATATATTACAGATGAGCAGCGGGGTGCAATAGAAGGTGTATTCAAGGCATTGTATCCAGGGATGTATGCTTCGAATATGGTTGGAAGGCTTCCTATGCATCTCGAGGATAATACATATGACAGGATAAAAGAGATTTTCACTGATTACTACAACTGGGATAATGCACTTCTCTTTGTTTATGGCGATATCAATATAGATAAGGTCCTTGATACTATAGACAGCAAATACCTGTCATCTTCCAGTAAGCCTTCGACAGATCTAT
>CALXLI010000057.1 GCA_944389155.1 uncultured Spirochaetaceae bacterium | reverse complement strand
GATAATTAACTCAATAGATTGAGTAAATTAACTCAATACACTGAGTAAAAGGAAAGAATATGGAACGTACAAGATATACAGAGCTGGTAAGATCAAGACTTAGGGAAAAGAGGCGATTCATTCAAGTGCTAGCAGGGCCAAGGCAGGTAGGGAAAAGCACGATAATCGCAGATGTACTTTCAACTATTGATGTTCCATATATAAGTGAAAGCGCTGATGATATGCCGCCATCTGGTGATGCTTGGCTGAGTTCTATATGGAACAGGGCAAGACAGCTTGAGAAGCAGTACGGTGAAGCTATTGTCGCAATTGATGAAATCCAGAAAGTCGGAAACTGGAGCGAGATTGTCAAAAAGCTCTGGGATGAGGATAAGAGGAATAGTGTTAATATCAAAGTGCTGCTTTCAGGATCTTCTCGACTTCTTCTCATGAAGGGGCTTTCTGAATCATTAGAGGGGAGATTCGAATTGATTCCTGTCTCTCATTGGTCGTACAAGGAGATGAAGGATGTCTTTGGTTTCAGCCTTGATGAGTTTATCTATTTCGGTTCATATCCAGGACCTGCGGAGCTTATAAGCGATGAGAAGCGCTGGAAGGCTTATATACGTGATTCAATCATAGAGCCAAGCATCACTCGTGATATCCTTATGCTCACGAATATACAGAAACCTGCACTGCTTCGGCAGCTCATGGAGCTTGGCTCATATTATTCTGCGCAGATACTTCCATTTGACCATATGCTTGGCCAGCTTTCAGATGCTGGGAATACGACGACACTTGCACACTATCTTGAACTGCTTCGTCAGAGCGGGCTTGTTTCTGGACTTCAGAAGTATTCTGGAAGCGAAATCCGCAAACGTGCTTCAAGTCCTAAACTTCAGGTATTCAACAATGCGCTTATGTCTTCTAGACATTCTATTGGCTTTCAGAAAGCCAAGGAGGATCCTGTTTTCTGGGGCCGGCTTGTTGAATCCGCAGTAGGTACACATCTGATCAACTCGATATCAGGAGAGGATGTCTCTGTTGGATACTGGAGAGAAGGGCAGGATGAGATGGATTTCGTTCTATACAATGAATCAAAGGTAGCTGCATTTGAGGTCAAAAGCGGGAGACGGACATATGGAAGGGGAATGGAAGCTTTCCTGAAGCGATATCCCAAAAGCGCTGTATACTCAATATCCTTGCAGGAAAGCTCTAATACAGGGACTGTTCCATTAGAGGAGTTCCTGCTTGAAGATCCTCTGTCATATCTGGATTAGGGTAGCTGTCATTTTGCTGACTTCTTATGTTAAATGAAATGAGTTAATCATCTATCTGTGCTATCATTTCAACAGGACTGTATTGGAGAGTTTTATGATTGATAGAAAGAACAGATTGCGTGCGTTCATACGGTACCTCAGCAATGAGATATTCGAATATAGAGAAGCTGTAGATGAACTGAGGATAAAAGATGCTGCTTATTCCCTTAAGGAAGAGATTTCCCTGGACGAGGAAGGCTGGCACGGCTTTGCACGGAATGATAGATGGGGAGAGGGTGATAAGCACTTCTGGTTTGAGACTTCCGTCACAGGTATGCCTGGAAAGAAGATGGGGGTATTCCTTTCAACAGGTGATACAGATATCTGGAATACAGATAATCCCCAGATCCTTCTTTATATCAACGGCAAGCTATCAGCAACCTTTGATATGAACCACCAATATGCTCTCATTGCAGAAGATGCTGCTGAGAGTGATAAGTTCAGGCTGACATTCTATGCATATTCAAACAACAGCGATCGCTCTTGTCTTTTCAACCTTGATAAAGTCGTTATCGATGAAGCTGTGAAAGATGTCTATTTTGACTTCAGTAATGTTTATGAGGCGGCTGTGCTCCTCGATGAGGATAACAAAGAGAGAATAGAAGCGTTCAAAGTACTGGAGAATGCGATAGGAGTCCTTGATACAAGGTCACATAAGAGTCTTCATGACACAGCTCCTCTTGCTTCTGCCATTATATGGGAATACCTGAAAAGCAGGCCGGAGAATGATATCACTGTATGGTCAGTTGGAAGCACTCATATAGATGTCGCCTGGAAGTGGCCTGTGCGCCAGACCAGGGAGAAAGCCGTAAGGAGTGCGCTTACAGCTATCAATCTGATGGATAAATACCCTGAGTTCACTTTCATGCTCACACAGCCTCAGGTCTATCAGTTCATAAAGGAACAGACTCCAAAGCTATATCAGCGGATAAAGGAACGGATAAAGGAAGGAAGATGGGAAGCTGAGGGCGCAATGTGGCTTGAGCCTGACTGCAACATGACAAGCGGAGAGTCACTTGTCCGTCAGCTTGTGTATGGACAGAAGTTCTTCCAGGATGAGCTGGAAGCCGGAAAGTCTGAGGTGCTATGGCTTCCCGATGCATTTGGCTTTCCTCCAGCTTTGCCGACGATCATGAAGGATGCCGGCATAAACTACTTTGTCTCGACAAAGATCGGCTGGAACGATACAGATAAGTTCCCTTATGATACATTTACATGGAAAGGCATTGATGGAAGCGAGGTCCTTGCTCACTTTGTCTCTACGCAGGATTATAACTCTAAGAATTTCAATGTCACGTACAATGGCCTTCAGAATGCTTCCCAGATAGCTGGAACATGGAAAAGATTCCAGGACAAGGATGTATCGAAGGATGTCCTTACCTGCTATGGCTATGGTGATGGAGGCGGTGGTCCGACTCCTGTTATGCTGGAGAATGCAAAGAGACTTGAGATGAGGCCTTGCTCAGTCCCGCAGATCAGGAATTCAGGTGTCCGTGGATTCTTCCATGAAATGGAGAGGAATATCGACAGGCATCGTCTTCCTGTCTGGAACGGTGAGCTTTATCTTGAGTACCACAGAGGCGTGTTCACATCCATTTCAGAGGAGAAGAAGTGGAACAGAACGGTAGAGCGTGCGCTTCATGATGCAGAGTTCCTGTCTGTTCTCTCTGCAATTGATTATCCTGTAGACGAACTTGATAGATCTTGGAGGACCGTGCTTCTTAACCAGTTTCACGATATCCTCCCAGGTTCCTCTATCGATGAGGTTTATGAGATTGCCCTTAAGGAGTATGCAGAAGTAAAGAAAAGCGCTGATAGGATAATCGGGAGCGCTATATCGAAGCTTCAGGGTAATGGAAATAGCTGCGCTGTTCTGAATACAGCATCACATGAGATTGACGCTGTGTTGGTCCTGAATGAGCCTTGCGCATCGCTTCCGCTTGGGCAGAAGACATATGATGGGCGCTATGCATATCTTCTTCCTTCTCTTCCTTCCTTGGGATATAAGGCCTATGAGGGCAAGATTGAAAGCAGTGGAAATGTAATCAATGGTACGCTTGGATCATTTGAAACACCGTTCTTCAGGGTTTCATTCTCTTCAGGCTTCATTTCATCTTTGTATGACAAGGAAGAGGATCGAGAGATCGTTGAGAGCGGAAAGATGCTGAATAGGCTTGTATCTTATGAAGACAGGCCCCTTGATTATGATAACTGGAACTTAGAGGAGTACTACGCAGAGAAGAGCTATGAATGGAAGCTCGAAAAGGCTGAAATCGTTGAGAACGGTGCGGTCCGTGCTGTTATAAAGGCATCCTGGGTATACTCAGAATCAAGATTGGAGGAGGAGATTGTCTTCTATGCACACACGAAACGCATAGATTTCAATGCCATGATTGACTGGAATGATGATCATGCCCTTGTGAAAGCTGAGTTCCCGACGTCAGTCTTTGCAGATCGGGCTTGGTGTGGTACGCAGTTCGGTGCACAGTCGAAGTCAATACACCGCAATACATCATGGGATAGGGCACGCTTTGAAGTCCAGGCGCAGCGTTTTGCGGATATATCGGAGCCAGGATATGGCACAGCAGTGCTTTCCGATACAAAGTATGGTTATGGTCTTCACAATGGAACGATAACGATTTCCCTTCTGAAGTCAGGTACGTTCCCGGCTCTTTCTGCTGATAAAGGCATTCATAGCTTCTCATATTCATTCTTCCCGCACAGAGGTGATTGGAGGGAATGCGGGGTAGAGAGAGAAGCAGAGGCTGCTTATTCATCCCTATACCTCATTCCAGGGCTTTCTGGAGAGAAATCATTCATAAAGACTGATGAGAATATATTTGTATCAGCTGTCAAGCGAAGCGAAGATGGCAGGAGCATTGTGGTAAGGCTTTATGAAGGGCATGGCAGGAGAACAAAAGCCACTATTGCATTTGATAAGAAGTATCGTGTGATGAAAACGAATATACTTGAAGAGGCAAGGGAAGAGATTTCGTCCTCTTCTGATAATATCTCGCTGCTATTCACACCATATTCGCTGGTTACGCTTTCTTTGGAGGAGATAGATGGATAAGGTAAGGCTTGGCATAATCGGATGCGGTAATATGGGATCAGGGTATGTCAATATGATACGTGAAGGCCGCTGCCCTGATATAGATCTTGTTGCTGTGGCTGATCTGAGAGAAGTGAGACGTAAATGGGCGCTTGATAATGCAGGGAAGCCAATTGAGGTTTTCCCTGATGCTGAGAGCTTGATTGACAGCGGCTTGGTGGATGCTGTTATTGTCACAACTCCGCATTATCTTCATCCACCCATTGCAATCTATGCATTCAAGAAGGGCTTGCATGTCCTTTCAGATAAACCTGCAGGCGTATATACCAAGCAGGTACGAGAGGAGATCGAGGAGAGCAGGAAGCATCCAGAGCTTGTGTTTGCCATGATGTTCAACCAGCGCACGAATCCTGTGTATAAGAAGATGAAGGCTCTCATTTCTTCCGGAGAACTTGGTGCTATAAAGAGAGTGAATTGGATTATCACTGACTGGTATAGAACCCAGATATACTATGATTCAGGTGCATGGCGCGCAACTTGGAATGGTGAGGGCGGTGGAGTGCTTCTCAATCAGTGCCCACATCAGATGGATCTTGTGACATGGCTTTGCGGAATGCCTGTCCGTGTCCGCTCTTTCTGCCATATCGGCAAGTGGCATGATATCGAGGTTGAGGATGATATCTCAGCATATTGGGAGTATGCTGATGGGGCAACAGGCGTATTTGTCACATCTACAGGGGAAGCCCCTGGAACAAACAGGCTTGAGGTAGACTTGGAGAAGGGCCAGCTCATTGCAGAGAACGGCACTCTGAAGCTATTCAAGCTCGATGTAAGCGAACGGGAGTTCTGCCGTACAGCAACAGGTGGTTTCGATAAGCCAAGCGGCAAATGGGTTGAGTGCGATACATCAGGCGAATATCCTGAGCATGCAGGGGTGATAAACGCATTTGCGTCCAGGATTCTCGGAAAGGGAGAGCTTATCGCAGAAGGAGAGGAAGGCCTTAACGGTCTTATGCTTTCAAATGCCATATATCTCTCATCCTGGCTTGATAAGACGGTATCGATCCCATTCGATGAGGATCTTTTCCTTGAGGAGCTGAACAAGAGGCGCGCAACGTCAAGGATGAAGGAAGATCTTGGCATAACATTCAGCACGGCAGGTTCATATGGAGGTAAGCATGTATAGGCTTTCAGGTTTTGCAGATGAGATAGACAGCTCTCTTTCTAGGCAGATAGAGGTTCTTCATAAACTAGGCATGGAATGGATAGAGTGCCGCTCTGTAGATGGCAGTCCTTTGATCTCATACCCCATGGATAAAGCGGAAGATATCAAGAAGAGGCTTGATGAAGAGGGCATACATCTTTCATCTGTTGGTTCTTCAATCGGAAAGATCGGTATAAACGATGACTTTGATGAGCATTTCAGGCTCTTCTGCCATACTGTTGATATAGCGCATCTATTTGAAACGGAGAACATAAGGATGTTCTCATTCTTCATCCCCGAAGGAGAGAGTGCAGATAAGTACGAAAGCGAGGTCATGAGAAGGCTTGAGAAGCTTGTACAGTATGCTGCGAAGAATGGCGTTGTGCTTCTTCATGAGAATGAGAAGGAAATCTATGGAGACATAGCGCCACGATGCCTGAGGATAATGGAGCGATTCTATTCAGATAGCTTCAAAGCTGTCTTTGATTTCGCAAACTTCGTTCAGTGCGGTCAGGATACCCTCGAAGCCTGGGATATGCTTTCGCCTTATGTTGCGTATGTCCATATCAAAGACGCTCTCTTCAGAGATGGAACGGTTGTGCCTCCAGGCCAGGGGGATGGGAACCTGAAGACCATACTTGCATATCTTAAGGACCGTGGGTACGATGGCTTCCTGTCTCTTGAACCGCATCTTGCGGATTTCACTGGTTTCAGCGCCCTTGAGAATGGAAAGAGCATGAAGGAGGGTGGAAAGAAGCTTACGGGAGAGGAGGCTTTTACGCTTTCCCATGATTCGCTTCTTGCGCTTCTTGATGAAATAGGCTGGCGTTGACCCGCTATTGTGCTTTCCTCCTAATCGTGCAAAATTAAGCAGAAGGAGGAAAGCCAATGGATAAACAATATGGAATCGGCATAGTAGGAACAGGTGCAATCGCTGCGTTTCATGCAATTGCTGCTGAGACTGTAAATGGGGCGTGCCTTGTTGCCTGCCATAGCCATAATCCCGCAAAATGCGACGCATTTGCAGAGAAATACGGTATAAAGAGCTATCATGATCTTGAGAGCTTCATGAACGATGAAGAGGTCGAGATCGTTATGATAACAACACCTCCCAGTGCCCATCTTGAGGCTGCTCTTTCAGCAATAGAGCACAAGAAGAAAGCAATCATAATAGAAAAGCCGATTGAAATAAGCACAGAACGCTGCAGCAAGATGATAGAGGCTGCAGAGAAAGCTGGTGTAATGCTTTCCGGTATCTTCCAGTCACGATTCTTTGAGGCTTCAAAGCTAATAAAGAAAGCCATTGACGAAGGACGCTTTGGCAAGCTGACGCTAATCGATACACAGTTCAAGTGGCTAAGAACGCAGGATTATTTTGATTCTGTTCCATGGCATGGAAAGAAGAGCGAGGTCGGTGGGGGAATACTGATGAATCAGGGAACCCATGCAATTGATCTTCTCAGGTGGTTTGGAGGAGATGTTGCGAATGTATCTGGCCGTACAGCACTTTTGAATCACACAGGGATAGATGTTGAAGATACAGCTGTTGCCGTGCTTCAGTTCAAAAGCGGTGCGCTTGGAATAATCGAGGGAACCTCTGCTTCATATCCAGGCTTTCTGAAGCGTGTTGAGATCTGTGGAACAGATGGCTCTGTCATTCTCGAAGAAGAAAGCATAAAAGCATGGCAGTTCAGGGAGGAAAGGCCTGAAGATGAGGAGATAAGGCGTCATTTTGCTGAAAAGACAAGTACTGGAGGCGGTGCATCGGACCCAATGGGCATCGCCGCGGATGGACATATTGCACAGCTCCAGGATGTCATTGATGCCCTGAACGAAGGACGGGATCCTCTTATAACAGGACGTGAGGCTGAGAAGGCTGTAGCGCTTGTTGAAGCTATATACAGAAGCGCTGATGAGGGAGGGCGTGTTGTTGAGCTCTAGATGCTCAACCCTCTCTCTTCTCTTCTCTTGAGTATCTTTGGCAGTTCTGTCCACATTATCGCTGATGATAGTATTCCTGCAATCAGGTCACATACTGGCTCTGCAAAGAATGCTGCATCAGCTTGGAATATATGCGGAAGGATAAGCGTTGAGATGAAAAATACCAATTTCCTCTCAAGAGACAGCGGAAGTGAGAACCTGACCTGTCCAAGGGCTGTCATCATATCTACATTGGTGTACTGGAACGATAGCGGTATGATCATGCATTCAAATGCTATCATGTATTTTGCAGCAAGGCCCTGTATTTCAGCGCTGGGGGTGAAGAATGATGCGAAAAGCCTTGAGCCGATGAGCGTAAGCACGAACATGATGACAGTATACGTTGTCGCTATGATCTGAACGCGTTTTATGCTCTCCCTTACACGTGAGGAGTTGCCTGCCCCATAGTTGAAGCTGATAAGGCCCTGGCATCCTGCAGTTATGCCACCAAGTGGATTCATTACCAATAGATGATAGCTTTGTATGATTGTGGAGCATGTTATGAGGATATCTCCCTGGCCTGGTCCGCCATAGCGCTGCAGGACAGAGTTCAGGACGATCATAAGGACACTGTCTGTCGCGATGATTATGAATGGGGAGAGCCCGAAGATCATTATCTTCATCACACGTGTTCTGTCGAAGAACGTGAACCGGAGCTTTATCTGGGTTTTGTCAGAGAGAAGCACTGATATGACAACCAGGGCTGATGCTGCCTGTGAGATCACTGTTGCTATTGCAGCTCCTTTTACTCCCATGCCTAATGTGAATATGAATATAGGGTCGAGAACAATATTGAGGGCAGCCCCTGTGAGCACTGAAACCATGCCTTTCTTGCTTTCCCCCTGATTTATTACAAAGCTGTTGAGCCCAGATGCGAGAAGGGCGAAAGGCGTTCCAAGAACATACCATCCAAGGTACTCGCTTGCATGTCCGATTGTTGCTTCAGATGCACCGAAGGCCATCAATATAGGGGCTCTGAAGATAAAGAAGAGCGGGGTAAGGATGGCTGAGAACAGGATGAGCAGATAAAATGCAGTAGATAGTATCCTTTCTGCGCTTTCATGTTCGCCATGCCCCTCCTTCATTGCCATTATAGGAGCTCCTCCCATCCCGATGAGGACTGCAAATGATGATATCAAAGTAGTTATGGGGGCTGCTATCCCAACCCCTGCAAGGGCTGTTTCACCATATACAGCAATATGGCCTATGAACATCCTGTCAACAATGGCATACAGTACATTGACAGCCTGTGCCAATGCTGTCGGGAGTGCGAGACGAAGCGTCAGATACCAAAGCCCATCTTTTCCAAGATCGTAATTCCTGCTCTTTTTCATGGCGGTGTGATTATATCTTGTTCTATCTCTTTCTGCTATCATTGCACGTATGAAGAGAATAAGAGTCAGTGCTGCTGTGATAAAGGATGGGGATAAGATCCTGGCAACAGAGAGAGGATATGGAGAATATAAGGGGCTTTGGGAATTTCCCGGCGGCAAAAGAGAAGAAGGGGAGAGCGGCGAGGAAACGATAGTCCGTGAGATAAAGGAAGAACTTGATGTCGATATAGCAGTTGATTCATTCCTGGCAACTGTTGAGCATCAATATGAGAGCTTCTATCTTGTAATGGATTGCTATTTGTGCCACGTTACAGACGGAGAGATAACAATCAAGGAACATGAAGCTATGAAATGGCTTACAGGAAGTACCATTGAAAGCGTTGAATGGCTACCTGCTGATAGGCATCTTATTGAGCTTGACTCCTTTCAAAAAGCTCTTCAGCCGTAATCAGATGGATGTCGTCACGGCTTTCTGCAAGCGTTGCCATATCGCTGCCGAATCCTGCTTTTGATAATATGAAAAAATGTGTTTTGTCAGAGCCGACAAGAAGCTGTTTCCTTGCTTCAAGCTGAGCAAAGACATCTATATGTACTGGAGAATTCTGCCATTTGCATTCTCCGATAATCCAGCCGTCATCTGCTTTGCCGAAGAGATCGACTTCTTCATTCCTTTTCTGTATAGGATTTGGAAAATCAATAGAGCCAATGGAACTTATAAGCAAGTGTGAAGCAGAAAGCACGTATTCTCTGAAAGAGCTTTCGATTTCCTTTGAAACAAAACCATTAAGCCTGTTCATGGCATTACTGAAGGCAGCTTCTCCTCTGCCTCGCTCAATAAGAGAATAATAGGGATGGACAAAACGATAGAAGAAGGCAAAGTATCCATCTATGATTTCCCAGCCTTTACCTGTCCCGTGTCCTTCGATCTTCTCTCTCTTCGCCACGATCTGCTGGGATGAAAGGGATGAGAGTGCCATGCTTACATTTGCATAGCTTTGCCCCGTCTTGCCGCTTATCTTGTTGACATCATTTGTTCCTCCTGCGATTTCTTCCAGTATTGTGCCATACGTGCTTGTTTTTCTGTATACGCCTTTCATGAAGAGTTCCGCTTCTGTAAATAATGCACCTCCTGGGGTAAAGAATTCATCTTTGATTGCTTCTGCGATATTGCTATGCCTTGCTAGGAAGTTAAGGTAATAAGGAATTCCTCCAGTGATGACATGAGCTGTTGCTATATCATCAATGTTCCATGCTGGCAGCATCTTGGCGCTTTCTGCTGGAGAGAATGGAAAAAGCTTTATCTGTTCTGTCCTTCTTCCGTAGAGAGGGCTTTGGCTGCTTAGGACATTTTCCTCAATAAACCTTCTTGAAGATCCTGAGAGAATAAGAACAAGCTTTGTTCGTTTGAATACCGTGTCTACATAATGCTGCAGCAGGCCGATAATTTCAGCATTTGCCTCACAGAGATAAGATATTTCATCAATTACGAAAAAAAACCTTTCGTTTTCAGCTTTCTTTGCAATTGCATCGAAAATGGAGATGCAGTCAGTAAATGCTGCTCCTTCTGTTCCATATAGAGCTAGAGCGGCTGAACGTGACATAAGACGGAGCTGTGTCTCTTTGCTTCCATCCTGTATAGCCTCAAAGTAGACCCCATTCTTTCCTTCCGTAAATGATTCGATGAGGAATGATTTTCCAACTCTGCGTCGGCCATATATGACAACGAACTCAAATTTTCCGCTGTTCCATATTTTCTCCAGTCTGGATATCTCGTGCTCTCTGCCAATTAGTTTTTCTTTCATATTCAATATTATAAATACAAATTTATTAAATGCAAATTTATTAAATTAAGATTTAATAATTCTTTTTATTTCTTCCTTTACACTCTCTAAATCAGGAGATGTAAGCAAAGGAAGAAGCTCCGTGACCTCTTCTGGGCTTTTATTCCACCATTTAAGCTGCTGCAGAAGATCTATCATCTCATCGCTGAATCTCTTCTTTATAAGACGGGCTGGATTGCCACCGATTACAGAGTATGGTGGAAAGCTTCGCGTTACGACTGAATATGCTGCAACGATGCTGCCATTCCCGATATTCACCCCAGGCATTATTACAGCGTTGTGTCCTATCCAGACATCACTACCTATTATGGTGTCGCCTTTATGAGGAAGCTCTTCTATGTGTGGAGTAGATCTTTCTCTCCATGCACCTCCCATTACATTGAATGGGTATGTAGTGATGCTTGATAGCCTATGGTTTGCTGCTCCCATTATGAATACAGAGCCTTCGGCCAATGAGCAATAATTGCCAATTACCAAACGTTCACCGAAGAATGGATAGTTGAAGAGAACGTTGTTCTTTTCCCAGCCCATGGGATCTTTCGAATCATCATAATAGGTGTAGTCACCGATGCTTATGTTCTCAGCC